>DUKR01000043.1:0-426 GCA_013329175.1 Candidatus Woesearchaeota archaeon
TGGGCACACCTCACTTTGTTCGCTTGATAGAAACGACTGCCCCCCAACTCGTCGTTAAAGTGAAAATTTAATTGCGTATAACTTATGTGATCGCTGTTATACGCTTCCATAGGAACGAGGTTTAGTGCAACGGTCGGCGAAGCCGAAAACCGAAGAGTTAAATTTTCACTTTATCAATTCGAGGCGTAGCCGAGCGTATCGTTTAGAGTTGGGGGGCACGACGAAACTAAAAGGGGTGAGAAAACTTACTATTTATTTTTCTTCAGTAAGGTAAGCGTTGCAATGTTTGAAGAATGTTTTTGCATTTTCTATTGATACATTTGCAGGCTCAATATTTGCTTGAGCGATAGTGTTGTATGTGAAATTCCCTCTTTTCTTTTTTTCTATTTTGAAAATCTCTAGGAGGCTTTCTGCTTTTACTATCAT
>DUKR01000043.1:592-844 GCA_013329175.1 Candidatus Woesearchaeota archaeon
TTAAAAGAGTCTAATGTTTTCTTATGCACTTCTGGAGCTTCTGTTTCAATATTTTTGGAGAGAAGCATTGCTTTTGCTGAATAGAATATTGAATAATAGCAGTGGCTTATAACTCCGCTGTAAAAGGTTTCATCTTCCGGGATGTCAAAATCGTTGAGTATCTTATTGTTTGATGTTTTTAACAGCAAAGTTGCCATATTCATCTCTGTTCTGGCTCTTTTCAAGTATAGTTTAACCTTTGAATCCATTTTG
>DUKR01000043.1:1065-15758 GCA_013329175.1 Candidatus Woesearchaeota archaeon
TGGTTTTTTGCGCATTCTTTTCCAAAGTTGAACTCATTGTTTATGAGCATCTGGTAAAATTCTTCTTCTGTAAATACGAAACCATGAACTTCCGGAATGGTTAATTCCCCTTCTTTTAATGCTATTTCAAATGGCTTTTTACTTTTCTCGTTAGGTATGATGATTGCAATGTCAAGGTCAGAATTGGCTTTTTGCTTGTTTTGAGCATAGCTTCCAGTTACTATAAAAGTGTAATGTGCTTCTTTTATCTTTTCTTGAATCTGCTGTATTACTTTTATTGGCAGATGTGTGCTTTTTTCTTTGATTGAAAGCTCCCCCATGATAAAATAATCAAGAATTTGCGTTCTTTCATTTAACTTGTAAATGTTCGTATTTCCCCGCATTTCCTTTTTTATTATTTTTTGCGCAAACTTATCTAATGCTTCAAAAACATAGTGATGGGATTTATTTTTTGTCAATTCCTTTATTTCTGTTAATGTAAAATCTTTCCATGGATATTTGATGAAAGGGATAAGCAAAGCTATCTCTTTCTTTAATTGTCCATTTTTCTGGATAGTTCTATCCATTTTATTGGATTTAGTTTGTTTTGGCATTTTTATTTGTGTCTCCACTCGTCAAAATAATTCTGATTTAAGAAATTGCCGTTTTCTAATCGTTTTTTGTCTAAAACATACCCTTTTATTGCAAATTGCTTTAAGACTTTAGTTGCCCAGATTCTAAACTGTGTTGCTCTTTGTGAATTTACTCTATATCCAACAGAGATTATCGCATCAAGGTTGTAGAATTTTGTGGCGTACTCCTTCCCATCAGAGGCAGTATGTCGGAAATCCCGACAAGCTGATTTTTCATCGAGTTCTCCTATTTTAAATATCTCATTTAGATGCTCGGTTATTGTGCTTCTTCCTTTATCAAATAATTTGGCAATCATTTGTTGAGTAAGCCAAACATTTCCGTCTGCATACTTTACTTCAATAGATTCTTCTCCTGCCTGCGCAGTAAATATCAAAAATTCAGCAGTGCTGTTCCTGATTGCTAAATCTTTTTTCATTTCCCAAACTCCTCAACAATCTTAATCTCTTCATTGGTTAATTCATACAGATTATAGACTAACTGATCAATTTCTTTCTCTAATTTATTGACTTTTGCCTGCTTGTTAGGATTGTTTAAGTAATCATCGTCCTTAGTGATGGAGAGTATTTGGTCGACTAATTGGATAATTGGTTTTTGGATCTCTTTCTTCTCCATATTCTTACAGATTGGAAGGGTTTTAAGAAATGTCCCTGCATAAAATTTATAACTATTTTGTCTGATAGGACACACAATCTGATAATAAAACTCAGCTAATCTGCTATTAAGTAATCCAAGAATGGATAAGTTATTTATATTGTCATTTATCGAGTATATTGAGTAGATACTCCCGCCTGTAAAGAACAAACCTTTCTTATCCAAACAAAATTCATTTTCTTTACATAAAGCCTGCGTTAATATTTTTTCTCGCACAACTTTCTCAAAAGAGGAATGCCTCATTAAGCCATACCAACAACTTCCTTCCTCGGTCAAATCTGTACGTGAATCTTGTCTTTTTTCTAAAAGATTTTTATTCTCCTTGAGGTATTCATATACTTCAGGAGATTCATTTTTTAAATCATCTTCTTTAACTAGGACTGTTTTATTATTATAATTTTTATAAGGATAAATAACAAAAAAGTTTGTTTGAGACAAATAGTATTTATCTGTTTCAGAAGGCCTTAATAATGGAAATACAAAGGGTTTATTCTCTAATCTCTTGTTTTGCCCTTTTTTAAAGACCATAATCTTGTCTGAACCAGTTACTAAACCATATTCAATATTGGCAATATCATTTAATACTTTTTTAGAAGCATTTTTTATTTTGTTGAGAATATTAATATTCTCCAGGTTATCTAATTCCCAAGCATCATCTCTAAGGCTGTCTTTTATTATTTTATCACTGTTTTTCGAGATATGCATTATTAAGTTTTCTTTTGTATTAAATTTTTCGGCGTTGGAAAAAGTAAAATAATCAAGATTGTTATGGTCAACAAAGGAGAAAACCGAAGTATAATTAGTTGCGGATTCGAAAAGTTGATTATCTCCAAAATAGATCATAGACACTATGGGTTTTTTCATTACTTCCCTAATTTTTCTCCCGTATTCAGTTTTAGTGAATTGGGATGAGGTAATAAATGTTGCAAAACCCTTATTATTGACTAATTTGAAACTTAATTCAATAAATAATATAGATATGTCTATCCTCTTATAAGCACTATAATATATTCGTTTGTATGTATCTATCTCCTGATGAGACAAATTCTGCACTCTAACATATGGCGGATTAGCAATAACAACATCAAACCCTGGATTCTCTCTCTGGAATACTTCTGCGAAGTATAATTTCCATAAAAAGAATGGCTTTGCTTTGTTCTTCTTATATTGTGAAAGCTTCTGCATGGCTTCAAGATTGCCCTGCTCTTTCAAAGTTTCTTCAATCAGTTCCCATTCGATTTTGTCAATCTTATCTCTTAACTGTTTCTTTAAGTTCCTGTTTTCGGCATTAAAGAATTGTGTCTGCAAGCTTTTCAATTCTGCTAGTTTTTTCTGGGATTCTTTTCTTCTGTGCAGTAACGCTTCATCTAATGTAGAATCCCTATTCTCATCTTTAGGAGCAGACAGTAACTTCTGTCTTTTATTCTCTAATTTCTTAATCTCTTTTTCAACTTCCTTGACAGAGCTTCCGTTTGATTTTCCTCTAACAATATCTCCCTTTTTAGAATAAAGTTCAGCAATCTCTTTTTCTATTGCTTTGACTTCAAAAGAAACATCTTTTTTGACTTCTCCAAGCAACTTCTCATCAAAAAGCTTTACTCCTTCAAACTCTTCCAATAGGCTATTTCCGCACATTATTTTATGGTCTAAGTTAGGAAGTGGCTTAATGTTCTGCATATCCAACTCATCAACAATAAGAGATAACCAAAACCTTAATTTTGTAATATCAACAGCAGAGCTTTCAATATCCACACCATACAGACAATTCTCTATAATCTCTCTTTTCAAGTCATAATCGCTTCTTTTTTCGTTAAAATAAAGAGAAAGAATTGAACGGGCTTTGATTATCTCATTCATCATTCCAACAGGGAAAGCTCCTGAGCCAACAGCAGGATCAACTATCTTTATTTCTTTAAGTAACCTGTCAATCTCTTTATAATTCCCTTTTATTGATTTAGGCAAGCTATACTCTTCTTTTATATCATACGAACGCCCATATTTTTTGACCTGCTCCTGTTCTTTTATTATCATGTCAAGAGCTAAATCCCCTAATTGTATAAACTTCTCAATATCTTTACGAACAATAGAAGTATTGGTCTCAAGATAATTAATCAAAGATTGCTGGCACATATAATGAACTATTTCCCTGGGAGTATAGAACGCCCCTTTTGACTTCCTATCTTTAACCTCAAGCAGATTTTCAAAAACCTTTCCAAGCATTTCAGGATCAACAGCAACTTCCTTTTCTAAAGGCTCATCTTCCTTGACTGTGAAGTTAAACCTATCAAATGTTGTTAAAATTCTATCAAATATCGCGTTATCTATGACAATATCAGTTTCAGCCCATTTATAGTCATTTATTGGCTCAAATAATCCACCATTCAGGAATGGAATCTTGCAATTAAACAATCTATAGAAATGGTCGTCTGCGCTTCTGTCATTTGCCAAAGCTTCATAAAATAATGGCTCAAGTATTTCATTAAAGAAATTGTTATAAGAAACTAAAGGCTTGTAATTTTTAATCCCACCGCCAAATAGGCATCTCATAAAATCTTTTGGGCCATCTCCCCATTTTTCGCCTTTTTTAACTCCAAGCCATCCTTTTTTCTGCAGGAAATAAATAAAGACTATCTGCCCGAGCAATTTCTTTGCGAAATCAACAGTAGATATTCCTTTAAGTTCAAACTCATCTTTAACATGCTTATCCCTATTTTTTACTTTTTGCAAGCATTCTTCAAGCTCATAATATAACTCCTTGTACGCATCAAAAAACTCCTTAGTAACATTATCTATGCTAAAAGCAGATTCTATCTCTTCAACAGAAGGATTTATTTCGTCTTGCATAACCAATTCCAAAAACTGCCTTCTGCATGTATGATTTGGCTCATTTATGCCAACTAAAAAGGAATATCTTTTTGCAGGAGTAATTTCTTTAGAGATTACTGTTTTTCCATTTTCATCTTTCACAAGATTATACTCCATTTTTACAAAAGAAAATCGCCAATCGCTATCTTCTCCATAAAAAGCGACTAATGCAGCATCTTTTTCAGCATTGGAAAGGTATTTAGCGATAAAATTCCTCTGCATTGTCCTTGCTCTGTCGCGAGAGCTTGATTTCCTAAGTTTCACAACAAGAACATCTATTATTTTTTTTGTTTTATCTGTATAATTTCCTAAAGAGGCATAGGATTCAATATAATCTTGATATTCCTGCCAGACAGACCAACTTTTCTGATTGATAGAAAAGTCATTGAACAATTCCTTGACAAACTTAGCAAAGCGATTGATATCAAAGTCGTGGTTGAATGTCTCATTAAGCAGTTTTAGTGTATTAGGCTTATCCATTTTTAATCAGATACTCCGAAAGTATTACTTCTTTTGGTCCTGCAATGTCAGCAGAACTCTTGGTAAAAGTGCCTTGGAAAACTCTTGGAGAAATTCCTGCTTTTATTTTTGCCAGAATTTTAAGAGGATTTATCTCGTTTCCAATCTCCTCAATTATTCTTTTTATGGTAGCTTTGGCAATTCCGCCTTCCTTGAGCAATTTTAAGACTTCCTGCAAGTAATCCTCATCTTCATCAGTAAATTCCGTTGCCTTGATTATGGCTTTTATAGTTTTAAGCAGTTTTCCTTCTTGGCTTCTCCCGCTAGGAGCTTTCGGCTCATCTTCTTCTTGGATAAAAACACAATCAAACTCTTTTTTGTTTAATTCAAGATGCTTATAAAATTCCGCGTCAAGCTTTTCTCTCTTTAAGTCCTTTCCAGCTTCAAGAATTTCTGCTGCTTTGATGAAATCAACCTCATCAACAATGCTTCCGTTTGTCATAAATATCTTTCTTAGCTTTCCTTTCCTAAAGAAAGTCAAAACAGAATTTCCTGTTCCAGAATGCTTCTTTGCTGTTCTTGCCTTTTTAGGCAGTTTTTTAATCATATCAAACAAATCTGGATTTTTATCCCTTATCTCTCTTAAAAATGTCAGATACCTCAATTCTGGATCATCTTCCTCGCCCTCTCCCGTTATTATCCTCTTGGAAGTCAGTTTTACGAATAAATCATGCGATTTTATCTCTTCATCTGTCAGAAGCCTTGCGTCATTTCCAAGCATCTCAATAAATGCCTTTATTTTTGATTCTGCTGCTTCCTTTAAGCTGATTTCCTGATTTATTGGCCCTGCTGGAAAGAAGTTATAGGTGTAAATTGTGCCAAATGGCGGATTCTTGCTTACTCTGTTTACACGACCGACTCTCTGCATCATTCGGATAGGATTCCAAGGGATATCATAATTTATAACAACATTTGAGCGATGCAGACTTACTCCTTCTGATAATATATCTGTTGAGATTAAGATCCTGACATCATCTTTCTGTTTATGCTTATTATAATTTGCGTCATAATTCTCAACAGTCCGTAATCTATCTGACTCAGAAGAATTACTTGAAAAAGCCATTACTTTATTGTCAAATTTTGGAATATTCAGCTTTGAGTAAAGGTAGTCTGCGGTTTCTTTAGATTCTGTAAAGACTAATAATTTATGGTCTTTGAGTGTTTTATCTTTCGATAGCCTTTTTATGAATTCATCAAGCTTTGGATCATCATTTACATTTTTCCACATGCCTTCAATTTTCAGAAGAAGTTGATAGTCATGCTCAAGCTCTTTTATGAAATGCGGTAAAAAGTTTTTTGAAGTGTATTCAGAAGCTTTTTCGTTCTCAATAAATTCCTGTATTGATTCCCTGTCATCATCCTCTAAGAATTCAAAAATTTTATTGATATGTTTTTTGCTGACATAGACTTTTCCTTTGTTGTATTCTTCAATAAATCTTTTGTATGAATAAATAAACCTATTGATAGACCTCTTGAATGCGAAGAAACTGCTTTCAAGCCTCTTGAGAAGAAGTATTTTCATGAATTTTCCCATATTCTTCTGGGAGATTTCTTCAGGCTGTGAAACTCCTTCTTTTAGATACAATAATGGCGTATATCTTGCATATTTGAACTCTTTTATAATAAGCTCAAGAGTCTTATTGAAAATCTTATCGAGCTCTTCGCTGAAATGATATACTATAGGCTCAGGATCAGCAACTTCTGGGAATTTTAATCCTTGCCTTTGCAAGTCTTTTCCATAGTATTTTGAGATACTGCTTCTTGTTCTTCTGACCATAAGATACTGCAAAACATTTTCTCTTATATCTTCTGCATTTTCTTTTATTATTCGTAGGTATTCCTCTTTATCTTTCTGCCTGTCAAGTCCTTTAAGGTTATTCTGAAGTTTCTTGAAGTATTTTTCTAAGTCTCTTACTCTTTGACTCGGAAGCGTTGATTTATGGCCATTTTGGAAAAGTTTTATCTGGCTTAATATATCTAAAGGAGTATTATTAAGGGGAGTTGCTGAAACCAGAATTACTCTTTTTCCCCTACAAATTTCGAAAAGTTTTTCATACATCTTGGTTGATTCTGTTCTAAATCTATGAGCTTCATCAATAATGATGTTCTTATACTTATCAGTGCCTCTTTGTATTACTTTATCGAGCATCCCTATTGATTCAAAATCTGCCTGCCTGACACCAAACTCAAAAAATACATTTCTCCATGAGCCAGGATTGTTTTTGTCAATCAAAACAGGAGGAGCAATAACTAAAGTTCCACCATCTAATTGCTGGGCAAGCATAGCAGAAACAAAAGTCTTCCCTAATCCAACAACATCAGAGATGAAAACTCCGCCATATTCATCAAGCTTCATTTTTGCGTCTTTGACTGCATCTTTTTGATATTCCAAATCCATAAAATTTTCTGGCTGATAATCCTTGAATATATCCTCTTTGTCAATATTTATTTTTTCTTTCAAAAATTCGTACAAGAATTTTAAATATAATTCATAAGGCGTTATTTCATCATTCAGCCAAGTCTTCTTTTTTATGGTTTCAACATATCTTTCAGAAACATCAACAGCATTTTCCCAAAGCTCATTAAATTTTTTTAGAGAAAACTCATAATCAGAACGATTTTTCAATTCAACATTAAACTCAATATTATCCCTTAAGCCAGATTTGGTAAAATTGCTTGAGCCTGTGATTACTCTTCCGACATCCCTGTCGCCTTCTTTGAAAGTCATAATGTATAGTTTTGCATGGATTGTATCAGCAGGATATACTTTTATCTCTAATTTCCCGGATTTAAGCCATTCAATGAATTTGTGAATCCCTTCCTCGATATCAAAAGAGTCTTTGGATGCTTCCATCTCCTGAACTATCTGACTGGTAAACTGCTCTTTTGTTTCCTTAGTTGATGATGGCAAAGTTTGCTGTGCTTCTTTTTTTGATTCAAAAATCAATTCAAATGTTTCTTTGTCTGTGCTAATCCCAATAAGAACCCTGATCTTTTCAGTTTTTTCTAATGATTTATAGATGCTGTAAAAACCACTTGCATAGAAATATCCGACCAAGCAGTCAAAATATCTTGTATCTTTGATTAAAGCAGTAAATCTATGAAGAAGACTCTGCCCGCCTTCATTGGTTATAAAAGTTAAATCACTTGACATTTTCTTGCCTCCTATTCTCAAGCTCTACTTCCATGCACTTCTCAAACTGACGAGATACAATCCAGCCTTCTTTCTTGCATATCCCTCTATTTTTACCTTAAGCTTGTCCATTCTATCCACCGTCGGCTTACACCACCAATATCCTGCCAGCATCTGTCAGTTTCATATCCTCACTCAGATACCCATCCCTTTTCAATTCATTGATGTGGTTATACACCATCGCTTTTGATTTGCCTGTCTTGGAGATGATATCAGCCACTTTCACAACTCCCTTATCCACCAGTTCCAGAATCTTCTTTTTAGTAGGAGATACCTTGAAATTCAAGAGAGGCATCGTCCTGACTTTATATGACTCTTCTTCGATGTAATAGGCTCCTTTTATCTTGTCTTTCTTAATGAAGCCGGCAAACAACAGCCCTAATGCCTGAGTCTTTCTTGATTCTGAGATATGCAAGGAAACTTCATTGCCCGCCTTATCTTCCTTCTCAATAATCTTGCAGCAATCCTTCACTATGAGGGGGATATCATAAACCTCGGTGGGGACTACCTCAATCTGGATTATTTTGGAGAAATTTTTTTTCACGTTAGCGATAGAGGCCTCTCGCTCCTTGCTTCGCTCTTTGTTTTTCTCATTTGCCGATAAGAGGATAAGCCGCTCTGGAGAGAGCTTGTTGATTGCTGCAAGAACCGCACCCCCGCTGTATATGGTAGATATAAGTGTACGAACCATCCATCAGGAATGGCACCACAATTCATTTATAAATATTTTGGAACTGTCCATAAAAAACATGGAAAAGTTTATAAATAACCATTACCCCCTTCAGGACAGTGAGAGCATGGCAGAAAAAGAATCGCTGACCGTCACATTAAGCCTGAGCGGCACCATATTGAAACGAGCCCTGTTCATCTGCAGGATGCTCAACACCAAGGTAGATGAATGGCTTAGGATAGTGGTTGCCGATATTATTCTTCAGGAAAACAGCAGGCTGTCCAAGGTCGCAGACAGCTGGTATGTGGAAGAAAGGATTGATGACCTACAGTACAAGGCGCTGACAGGAAATCCGCCGGTAACTTCACTGCGCTACAAAAGAACCGCAAAGGAAGACGCAGCACGCAAGTACTTAGAGGATGCCGCAGAAAATCTGCAAAAAATGCACCGCCCTGTTTGACATGCCCACTGGTCAATCACCCTAACCGAAGAAGCAATGCGCGCTCATCAGTTACTTCCGTCTGCCATTGAGAGGCACTGGTGTTCACCTAATCATCGCGCGCTGCAAGAGAAAACAAGGCATAGAATATAAACCTTTACGCTGCTGCAGCAGCCTTATTCCCCTATACGCAAAGCGCGTTACGCAGCCAGATTCTACATCGCCCTGAAATCCACGCAGACCCGAAACGTCCTTGGAGAGAACTGGCCGCACTTGACGATACCGATTATGCTGTATTTCCTCCTTGCCAGTGCGCATGCTTTTGCAATCCTATCTTCAGCAAGAATGAACTCCCCCTCATGAAGGAAGTCATAGAAATGGATAGTCCCTCCTTTCTTGAGCCTGGAAAGTGCTAGCGGCAAAAACGGCTCAGCGCCTTTTGGCAGGGGCATCGCAATCCGGTCAAACTTTCGCCTCATCCTCGGAATCACGTCAGCAACGTCCCCATTGATGAGTTCAATATGTTTCATCTTGTTGAGCGCAACGTTCTCAACGGCATACCTATGTGCTGCAGGATTGATTTCCACGCCAACAATCAATGAAGGGCGCGCATGCCTTGCTATGACGAGCGGCAGCGGAGCGCATCCTGAAAACATCACCATGATAGACTCGCCATCATGCACAAGCGATGCTATGCGGAGCCGCTCTGAGCCTGTCCTTGGCGAGAAATACGCCTGCTCCACGTCAAGCCTCAGCCTGACACCGTTCTCTTTATGCTCAGTCTCTTTCCTGCCCTCCCCCGCAATGATGGCGAGCTTAGGAAGCCTGAACCTCCCGCTGTACTGTCCGGTCTTTTTTGCTATCACGTGCACGTGCCTATGCAGGGAAAGAAGAGCCTCACCAATAGCTTTTTCCTTAGGCCAAAGTTCAAAAGGAAAATCAGCAAAGATGAGAATGTCTCCAACGAGGTCATAGGCAGAAGGGATAAGCGCTAGCTCTCTTTTGGTAAGTTCCCCCTGCAATAATTCCTGCAGTTGCTTTTTCATGCAAAAAGGAAGCGGCAAAACCTATAAGAATATTCCTCTACAAAAACTCTCCAAGCCCCCTCTGCCCCTTCCCCTCGCTCTCATCAACAAGCTTCTTCAGGCTGGCGCCAACCCTCTCTTCAGAGAACCCGTGCTTTTCTACAAGCAGCGCATGGACAGCATCACCATCAACCCCGCCCCACGACAGGGAAACCTCATCGCTGACGGGAATGTTCCTGAAGGTATAATAAACCTCGTTCCATGGATAGGGAAACTGCGCATCCCACCCAACATCTGAAAACAGATGCCCAAAATCATGGCCATACTGCTTCACCAGCGCAAGGCCTTTCTGAGGGCCTATCCCCCTCACCCCGCCTGGAGCATAATCACATCCAATGAGCATCGAGAGGACAATAAGCTGCTCATGGTCAATCCCCAGCCCGTTTAACACTCCCGAAAGCGTGATTAGCTCTGGCTCAACTGAGTCATAAGCAGCCTTTCCCGCTTTCTTGCGCCTGCCGAAAAGAGAGAGGTTCTTCACCAAACAGGGAGCGCCAAACACAAGCACGTCAGCATCCTGCGTCGCAACAGCATACGCCTTCCCGACACTCACCATATGTGCAGCCTGCGCCTCAGCTTCAGACGGCGCCTCAACTACAGGCAGCCCCAGGGCAGAAACCAACAGCTTTGCCTCAGCTATCATCTCGGAACTCAGCCGGGCGGTGCGTGATGCAAACCTCCTCATCCCCCCGATGTCGCCCTCTGCCTCTGCCTGCGCCAGCTTCCTTAATGCCTCCTGCTTAAGCTCTCTGCGCATCTCCTGCGTCCTCTGCTTCAGTTCAGGAGGCTTTCCGTCAAACACAAACGCCAGCTTCAGCCCCTGCTGCATCAGCTTTGCCGTCCTGAAAAAAAGCCCTGACAGGTGCGAGGTCACGTTGCCCTGCGAGTCAGCTAAAGGTGTCCCGTCCTGCGACCTGATGGAGGTCAGAAACTGGTACAGCCACAATGAGGCATCAACAGCAAGCACTTTCCCGTGCAGCTGCCCTATTGCTATCTCCTGGGGCTTCAGAAGCGAGGTGAGTGCAACCCCCATCTACAATGGCCTCACCTGCATGCCCCGAAATTCCCGTGCAAGCATCTCCTCGGCCTTTTTTGTCAGCTTCCCTGTTGTCAGGAACAGCGTAGGCAGCTTTCGTGACTGTGACTCAATGAACGCAGAGGAAAGATCCCCTTCATTTATGCGTGCCTTCTTTTTGGCCTTGCAGAAATACCTAAGCTCGCCTACCGCGCTTGGAATGAGCACTACAAACTCAGCATCGCCTGCTTTCCTTATGACCTGCTCATCCTTGACCTTGATATTGAGCTTGGAAAAATACCCGTAAACCTCATCAAGAAATTCATCCCCTGATGGCTGCCTCTTTTGCCCTTGGGCATCCTCCTCTTCCCTTCCCGCATCATCAGTCCCCTCTCCAGAAGAGCCGGCTTCTGCCCCAGGCTCCTGCTCGTCCTCGCCTCTAGCTGCCTGCGCATGCTCAGGAATTTTTGCCTCTTCTTCCTCAACTGGCCTTGCATTTTTCTGCTCCTGCGGCATCAGGATTTCCCTGATAAGCGCATCAGCCTCCTGATCGTCAGCAAGATACCACTTCCAGAACACCTCCTTTACCCCATTGAAGGTAATCTCAAGGGGGACGGCAAAGTCCTTGATATCCCTTATTACTACCTGCTGCAATGGGGAAAGCACTGATTCCCTCAGCACTTTCTTCTCCTTCAGAAGCTCATACGTCCTCTGCTCCTTTTCCGACAGGTTTGAGGAGAACCTCTGCAGCTCTGCCTTCTGCTGGGAAAGATAATACAATGGCGATCCTCCCCCTATTTTCAGGTGGGATATCAGCAGCTTCTTCCGGGAGGCAAGCTCAGAGAGGTGGGCTGATGCAAAGATGGTATCAACACCAAGGAATTTTCCAACCTGCACTGGCACTACTGGCCCTGTCCTTCCTATAAACTCAATAACGCGCTCGCCCGCATCCATGCCCAAAATTAGAAGAGGGCATTATTAATATTTTTTTGATTGGAGAAAGAAAATGTTCAGCCTTTCTTTTAGCACTGCCTGATGTTATGGCCGCATCCACCTGATCTCCCAGTAGGATACATCAGCCTCCTCATCTACAACACCGATAAGAAGCCTTTTTCTTGTGGAATGGGCAACTCTGTTCTTTGCAGCAAACTCATACCATGTCATGGCAGAGGCCTCTGCGACGGGATAGACTATCCATTTAGCGTGATCCTCTCCTGGCTTTACGCCCCGCTCATACACCCTGAAATCCGCCCCGAACTTCAGGGCGGTCTTGATGATGTACCCCCTGTCCCGCATGTCCCGCAAGACACAATATCTCACCCAGAACTGAGGCTCAAGCCTTGTAGCCTTCTTCAGGAAGCGCTCAAACTCGTACTGCTTCCCTCTGCCATCCTGTACCCCCATCTTTTTCTTCTCGATGAGATACAGAGCTTCTGGAAGCGACAGCTGTAATCTCCCGTCAGGAAGCAGAGCGCCGAACCTGTTCCTGTCATGCAGCTCCCGCGCAGCATCGGAATTCTCGGTTATCACCGTCTCCTTGGTGAACTGCGCCCTGATGCCATCATCCTGTTTTGTCATGGGGAAGGTGTTGTGAAGGGAGATTTAAAAAGATACCTATAAAAGACACCCCGCCTTATTTTATTGAATATGCTTGAGCTTACCTTCCTAGGAACGGGCAGCATGACCCCTACAAAGGATCGCAACCATAGCGGCGTCTTCATAAAGCACCTCCACGAAGGAATCCTTGTAGACTGCGGGGAGAACATCCAGCGCCAGATGAAAGTTGCAGGGCTCTCACTTGCAAAGGTTACAAGAATACTCATCTCACACTGGCACGGCGACCACACCCTTGGACTGCCTGGCCTCATCCAGTCCATGAACGCCGCAGGGTACCCCCATACCCTTCATGTCTACGGCCCAAAAGGCACAAAAAAGCGCTTTGGCTATATGTATCAGGCATTTGCCTTTGATGACCGCAGCATCAGGGTAGAGCTTCATGAGATAGAGGAAGGCATCGTCTTTGAGACAAGGGAGCTCACCGCCGCTGCAAGGCTCCTTGACCACGGCATAGATACCTATGGCTATGAGGTCGCCGAAAAGGACAGGAGAAGAATAGACCTCAAAAAAGCAAAGGCGCTTCTTGTTCCGCATGGCCCACTTATGGGAAAGCTTCAGGCAGGGGAGCGGATAAAGCTGGGGAAAAAGACCATAAAGCCTGAGGATGCCACCTACGTCGTCAAAGGGAAAAAGGTTGCGTTCATCGCAGACACTGCCCTTTGTGATGGCTGCTATGCCCTGGCAAAGGATGCAGATGCCCTTATTTCAGAATCAACCTTCCTCTCAGACATGGAGGAAAAAAGCAGGGAATACAAACACATGACCTCGCGTGATGCAGCTATGGTAGCAAAGAAAGCAGGAGCGAAAAAGCTCTATCTCACCCATTTCTCCAGTCGCTATAAGGATACGAAGCTCCACGAAAAAGACGCAAAAGCGATATTCAAAGACACCATGGCAGCAAGGGATTTTCTGAAGGTTGAGGTCTGATGTCAAGGAAGACAAAAGGAATCAATGCCGAGCGCGAGCTTATCCACCTGCTCTGGGCAAAGGGCTTTGCAGCCTTGCGCGTTGCTGGTTCGGGCTCGATGCGATACCCTTCCCCTGACATCATTGCAGGAAAGCTTGACAGGAAGATCGCAATCGAATGCAAGACCAGCATTGCTGACAGAAAATACATTCCATGGGAGAACATAGGGCAGCTTATCCGCTATGCCGCAATCTTTGGCGCTGAGCCATGGCTTGCCGTGCGGTTCTCAAAGACACCCTGGCTGTTTCTCTCATTAGACGACATCACCCAAGTTGGAGAAAATGTTCTCATCACTAAAGAACAGGCTCAACTCAAAGGGCTGCTTCTTGAAGAAGTAATCCGATAGAAAACAAAAGGAAAAAAAAACTTACCGCTTCTTCTTGACAGGAGCGGACTTCTTGCCGACGCCAATCGCCTTCTCGATACGCAACTCTTCCTGCATGATTCTGGATACCAAGTGCTCAATATTATGGTCCAGCCTCGCAACGCGGCGCTCCATCAGCACCAAAACCCTTAATGAATAGACTATTGCTCCAAGTGTTGCTGCCATGATAGCAAGCAGGACCTCAAGCATTCCGAATTCAGCCATTTTTGATACACACCTCTTTTTGGTTGATTGGTATTGCTTACCCCCTTCCTTTTAAAGCTATATAAATCTTTTGGTGCTCTGCTGCTTCACCAGCCTGAGATGCAATCTGGATAGCCCTGAGCGGCAAGCATTGAGGGATAAGAGTGGATAGGCTCATGGGGGTTTTTGGCATTCCCAACAAACTCATCATAAAAAAAGCATTGGCCGTACCTCCCCTCGTTTCAACGGGCAATGCGTAACTTCATCCCTTGTATTGCAGAGCGTCGTGCACTTTGAAATTCCGAGGTTAAACAAAAAAAGCCTCAGTAGGCCAGCAGGTCATTGCCGCAGTGTAGCGCGCTGCTGCATGCGCGGATGAAGGATGAACGGCTTTGCAGCGCACGACGGAATGTTCATCATCAACATTTGCAGCACATACAAAGGAATTGGATGAGAAAGAAGCCATAGACC
>DUKR01000043.1:16047-19948 GCA_013329175.1 Candidatus Woesearchaeota archaeon
GGTGAAATGTTACGGTGCTCTTTAATAGCAAAGTGCAGTAATAATGAAATTTTTACATGGGCACTTTGCTATACCATTAGAACAATCGGGCTCACAGCCTCTTCCACTCGGAATCAAACAACCTCTCAAGACTCTGCGCAAAATACGGGCTGTTCACCCAGACGGCAGTGTCATAGCTTGGATGGACAGCAGAGTCATCAAGCAGCATGATGGTAGCTTCCCTTCCGTCAATGACGCAGAAGCGGGCAGAAAGCCTGGCTTCCTTAACCGCTGCTATGGATGACAGTTCAGAGGCAAGCTTCCCTACCCCCTTTCCAAGAGGGGCAGCAACCCTGACGCTGACGCCCTTGAGGGCATTTCCTAAAGCATGGAGCGCCTTTGCCTTACGCACTAGCCCCTCATCCGATGTCATGATGGAGATTGACTTCTTTGCTGCCTTGAACCTTGATGCAAGGTGGTGCTGGATTGCCCCCTGCTCTTTCAGGATGCCTGAAATATCAGTAGGGTTCAGAAGCTTTAGCCCCTTGTCATGCAGCTCGTTGAGCGTCTCAAGCATAGGGCTTTGCATGAGCTGCGAAATCAGGCTCATCCGTTCCAGTGATTCCTTCTCGATACGCACCTTCACCCTGTCAATCACTTTTTCGGGAGGAACAGCAACATACCTTATGGGCTTCTCCTGCTTCACAACAATGAAGCCCTTCTTCTCTAATGATTCCAGAACGTCATAAGTCCTTGACCTTGGCACTGTGGCGATGTCAGAGAGCTCCCCTGCAGTAGAACTTCCCCGTGAGAGCAGCGCAGTCCAAAGCTTGGATTCATAGGAATTCAGCCCGAACTCCTTCAGCTTGTTCAGGAAATTCTTCTCGACAATCATTGCAGAAGCAAGGGTATAGAGCAGCCTTTATAAATATTTCCACTTTTAACTATTCAATAGTAGCAACTAATATTGTTATCGGGTGGGGGTAAATTATGCCGATTGCTGCATGGAATCTGCCTGAGCAACCAAACCTTTAAAAATAATCCTCCCCTTCTGCCGAATAATGAACCCACATCTGGCTACCAATCATGAACAGATGCTCTTTAACATTATTAGCTAGCACGCTGCTCTTCACACGAAGAGCATGCCAGAATTCTTCACTCCATGTACACAAAAGCAAAGGAGCTAGTTGCCATGCCAAAAAACGACATAGCCTTGTTTGACACGACACTGCGGGACGGAAGCCAGAGCGCTGACATCAATTTCAGCCTCAAGGACAAGCTTGAGCTAGTGCAAGCCATGGACAGCTTTGGCTTTGACTACATTGAGCTTGGCTGGCCTGGGTCAAACCCCAAGGACATAGAAGCCTTCAGGCAGGCAGCAAAGCTGAAACTCAAGAACAGCAGGATTGTCGCTTTTGGCTCAACCAGAAGAAAACGGCTCAAAGCTGAAGACGACTTCAATCTTCAGGCAATTGTCAAAAGCAAAGCGCCAGTTGCCTGCATCTTTGGCAAGACATGGCTTCAGCACGTGGAAAAGCAGCTTCAGATGAGCCCTGAGCAGAACATAGAGGCGATTAAAGACAGCATTCTCTTCCTTGCAGCAAAGAAGCTTGAGGTGCTCTATGACCTTGAGCACTTTTTTGAGGGCTTTAAGGATAACAGGGAATACGCCCTGTCCTGCATACGGGTAGCTAGCGAAGCAGGAGCAAAGGTAGTTGTCCTTTGCGACACCAATGGAGGGACACTCGCTGCTGAAGTTGAGCAGATAGTAAGGGAGGTCCGCTCCTTCATGCAGCAGTGCCATTTCCGCGCTGAGATAGGGGTGCATTTCCACAATGACTCTGGAGTAGCCGTAGCAAACACCCTTGCCGCGGTGGAGTTAGGGGCAACCCACGTCCAGGGAACGCTCAACGGCTTTGGCGAGCGCACGGGAAATGTAGACCTCATCCAGGTCATCCCCGCGTTAGCTCTCAAGATGGGAAAGAGTATGGCAAAAGTCAACCTGAAGGAGCTTTTTGCCCTCTCTGGGTTTGCCTACACCCTTGCAGCAGTCAAGCCCAACAGCAGGCAGCCCTACGTAGGCAGGAACGCCTTTTCCCACAAGGGAGGCATCCACGTCGATGCCGTCATGAAAGGTGCTTCCTACGAGCATGTCAATCCGCAGGCTGTAGGGAACTCACGCAGCATAGTCCTTTCCGACCTCTCGGGAAAAGCGAATATAGTGGAAGTTGCAAAGCGCTTTGGCTACAGCGTGACTAAGGATAATCCTGCAGTAGCAGAGATGCTTCAGGCTGTAGAGCAGATGGAAAAGGAAGGCTATGACATAGGAAGCCTTGAGGCAGAGCAGTTTCTGCTTGCCAAAAGATTCTTTGGAAAAGGGGAACCGCTATTTGATATCATGACGTGGAAAGCAACGTCAGAGCGCAGGGAAGGGAAGGAATACAGCTCCTGCATCCTGAAGGCGACAGTGAAGGGAAAAGAGAAGGACGTCGTCGCCGAGGAGGAAGGAGGGCCTGTCGGCGCGATTTTCAAGGCAGTCGGGGATCTTCTTGGGCAATCACACAAAAACGCCGCAAAAGTTCTGCTCACCAACTACAAGGTTATGATAGCCGAAGACCACGGCGCAGAAAGCTCTGTACGGGTCTACATCGAGTTCCAGGAGAACGGCTCAACATGGGGCACTGCCGGAGTCTCGGCAAACATCCTTGAAGCATCCCTCATGGCGATAGAGAAAGGCTTTTCCTATGCACTGCTGAAGTAGGTGGCCAGATAAACTATAAATACCACCCCTCCCAAACAAAAATATGGTGATACCCATTTCTCTTCGGGAACTCTTGCGCGACTGGATGCTTGACTATCTCAAAAGCAGAGATGCCTTCTTCAAGAATATCAGGGAGATACAGAGAGAAACGCCAGGGTTTGATGCAGCAATAGTGTACGAAGACAAGAAAGAATACATCACGGTGCTTCCTGAGTTCGATGCCGCAACGTGCAACACATCGCTGCAGAAAGCACAGGATGAGAAAGCACTTCTCTCCATAGTCACCCTCAATAACCCTGAAAGCCTCAACGCGCTGGCAAGGGACTGGAAAGCGATTGCTGCTCACCCCCACTGCAAGATATATTTTGTCAATCCCTTTGCAAAGGGGGAGCGGCGTTGGATACTATCTCCCCATACCCACAACAAGATAGCTGATGAAAGGGCGCTGGAGCTTGGCCTGAAATCCCTTGCAGAGATGATTGAGCCAATCTCCCTCAAAGAAGCAGAAGCTAGAGCAGGATGAGCAATTGGCCGACAAACCCTGAAAAGATTGGGCCAAGCAGGTGCTCGTCAAGTTCATCAATGATGACTTCTATGAATGTTGCGACAAAGGCCATAGCGATGATGACATAGAATTGGTACACCGAAGAGAGCACGACAAACCCTATCAGCAGGTTTACCACAAGTTCCGATGTCGTCCCTACCACTGTCTTGTTCTTGATGAACAATGTCGTTCCGTATTTCAGCCCGACAATAGATGCAGTCAACTCTCCGAGAATGGTCATCAGAAGAGATGCTACCGCAATGCTTGTGTCAAACGCGGCAACGCAGATGATGGCTCCGGCAAGGAAATAGACGACGCTATAGATGTTCTCCCGCTCCCGCTGGCTCATCAGTTGCTGGAACAGGGGCACCTTCCAGTCAAGCTCAAGCCTGAAATACTCAAGAACCAGAAAGACTATCAGCACCCCGACAAGGAACAGAATCCCTGCCTGCTTGCCATGCCAAGCCTCAAGCATCCCAAACGGGATAAGCAAAAAGAGCACCAGAATGTGCAGGCTCTTCTTGGCTAGGATCTTCGCGAACTGCGACATGGTGGCTGCTCTGGCCCTGTCACTATATATATCTTTTGGAGAGCCAAGGCTTCATCCAAAAAATAAA
>DUKR01000047.1:0-319 GCA_013329175.1 Candidatus Woesearchaeota archaeon
TATTTTGGGAGTATGTCATTTATTTTTTGGATGAAGCCAGGGTTGCCGCAAGGTTTATATAGGCTGTTTCTGACTGACAGGGAATGGAACTCAACAGGCTTGTCCCTCTCTCGGGAGGGTTCATGCTCACAAGCATTGTGGGCTTTCTCATCTCAGCGGTGTTCATCTACGGCAACGAGGCCATCCCAAAATCAAAAGCATGGGGATTTACCTTTGCGCTGTTCTTTGCGGCGATGTTCGTTGCTGCGCTGATTTCTATGACCTATGCTCCTGCTGACCTTGATTAGCAGGACGAGAAATATGGATAATTGCGGTATTT
>DUKR01000047.1:466-17584 GCA_013329175.1 Candidatus Woesearchaeota archaeon
AGAACGATTTAAGGACACGGGGCGCAATTATTCAATCGGCGAAATGCGTGGAGAGGTGTCAGCAGATGCAATCCATCGCGGTGTCACAATATCAACGCATTTCTCCATATTTGTAACCTCTTTTGTTGCTATTGATGCAGAAATATCTGGGCGAACCGCACGAGGAAGACTACCATCAGGATAAGAATGATAAGCTTCACCCCAAAGAAGATGAGCCAGAACTTTCGCCCAAGCTTCTTCTGCCTCTCAGACTGCTCGTGCCACTGCCGATTCAGGCTTTTGCTTGAGATTCCTGAGGCTGAAGGTGTTCTCACTGCCCATCTCCTCATTGAGCACTCTGCTTCCCAACATGATTTTTTTCGCGTATCTTTTTCATAAAGCCAAGAATGCCCCTCATAATCTCCTTGGGGGAAGGCGGGTTTCCAAAAATTTTCAGGTCAACGGGTATGACTTTTTCAACGCTGCCGACAACTGCATAGCTATCCCGAAATATTCCAATGCCGCAGGCATCATCCCCTAATGCGATAACCCATTTAGGCGATGGCGTTGCCTCATAGGTCTTACGAAGCGCTGTAGCCATGTTCAGTGTTACGGGCCCTGTAACGATGAGCACGTCAGCATGCCTTGGCGACGCAACGAAGGTGATGCCGAAGCGCTCAATGTCATAATGAGGAGCAGTTAGATTCACCAGTTCTATCTCAGGCGAATTATCGCTTCCTGTGTCCACTTCCCTTATTGCAATGCTCTTGCCAAAAATGGCGTTGATCTCCCCTTTTAAGGCAATGCCTAATGCTTCGAACTCTTCATCCTTAAACGTGACATCCTCGGTCACTTTTTGCCTCAACATGCTTAGTATAGGAATTGCCATGGCGCCACCTACAGGTCATTTCCCTCATAGGACAGGTTCATGCTTTTATTAATCAGCGGGAAATCCGGGACAATGTTTCCAAGCACTGCATGCTCAATTGCGTTCCAATTGCAAAACGAGGCTGTCCTCACCTTATACCTCTCAATTTTCCCGTTGCCAAGAGAGATAAAATGAATATTCTGGCCTCGGGATGACTCAACAAGAGAGAAAGCATGCCCATCATGAAGCCTGTATTCTGCGCACATTTTTCCTGATGGCAACGACGCAATGATGCGCTTGATGATGCCTACCGAGTCCTTGATTGTCGCTGCCTTCACCCTAAAGCGGGCAAGGACATCTCCCTCTTCGGTAACCTTATTTGACGGCGCTATCTGCTGGTATAGCCCATAAGGATGCTGTACCCTGACGTCGGCATGAATCCCCGATGCCCTTGCAATGGGCCCGCTCAGGTGCAGAGGCAGCACAAGCTCCTTTTTTACTACCCCTGTAGTCTCAAATCGGTCCACCACCATGGATGATGACAGTATCCCATTGATGCCCTCAGTAAATCTTGAATAAAAAGAGCCAAGATAGCGGGATAACTCACTGAGGGCAGCAGGCTGCACATCATGTGCCATCCCACCTATCTTCATCGCGCCCTTTAGGAATCTTGAGCCGCTTAGCGCCTCATTCCACCTGAGCATCTCTTCCCTCAGGATGAAAAAAGGGCTCGCTCCGAGAGGATAAGCAACATCCACAACCATGCCTGCAATGTCACCCAGCAAAGAGTATACGCGCTCCATCTCAGCAAACAATGCCCTTATGTGCTCTGCCCTTGATGGCACATGAATAGCGCAGATTTTTTCGATTGCCATGCAATAGGCAAGCGCGTTTGCAATAGCCTCATCGCCGCAGATGCCCTGCGCTAAGAGAAGCCCTTCTTCGGGAGCCATGCCTTCAGCTAATTTCTCAATCCCCCTATGCTTCCAGAAATGCCTGATCTCAAGATTGAATATAGTCTCTCCAATGACACTGAAGCGGAAATGGCCAGGAGGGATGATGCCAGCATGAACTGGCCCTACAGGAATCTGGTATACGCCATGCCCCTTCACTTCCTTAAATGGATATTCTTCAGACAAGGATATTGCCTTTTTTGCTTTGATGTGCATATTCCGAAATGACCTGAGCAATGGGTGAAAACCTTCAGGATATGCTTCATGCAGGAACAGCCGCCTTTGGTCAAATGCGCGGGCAAAAGCAACCCCAAACCCGTCCATAATCTCGCGCTCATACAAATAGGCAGGGGGAAATATTGCTGCAATTGATTCCATGCTCTCTTTCATTGCAGCCTGAATAACCAGAATCTCTTCAAATCCCTCTTTCTCAAAGACATACCACAGCGTTATTCCATTCGCACCGTTAAAATCCTCCATGGCGAACAGGAGCATAAGGCTGAATCTCTGCTCTTTAAGGCGCTGAGCAAGTGCGGGAATCTCAGTATCATCAGCCTTTACAACTACCTCCCCCTTATTGGCCTCCTCAAACCTGGTGGAGGGGAACAGGCGCCTAACCTCTTTATCGAATTCGCTCATGTTATTACCCTCCTAATCCCAGCAGTGAGACCATCTCAGCTAAAATACCAGACAATGGAAGCGGGAAATATGCCCCAAAAACCAACAGCAGCAGGATTAATGCCAGAATGGGGATTTTCATGCTTGGATATATTTCATACGGCTCTGGTGCGGCTCCCTGCATGGTGACTAACTGCAGTATCAGCCAGACGAACGACCCTGCTGCTATGAGAAGGAAAAGTAGCAGTATGATCGCTGAAAACAAAGATGCCTTGGCAAGTGAGGCAATAATATAAAATTTGGGCATAAACATGGGAAAAAGAGGCGTTCCGATTATTGCAACACTTCCTATGATGAGCCCCAAGGCAGCTAAGGGCTGGAGCCTGAATACTCCCTTAATCTCCGCCATGCTCATGCTGCCATATTGCCGGTGGATTATTCCTGCTGAAAAGAAAAGCAGGGCTTTTACCATAGCGTGTGCTGCGACAAAATACAGCACCCAAAAAATGTTTCCGGCAGCAATGCCGATAAGCATGAACCCCATGCTCTCGACGCTTGAGTAAGCAATTAATTTCTTCAGGTTTGTTTTTTGAAGCATGCTAAGGCTTGCTATTCCTACAGTAATTATCCCAAAAACCAATACCATCATTGATGCTTCATGCCCCATGCTGCTTTTTGCAACCAGCGCATATACCCTAAGAATGGCATATATCCCGATGTTGAGGACTGAACCTGAAAGCAGGACGCTGACATCGGATGCTGCTTTTGAATGGGATGGCGGAAGCCACGTATGGAAAGGGACAATCCCTGATTTAGCCGCAAAGCCTATAAAAATAAACACAAAGGAAAAGAAAAGCAATTGAGGCTGAATCTGATGCGAAGCCTGCAATAATGCGTCCCAATTCAGTGTAGCAGCGCCGCTTCCATTTTTGCTTGCTGCAAACAGCAGAATGAGGCCTATGAAAGAAAAAAGCATCGCTGTTGACGTTATAAACACGTATTTCATGGCAGCAACAATGTTTTCCTTTGCATTCAGAGTCACTATCAATACTGCTGAAACAATGGTCGTTATCTCTGCAAAAATCCATAAGACCGAGAGATTGTTAGAGCTAAATGCCAGAACCATGGCAAGCAGCAGTGAATTATATCCCAGATAAAACAGTTTCACATTGGCCTTACTCAGCTCCCCTTCCTTAATCAGGCAGGCTACATACCCTTTAGCGTAAATTGCAGCAAAGAAGAATATGACTCCTGTGATGAGGATTTCATAGGCGCCCAATGTGTCAACCACAAGATAACGGCTCTTATGAAACACAGCAGGCAGAACCCCCTTAACCAGCAGGTATACCGGAAATAGGGCGACAAACACAGAATGGAACACCGTAACATAATTCATCATGTTCAGTGAGCGGGACAATATGATGGCCAGCATGACGGCAATCAATACCGAAAGAATGACTATCAGCATCATTTTTCATCCACCTTCTTAAACCAATTCCTGAAAGGGTTCAGCCTCTTGTGGAACTCTTCTATCGAGGAATTCATGCCAAACCCCAGAATAGAAGTAATTGCCACTAATGCAAGCAAATCCATGAGGACCATCACTTCAATCAAGAAAGGCATTTCCCCAACGAAAAAGCTTAGCAACACCACGCCATTCTCCATAACAAGATAACCGATAGTTTTAGTAATGATCTTTATCCTGCTGAAAATAATCATGAACCCGATAAGGACAAGAGAGAAGCCCATGACTACTCCAAAATAATTGAAGGGGTCAAGCCCAAGGTCATCCTTGATTCCGGAAAACGCCAAAAAAACAATGATGACGATGAATAAGCTGAGAAATATCGAAGAGGTCGGATGGAGATAGTGATACTCTAAGTCAGTATATATCTTCATTATTTTCTGAGTTCTTTTAAGCAGTGCAGGGATGAGCCATAATTTGGTGATAATGGTAAGGATGGAAGCATACAAAAAGACATTGGCCCCTTCGCCTAAGAAGAACAAGAAGGCTATGGCTGAAAGAACCAGCGAATGAAGAGCGTAGGTATTGATGAGCGATATCAGGTTCCTGCGGGAGATGACAAGAGCAGTCAGCACTACAAGCAGCACCATGCACACCTTTATCAGCTCATCTATGAGTTGAATAGTCACAGCAATACCTCCATCATGATAGTTACCACCGAAAGGAAAAACGAGAGGGCAAACAGGTTTGGCAGGCGAAACAGGCGCAATTTTGCAACTGAAGACTCGATAACGCCAATGCTGGCTGCAAGGAATGCCCCTTTTATTGCAAATGCTCCAAAAGCAATGAGAATGCCAGCAGGGAATAAAACCTGCAGATTAAACCCCATTGGCATGAAGAGGTTGATGATAATTCCCATAAGCAGAAGCTGCTTTATTGCTGAGGCAATCTCAAGAAGCGCAAGGTTCCTGCCTGACTGTTCCAATATCATCGCTTCATGCACCATGGTTAGTTCCAGATGGGTTTCGGGATTATCTATAGGTATCCTTGCAGTTTCAGTGAGAAGCACAATGACTAATGGGATCAGGAGCAGCCAGAGAGAGGCATAGCCACCCAGGCCATGCGACGCTTCTCTCAGGATTTCAAAAAGATTGGTGCTCCTGAAAACAAAGGCAATGGCTGCAAAGAGAACAATTACTACCGGCTCAACCATGGATGAAATGCTCATCTCCCTTGAACTTCCCATGCCTCCAAAGGCGCTCCCCGCATCCAGGCCACCAAGCGCCATGAAGAACTTGCCTACTGCGAGGATATATAGCAATAGGATGATGTTGCCAAAACCGGAGTAATCATCCGGAATAAAAAGCAAAGGCACAAATAATGCAGCTACAAGGGCAGAGATTATGCTGATATAGGGAGCCACACGCATAATAAAGGAAGAATTGCTGGAATACACCACCTCTTTCTTAAAAAGCTTCCAGAGAGAGTAATATGCCTGGAGCAGGCCTGGCCCTTTCCTTCCCTGAAGGAAAGCCTTCATTTTTTTTACCAAAGAGATGTAAAGCGGAGCAAGGGCCATCACTACTACGACATTAATTATAGCGAATGCTATGAAGCCGCTCATCGTATAGCCACCCCAAGATACAGCAGGAGAGCAAGGATTGCAACAAAACTAGACAATAGGTAAGGGTCCAATTCCACTTTGTTCTGCACCTTATAGAGGAATGAAGAGAGAAAGCGGATGAGCCTGACTACAGGAAGGTACAGATACTCCTCAAAAAACCTGAGCAGCAGCACCTCTGCATGCCCCTCTTTGAATACCGCACTATCATGGTCATGAAATGAGCGGCGATTTATTTTTTTTGTGCGATAGATAGAGGAAAATATGGTTAGGATTGGATCTGAAAAGCCGGATGCAGTATATTCCATCCTGCTGTTTTGGGAAGCGATGCCGCAACCCCATGTCTCGCTTATCCTTACATTTCTATTGCTTATGCCCCTCACCGCAATGAAGATGACTGCTCCTATGAAAACTGCGGTTGCAGATATCAATAGCAAATTGGGCAAATCAAACGATATGCCTGCCTTCTGGCCTACCTGCTGAAATATCTGAAAGGAAAAAACTCCAAGGCCAATGCATAACACAGCAAGTATTGCCTGGCCGAGAATCATGGCTGGTCCTGATTCTTTAGCCATCTCCGCCTCTTTTGAGCGGGGCAGAGCTAAAAAGACAATCCCAAATGCCTTTACAAAACATGCTGCGGCTAAAGCGCTTGTCAGTGCGAACAAAGACAAAGCAAAGAACAAAACAAGTGTCATCATTGGCGATGCAATGACACCAGAACTAAAAAACACCTGAAAGAGCATAAGCTCACTAACAAACCCATTCAGGGGGGGAAGCGCGCTTATTGATATGGCTCCGATAAGAAAGAGTGCAGCGGTGTAGGGCATGGTTTTCATAAGCCCGCCCATCTTTTCGATATTTTTGGTGTGTGTTGCATGAACTACTGAGCCTGCGCTTAAAAAAAGGAGACTTTTGAATAATGCGTGGTTCAGGGTGTGGAATAGCGCTGCAAAAAGCGCAAGCAATGCAATAGCAGGTTGGCTATACCATGAAAAGAGCATATACAGCCCAATTCCAATCAGGATGATGCCGATATTTTCTATACTATGGTAAGCAAGCAGCCTTTTCAAATCGTGCTCTTTCAGCGCATAAATGACACCTAATAAGGCAGAGGAGGTGCCTAAAATAAGGATGAGGATGCCCCACCATAATTTTTTATCTGGAAGCAGCAGGATGAATCTGACAATGCCATAGATGGCAACCTTTATCATGACGCCAGACATCAATGCAGAAATGGGGGATGGGCTTGCCGGGTGCGCATAAGGGAGCCATTTATGGAATGGGATGGCCCCTGCCTTAATCCCAAAGCCGAGCGCGAGAGAAACAAAGACTAACGAAGCAATGAAGGGAGGCAATCCCCTTATGGTTATAATCTCAAGGGTTCCTGCATGATTATAGATAAGGGCGAATGCAAAAATCAGGAAGACTGTACTCAACTGAGTCATGACAAAATAAAATATGCCTGCTTTTCTTGTTTCCTCTTTCTCAAAATCAATAAGAACAAGGAATAAAGATGAAATGGACATCAATTCCCAGAACACCAGGAAACCCAGCAGATGGTGAGATGCCACCACAAGCACCATGGAGAGAATGAACACTGCCATCATCGAGAGCATGAAATTCTTTTTTCTCTCGCTGCCAACATGCTCAACGTAGGATAGTGAATAGATAGCGACAGAAAGGCCAACCAGCCCTATAATGCCTATGAAGAAGGCTGCAAGTACATCTATGGACAGCGAAACCCGCAGGCCTGAAAGCATCAGGTAAAAGGCAAGAGCATCACCCCCTAAAAGGACACTCAATGACGAGGCAAGAAACAAAACACATGCCAGAATGATCAGCGCCAAAAAGCATTTTCTGATGCGTGATTGCTTCACATGCAGGAAAACGAGTGCCAGAAAGGAAGCAATGAGCAATAGCCCTACCCCACTTTGGAAAAAGAGTGTTGGCATCATGGCAGCATCACCTTGTTGTGAGAAAAAAAGAGAAGCAAACCTCAGTGCATTGCATGCTCCAACTGCTCCAGGGCATTATGGGATTCCCCGGTTGGATAAACATGCTGAGCATTCATGTTTTTTTGGCGTATGGCCCATATATAAATATTTTTAGGTGTTATTGTTGAGTAGAAAAAATGTTTTTTTTGAAAAATTGAAATTTTCTTTGACTGAGCATAGACGTTATTTGCAAGCTAGGCAGCCTGTGCATTTTCAAGCTTCTGCTTGATCCTCTTGAGGCGGAAGGTGTTCTCACGGTCCATCTCCTCCAATCTCATCTTAATAAAGCTCTGAGTCTTCTCCATCTGCGGAATGACGGCAAATTCAAGGGCGTTAACCCTTCGCTTGGTCTTTTCAATCTCCTTTAGGATCTTTCTCATCGAGGTTTCGACTTCTGCTGCGATAAGCACCTTCTCCACAACCCCCTCAAAGGCATCGGCAGCCTCGTCTATTGCGATGGAATCATAATAGCCAAAGCCGCGCTCAGCAAACTTCTTTTTCACTTCAGATGAAGTGATGCTGGGGACGACCACCCCCATGATGTTCTTCTTCTTAAGCTCAAGTGTTGGCGTCTGGGAGATCGCCAGCGCAACTGACCTTATGTGCAGGTCTGACTCCAGGATTCGTGCCAGGGCAATCTTTTTCTGCGCTCTTTTGTATTCTTCTGTCAATTCCGTTCTGAGGGTTTTCACTTTCTTGAGGATAACAAAGAAATCCAGGATGAGGCCGTCACGCTTCTTCTTAAGAAGATTGTAGCCAGACTTAGCTAGCTTTATCTTCTTCTTGAGCTTCATAAGCTCTGAGCGGGTTGGTTTTATGTCCTGCGCCATCCTTTTAGCTGAAACCTCTTTTATTCCCCTGAGCTATACAGCCTTAACCCTTACGTTGTCACCAGTGTAGGCGTAGTGCTTCTGCTTCATCTCCTTTGAAAGCCTTGAGAGGTGCTGCTCCTCGATGGAGCCTATGAGTTTCCAGCCAAGGTCAAGGGTTTCTTTGATTGCACGCTCTTCTCTCTCGCCCTGCTTTACAAAATGCCCCTCAAAGAGCTCAGCAAACTTAAGGAGGCTCTTGTCTCTTGCTGAGAGCGCCTCTTCTCCGACAATGGCTACAAGGCCCCTTAAATCCCTTCCTTCGGCGTATGCAGCATACATCTGGTCAGATATCTGCTTGTGGTCATCCCTTGTTGAATCCTTGCCGATGCCAAGGTTCATAAGCCGTGACAATGAGGGCAATACGTCAATCGGCGGATAAACTCCTCTGGTGTGCAGCTCTCTGGACAAGGTTATCTGTCCCTCAGTGATGTAGCCTGTCAGGTCAGGGATGGGATGGGTTATGTCATCGCCTATCATGGTCAGGATGGGAAGCTGGGTGACTGAGCCTTTCTTGCCTTTGATGATGCCTGCACGCTCGTAGATGGTGGCAAGATCCGTGTACATGTAGCCTGGATAGCCCCGTCTTCCAGGAATCTCTTCGCGTGCTGCTCCGATCTCACGCAATGATTCGCAGTAGTTGGTCATGTCTGTCAAAATGACAAGAACGTGCATGCCGCGCTCATAGGCCAGATACTCAGCAGCAGTCAGGGCCATCTTTGGCGTAATCAGCCGCTCAACAGCAGGGTCGTCAGCAAGGTTGAGGAAAACGATTGCCCGCTCTAAACTCCCTGTCTGCTCAAAATCCTTCATGAAGAACTGGGCTTCCTCGTTTGTTATGCCCATGGCCGCAAAGACAATGGCGAATGACTCCTCCTGGCCGACAACCTTTGCCTGGCGCGCAATCTGGAGAGCTATCCTGTTGTGGGGCAGCCCTGAGCCTGAAAAAATAGGCAGCTTCTGGCCCCTGATAAGGGTGTTCTGGGCATCAATTGTAGAAATGCCTGTCTGGATGAAGTCGGCAGGCGAATCCCGCGAGTAGGGGTTGATTGCAGCTCCGCTGATGTCAAGCTTGGCATCAGGTATGATGTCTGCGCCACCGTCTATTGGCTTTCCTGCACCGCTTAATATCCTGCCAAGCATATCCTTTGAGACTCCAAGCTTCAGTGTCTCGCCAAGGAACCTTACCGTGGTATTTCTGTCTATGCCAGATGTCCCTTCGAAGATCTGGACGACGACAAGATCGTCTGAGGTGTCAAGGACCTGGCCGTTCTTGATGCTGCCGTCGCCAAGCCTGACCCTGACCTGGTCGCCGTACCCAATGGGTTCGGTTTTCTCGACATAGACAAGGGGCCCTGCAACGCGCGTGATGGTTCTGTACTCCTTCATGTTGATTCCCTCTCCTCTCCTGCGCCCTCAAAATGAAGGCTGCGAGCGTATAGTGAGTTTGCTTTCATGGGGCTCACCTACTTCAATGAACTGAATTCCTGCTCCATCTGCTTTCGGATATCCTCGATGAGAGGCACGTATTTTTTCTCAAACTTAAGCTCAGGAATCCTCGTCCTTGCTTTGGTCTCAAGGATTTTCTGGATTCTGATTCCTGCATCAAGCGCGCTCCCTGCAAGCTCCTCAAACTTCAGGATGATCCTGATGAGCTGCTCAGACTTTTTGAGCTCGCAATAGGTATCAACCTCGTGGAATGCGTTCTGCTGGAGAAAATATTCGCGAATCATCCTTGCCACTTCCAAAACGAGCTGCTGCTTCTCTGGCAGGGCGTCTGAGCCTACAAGCTGGACAATCTCCTGAAGCTTCTCCTCTTCCTGAAGGAGGCCCATGAACCTTCTGATAAGGCTTCGCCAGTCCTTTGCGACATGCTCCGCAAACCATGGCTCCATGGTGTCAAGGTAGAGGGAGTAGGAGGTGAGCCAGTTGATGGAGGGAAAATGCCTTCTCTGGGCAAGCTTAGCATCAAGCGCCCAAAAGGTCTTGGTGACACGCAAGGTGCTCTGCGTCACAGGCTCAGAAAAGTCTCCGCCAGGGGGGCTGACTGCACCGATGATGGTGACTGAGCCCTCTTTATCGCCGCCCATGGGGATAACCCTGCCAGCCCTCTCGTAGAATTCAGCAAGGCGCGTCGAGAGATAAGCGGGATAGCCTTCCTCACCTGGCATCTCCTCCAATCGGGATGAGATTTCACGCATGGCTTCAGCCCACCTGGAGGTAGAATCTGCCATGATTGCGACTGAGTAGCCCATGTCGCGGTAGTATTCAGCAATCGTGATGCCAGTGTAGATGGATGCTTCCCTTGCTGCGACAGGCATATTGGAGGTGTTTGCAATAAGCACGGTCCTGTTCATGAGGGGCTTGCCTGTCTTTGGGTCAATGAGCTCAGGGAATTCCTTCAATACCTCAGTCATCTCGTTGCCGCGCTCGCCGCACCCGACATAGACAATGATGTCAGCATCGCACCATTTGGCAAGCTGCTGCTGGGATACCGTTTTTCCTGCGCCAAACGGCCCTGGGATTGCTGCTGCCCCTCCTTTAGCGAGGGGAAAGAGGGCATCAAAGATACGCTGCCCTGTCACAAGAGGAAATTCAGGAGTAAGCTTCTTCTTTGATGGCCTGGGATTCCTGACTGGCCAGCGATGGGAAAGCCTAAGATCAGCACCGTCATCAAGCTTTCCAATCACCTCGTCTACCGTAAATGAACCTGACTTTATCTCCCCGATAACCCCTTCTGCTCCTGGAGGAAGCATGACGTAGTGCAGCACAGTCTCGGTCTCCTGGACAGCCCCCATGATGTCACCGCCCTTCACCTTATCGCCTTTCTTGACTGATGCCTTAAATTCCCATTTCTTTTTGTGGTTGAGGCCGTCGGCATAGACGCCGCGCCTGATGAAGTCACCCATCTGCTCCTGAAGTACCACAAGGGGGCGCTGGATGCCGTCATAAATACTGGTGAGAAGGCCAGGGCCTAATTCGACGCTGAGTGGAGCGCCGGTACTCTCGACTGGCTCTCCTGGCTTGATGCCCGAGGTGTCCTCATAAACCTGGATTACCGTCTTCTCGCCGTCGAGCTGGATGACCTCGCCCATGAGGCCTTCATTGCCTACGCGAACAACGTCATACATGCGTGCTGATATGCCTTTTGCGACGACGACAGGGCCTGCTATCCTGTAGAGGACGCCCTTTGCTTCCTTTGGGTTTGATTTCTGAGCTGCCATGATTATGTAGCCTCCAACAACGTTTTGTGTGTGGCCATTCACCTCTCTTTTTTTCTGTCTTCTCCCGATGCTATTGCTTCTCTTCTTCCACGCTGTCCTGCCAGAGATCAACGCCAATTGATTTCTTGACAAGCTTTCGCAGGTTGTCCTGGGATGCAGTATCTGAGAGCGCTACAAAAACCGGAGCGACACTTGACTCGATATCAGCTCTGTCGTGGTAGTCAAGGCCGTCCAATATCTTCTCGTCTATGATGATGACGCCGATATGCTGGTCTTCCCTGAGTTTCCTGATCTCAGCAAGATGGTCGCCGCCGCAATTGACGGCCTTAGCAATCCCCGCAAGCTGAAAGCCAAGGGTGAATTCCTCGTTTCCGATGACTGCAAGCTCTGCCATGTCATATCACCAAATGATCTGCTACTTCAGTCTCAGTGAATCCTGCCTGCTTTGCCTTAACAAGCGTCCTGATGTTCTTTACCTCGTTCTCTTTTGCGAACATATAGCCGATGGTCACTTCAATGGATAATGGATTTTTGTGCTGAAGGGTAAGCGTCTTTTTCAGGACCGCTCTGGCAAGGGCGCTTTCAATGGGGATAAGGCTTGCGTCCTGCTCATAGGATCTGATAGCATTTTTGAGCTCGGGGCCAAATGCTGAGCGTGCAAGCTTTTTGAAAAGCCCCTGTAAGCTCTCTGACCTTGTGAGACGGATATCTTCTTTGTCGGGGCTGATGAGATGATGCGCTATGTCCTCAGCACTGAATCCCTCCCGCCTGAGCTTGATGATTGCCATGACATTGGTCGCCTTGAGTTCCAGCTTGAGAAGCTCCCTTACAGCCGCACCTACCTTTGGAAGGGATTCTGCAAAGGATAATAATCTCTGGTAGTATGCCTTATCCATGGCATTGCACAGCCGCTGGATGTCGTGTGCTGCTGCTGCCTCATGCATCTTTCTTGTTATCTCTTCAGGAGCAATGATGCCTGAAGCCCTGATGACCTCAATGAGGCTAGCTTTTTTGAGCAGCTCATCCATGTCCTGCATAGAAAGTGAACCCACAGGGATGAGCACCTCCCTTATCTCATCAGCGCTGCGCTTGAGATAGATGGCTCTGATAATCGCTTTCACGTTGCGCACGTCATATTGCCTGAGATAATGGGAGATGAGCTGCTGTACGCCGCCTGGCGATATGCGCTTGAGCTTCTCCATGGAGTTGGCCATGCTCAGGTGCAGGCTGCGCTCAATAAGCTCTGCTCCTGCATACGCTGATGCGAGGCTATTGATCTCCTCGCGGTAGCCGTGCTCGGCAAGATAGCGGGCAATCTCTGCAAAGCGCATCTTGAGGAGCTTGTCATAGTCATCCTTCCCCAGCAGGGAAGTGCGCATGACTACGGTGCGCACATAGGCATAGGGGGATTCTTCTAGCCGCAGGCTCATCCGAACAGCACCTGCGCTATCTCTGGAAGATTTTTTTCACGGACTGAAGCAAGGATGCTCTCGTAGCTGTAGTCAAGGCGGACTGTTGCATCGGCATTCTCAGCTATGAATCCTCCAAGCAGGTCATGCTGCCTAATCTTTGCGTCCCTGAGCGATTTAGCGTCCTTTACGTTGCAATAGATGACCGCAACATCGCCTGCGGCTCCTGCCTTTGCAAGAAGTGCCCTCAGAAACTCTTCAGATGTCTTAGCAGGAAGCCTTGCGAGCTCTTTCTCTGCATCGGCAAAGGCAGCATCAATCCTCTCCTGCTTCTTCTCAAGGAGCATGCGCTTTGCCTCTGCTCTGGCTTTTGCTATGGTTGTCTTCTTGAGAAGGTCTGCCGCGCTTTCCTCGCGTTTTTTGAGAATCTCAGCGAAGGCTGCAACCCTTTCTTTTGCCAGGTGCTCAAGCCTCTGGCGCTCTTCTTCTACTTCAGCCCTGAGGCGCGTTGCTTTTGCTTTCGCGCTTTCCATGATGTCCCTTTTGACTTCTTCCAGTCCCATAGTCGCTCACACTATTTATGGCTCACAACATCTATTGCACTGTTGCCATCTGGATGATGAGATAGGCAATAACCAGGCCAAAGATGACGATGGTCTCGGGAATGACGGTCAGGATAAGGCCTTTTCCGAAAAGCTCTTCCTTCTCCGCCATGGCTCCAACCGTCGCTGAGCCTATCGCCTTCTCTGCTATCGCTGCTGCAATTGCTGTAGCGCTTATTGCAAGACCCGCGCCGATTGCAATCAATCCTGTCCCAATATCTGCTGCCATTGTTGTTTCCTCCGTTATTTTTCCGCTTATCCTTTTGCGCCGAACGGCTTGAAACGCTCGCCGCCTCCTTTGTAAAATTTGGTGAAAAACTCGACGTACTCGAGCCTTAAGGAGTGCAATCCTCCGCCAAGAATGCCCAATGCTATGTTAATGGTGTGGCCGATGACAAAGACCAGCACGCCTGCTGCAATCATGGCTCCCCCGCCTGCCGCAAATTCGCCTGCAAACTGGTTGACGACTACTGCCAGCATCACTGATGCCATTCCCACTGCCATCAGGCGCAGGTAGGAGAGTATGTTGGAAAAGATGCCGGGAATCTCAACTAGCCCTGGGATTCCTTCGCCCTTGTAGAGCATGATGACTGCAAGTGCCAGAAGCGCTGCTCCGAGCCCCCAGTGGAGGGAGAGAATGCCTGTGAGGGAGAGGGCAAGCAGGGCAACGCCTGCCTCAAGAACTATCCATGAGAGCTTAGCATTTGCTGCATGCACAAAGCCATGGCTCCTGAGCTCGTTAGCAAATCCTGCCAGAACACCCCAGTTGACATGCACCACGCCGACTGCGACAGCAAACCCCATAAGCAGGTCTATCTGGTTCACCCTGCTGAGCAGACGGGGAATGGCATAACCAAACAGCTCCTCATAGCCGAAGAACTCACCAAAGGCAAAGCCAAAGACAATGCTTCCCAGTGAAGAATAGATGAAGATGTTCATGAGGGCTTTGGCTTTTGGAAACCTGCTTCTGAGCCACAAAAAAAGCAGAAGGCAGACAGCGCCATAGCCAAAGTCTCCAAGGATGATGCCAAAAAACAGAGGGAAGGTGAGCGCCATGAAGAGCGACGGGTCAATCTCCTGGTATCTGGGCAATGCATAAAGGTCAAGGAAGAACTCGAATGGCTTGGCGCCTCTGGGGTTGTCCAGCTCGATGGGAACGTTATCGTGCTTGCCAGGCTCGCTTATCATCAGATGGATGCTGTTTCTGGTGGCCTTCTCAAGCTGCTCCCGAATCAGGGAGATTTTTTCTTTTGGCGCAAAGCCCGTAACCAGATAGGCAAAGTCTGATTTAGCGAACTGGAGGGGAGCTTCGGCCTTTTCCAATGCCTCTGCCAGATGCTCCCTCAATGAAAGGAGGAATTTTGCGTGCTTCTCTCCCATGAACGTGATGTACTTTCTGGCAAGAGCCATCCTCTTCTCGACATCCTCAAGCTGCTGCGCTGCTGAGCGCTGCAATTCTGAAGGCGAGCCTTTCTTTCCCGCCAGCGCTGAAAGGTCAATCTGCTGGAAGCCATGGGACTGGAGGAGCTTTGCAATCTGCTCTTCTTTGCCTTTTCTCATGAAGAGCGCAAGTATATTCTCTTTCTGCATCAGCGCAGAATCCTTTGTTATGGCATGGACCTTTTGTGATGCCAGCTCCTTCTTTAGCGTCCCAACGAATACTGCAAGAGAGCCGTATCCGGAGAGCTGCTCAACATGCAGGCCAAGAGGCGCTATCCTCTCAAGGACGTCACGCAGCTTCCTTATTTCAGCCCTCTCCGCTTCAAGGAGGGATATCTTCTGCTGCTTGTCCTGGTGGGCCTGTTCAATCCTCGCCACCTCAGCCTCATCTTCAGCGAGGTTGCGCCTGAGTTTTTGGTAGTCCTTACGGGGTGCCGCCAGCTGCGCTATGAGGGATTCAGTCCTGTTGAGGAGGGAAGAAGTCTGTTCAGCTTCGGGAAAGGGCTCGCCTATGTCAAGCTCATCCTTCTTGTGCTTTCTGATGTGCACAGCGCCTAAACTATGGAGCGTTCTGACGACATCTGCAAGCCTTGCCTGTGAGCAGACCAATGTTAATTTCTGCATGCGCTTTGCTTTGAGCATTTTATCCCTTGATAGTCTCTTCGAATGCATTCAGAACAAGGTCAACTGCCTTCTTATGGCTCTTTTTGGCTTTTGCCTCGAACTCAGCTATGTCCTTTCTGGTCTCTGCCACCATCTCTGAAGAGCTTTTCTCAAGGTCGCTTTTGAGCCTGTCAAGGCTTCTTTGGCTTTTTTTCTCAAGCTTTGCCTTCTCTTCAGCCTCGAATTGCGTAACAGCCTCGCGCACCTTGGCAAGCGATTCTGCCTTCTCCTGCTCTGCACGCTCGATGATGGCGTGAGCCTCTTTCTCTGCTTCCTTAATCTCTGCCAGAAGTTGCTTCATCGTTAATCCCGGGTTAGGCAGGGTTTTATAACCTTTTACTATTTGGTATATGGAATCTATTTAGTAGCTGCTGCGATGTGAGGCAGGTGCATTTGTTCTTGCAGATGCCTTGCCTTCTCCCTCATCCATCTGCAGCGTCATGGACCAGTCAAGGAGTATCTCTGAGACGTTGATAAGGTTGTTCCTGATGAGGGCTATGTTGTAGGCAGCAATGCTTTCCATCTTCTTCTCCTTCAGTTTCAGCGCCTTCTTTGCTATGTCTATAGCACTCGCGTAGGAAATGCCACCTGCGTCGTCAAGTGCAGCCCTGATGAGTTCGACAACCTCAAGGACCATCTTCAGGTAGGGCTGCTCTGAGGGCTTCATCCGGATGATGACGTCAGCGATGCGCTCAAGGTAGACCGAGATGAGGGAGACGTAATGCAATTCAATCGGCCTGAGCCTTGCCTGGTCGTGGTGGGTGAGCCCTGCGAGCACTGCCTTATTGATGAGAAGCTTGCTTCTGTCTATCTCCTCCTCGTATTTTGCTATGGCCTCTGGCGCAGTGCCGGTGAGCGCTATCTCAATCATGCCGCGCAGCCTCTTTGCCATGCTCCGAAGGAGCAGGTCAGGGTCGTTGACAGTGATGGCAGCTTGATAGGTGACGACGTTCCGGTCAAGATCGACAAACTCAAAGCCTGCGACGAAGTTCTTCCTGTCAAGAATTCTAGTGATGTCAACATCGCCTTTGAGCTCTATCCTAAAGGAATGCACGGGGTTGATAAAGCAGGCCATAATGAGCATAATGAGGACGTCCTCGTTCTTCTCATCAATTGCTATGCTGATGCGCTTCTGCACCCGCTCTTTCACTTCTGGGATAATGGTCAGGGATCCATCGTTGTTGGTCTCCATCGCTACTTTAGATGCTGCCAAGATGCGGTATTTCCTGCACCATCCTGTCGGCAGGTAGATATAGAACATGCTGCCCGTGCGCTGGACGTTCCTGACGTTCATGCCATGAGGATTTTTTTATGCTATTTATATCTATCTAGCCTAATTAATCCTCGATATCGGGTATACCTGTTTGAGAACGAGAAAAGAAAAAACACCTCGTGTCCTAATATCGTTCT
>DUKR01000106.1 GCA_013329175.1 Candidatus Woesearchaeota archaeon
GCCTGCGGTGAAATTGATGATGGAAATTCCGTCGTGCACGGTACCCTCGCTCATCCTTCATGCCCGCAGGCAGCAACGCTCTAATACTGAGGCGATGGCTGCAACAAACGCCCTGCTGGCCAGCTGAGCATTTTTGGTTATCACCTTTTTTTCTTCGTTTTCTCCTTCGGAAGCCGCAACATCAATCCAAATGTCTGTCGTCGCTGAACTTCAGGCCCGTGAACTATTACAGCCAATCAGAAGCTTTATAAACAATCCAAGATTTCCCCCAAAACAGCAAAACATGTGGATGATGTAAGTGTCACTCCATTGATACACGGTTCAACAAGCCTGAAAAGACGAACAGCTTTTCAGTACAGTTGCTGTAGCTGAATTCTAGAAGCTGCGTCATAAAAAGGCTTTTTTGAAGCAATGTTCCCCCCTAGACAATCTAGGGGAAAGAGGCTTATTCATGCCAAGAATAAGGAAACCAAGAAAAGGAAGTATGGGAGTCTGGCCGCGAAGGCAGGTCAAGGGCGTGGCAGCAAGAGTGCGCTCATGGCCAGCAGCAAAAGACGCCGCCCCTCTTGGTTTTGCAGGCTACAAGGTAGGCATGACCCATCTTCTCATCACCGATACCAAAAAAACAACCCTTACCAAGGGCTCATCCGTTTTCTGCCCGGCAACAATCATAGAGTGCCCGCCCATCAGGGTTGCAGCGCTCAACTTCTACAAGACAATGGACAACAATAAGATGCTTGTTGGGTCGGTATTCGCAGCGCAGGCCGATAAGGAGCTAGGAAGAAAGCTGATTGTTCCCAAAACCCAAAAGAAAAGCATTGACGGCATCACCGATTTTGACGACATCCGCCTTCTCGTCCACACCCAGCCTAAGCTTACGGCAATAGGCAAGAAGAAGCCTGAAGCGTTTGAACTTGCCCTCGGCGGAAAGAAGGACGAGAAGCTTGCAAAAGCAAGGGATGTTCTAGGAAAGGAGTTGAAAGTCTCAGAGGTATTCAGAGCTGGCCAGCAGCTTGACCTTCATACCATCACTAAAGGGAAAGGGACGCAGGGCCCAATAAAGCGATTTGGCATATCCATACGCAGGCACAAGTCAGAGAAGACCAAGCGAGGCCCTGGAACCCTTGGCGGCTGGAGCGCCCAGGCGCACTTCATGTATCGCGTAGCCCACGCAGGCAAGATGGGCCACCATCAGAGGACAGAATACAATAAATGGATACTCAAGATAGGCTCAGATGCAAAAGAAGTCAGCCCGGCAGGCGGCTTCCAGCACTATGGTCTTATCAGGAATGACTACCTGCTCCTGAGAGGCTCAGTTGGCGGGCCGTCAAAATCCATGGTGAGGATGGTTGTTGCCCAGCGCCCGAATAGAAGGGCAGGGCCAGAGGCTCCACCCATAGAGTACCTATCAAAGAGATCATAGCAACAGGGCAGAAATGGAACTTATCATCTACACACCCACAAAGGAAGCAAAAGGCAAGCGCACCCTGCCAAGGCAGTTTGAGGAAGCAATAAGGCCAGACCTTATTGCAAGGGCAGTGGATGTAATCAGGAGCAACTCCCGCCAGGCCTACGGCGCTGCGCCACAGGCAGGGCTGCGCCAATCAGCAAAATTATCCCGAAGGAGGCATGACTACAAGGCATCCTATGGCCACGGCATCTCCCGAGTCCCAAGAAAGATTATGTCAGGGAAAGGCTCAAGGTGGAATTGGGTAGGGGCAGTCGCTCCAGGAACCGTCGGCGGAAGAAGGGCGCACCCACCAAAAGCATGGAAAATCTGGAAAAAAGACATCAACGTCAAGGAGCGCCGAAAAGCAATTCGAAGCGCAATAGCCGCAACCGTCTCTGCAGAGCTTGTCAGGAAAAGGGGCCACAAAGCGCCCCAGGAATACCCCTTCGTTATTGATGCGTCGTTTGAATCCCTTGCAAAGGCAAAGGACGTGAAGGAAGCGCTTATAGCCCTTGGCATGGCAGGCGAATTGGCAAGAACAAGCGCAAAGTCCGTCAGAAGCGGCAAGGGGAAATCGAGGGCAAGAAAGTACCGCAAAAAGAAAGGCATCCTTTTCATCGTATCAGGGACATGCAGCCTCCAGAAAGCAGCAAAGAACCTGCCAGGCTCAGACGTTATCGAAGTGCGAAACCTCAACGCAGAGGCGCTTGCGCCAGGAAGCGCTCCAGGAAGGATTGCACTCTGGACTGCACCAGCTATAGACCTTCTTGAGAAGGAGGGGATGTTCCTATGACTGATGCGGTTATCATCAAGTTCCCCATCTCTACTGAGAAGACCATTCGCGCAATAGAGGCGGAGAACACCCTGGTCTTTGTGGTGGATAAGAAAGCAAGGAAGCAGGAAATAAGGGAAGCCATTGAATCGCTCTTCAAGGTGAAGATAGTGTCAGTCAATACGGCTATAGGGCCGGATGGCAAAAAGCGAGCCTATGTGCGATTCTCAGATGATACTCCTGCAATAGATGTTGCGACACAGTTTGGGTTGCTCTAGGACAGAAGGAACATGGGAAAGAATCTCATTCAGCAAAGAAGGGGCAAGGGAAGCCCTACCTACAAGTCACCTGGCTTTCGGTTCGTGGCAGGGGCAAAGCTGCCTGCAGCAATCGAGGGGACAGGCTCAGGGATCATCAAGGATATTTATCGTTCGCCGGCGCACAGCGCACCAATCATGGCAGTAGCCAGAAAGGACGGCGAGGATTTCATCATCCAGGCGCCCATTGGCGTGAAGGTAGGAGATGCCATTGCCTATGGCGATGCAGCGTCCCTCACCCCAGGCAACATACTCTCGCTGACCAACATCCCGGAAGGAACCAGCATTTACAATATCGAAGCAAACCCAGGCGACGGCGGCAAATTCGCCAAGACCTCAGGAGCAAGCGCAAAAGTGCTGCAGAAGATTGGATCTCAGGTGACCGTGCTTCTGCCATCAGGAAAGAAGAAGGAATTTTATGCAGGATGCCGGGCAGTGGTTGGCGTGGCGGCAGGCTCAGGGAGAAAGGAGAAACCCATCCTCAAGGCAGGAAACAAGAGCAGGGCGATGAGGGCAAGAAACAAGCTTTATCCCCACGTTTCAGGCATCTCGATGAACGCGGTTGATCATCCATTTGGCGGCAAGAGCTCTAAGATAAAAGGAAGGCCGACGCAGGCAAGCCGCAATGCCCCAAGAGGAAGAAAAGTTGGTCTCATCGCGCCAAGAAGAACAGGCAGGAAGAGGTAAATGGCACGCAAGGCATTCACCTATCAGGGGATGACTCTCGAAGAGCTCATGAAGCTTTCAGTGCAGGAGTTTGCTGAGTTGGTACCAGCAAGGCAGCGCCGCTCATTGCGAAGAGGGCTCACCGAGCCTCAGAAAGTGCTCCTCAAGCACATTAGGAGCAAAAAGGCATCAGTCAAGACCCATACAAGGGATATGGTTATCATCCCCGAGATGGTCGGAATAACCATCCGCATTTATCAGGGAAAAGATTTTGTCCCCATAGCAATCACTGAAGAAATGGTCGGCCATTTCCTTGGCGAGTACGCAATGACACGAAAGAGCCTGAAGCACAACGCTCCAGGAATCGGCGCAACAAAATCCAGCTCGTCATTATCGGTGCGATGACATGACTACAACCTATGCTTTCCAGAGGTACGATGCAGGCCGCATGGCCAGAGCCTATGGGAGATCCCTTCCTATATCCACAAAAAAGTCCATTGAGCTCTGCAGCCTCCTCAGGAACAAGCCAGTAGCAAAGGCCACGTCTATCCTGGGAGATATTGCCGCAAAAAAGCAGGCATTGAGGCTTACGAGATTCAATAAAAATACAGGTCATAAAAAAGGCATCGGCCCTGGCAGGTATCCAGCAAAGGCAAGCGATTATCTCCTGAAACTGCTGAAATCAGCAGAGAAAAATGCAGTGTTCAAAGGGCTTTCGGCAAAGGACATGATTATCGGCCATATCACGGCAAACAAGGCTTCTTCAGCTTGGCATTATGGCAGGCAGAGAAGGCGCAAGATGAAGCGCACCCACATTGAGGTTGTGCTTGTGGAGGCGAAAGGAAAGCCCACAGCAAAAAAAGAGCCTGCCCATTCAGGAGAAGGGAAGAAGCATGATTGAGCGCAAATTCGTAGCACAGAAACTGAAGGAGTATAGCATTCAGGAGTACATTCGTAATACTCTTAGGAATGTGGGGCACTCCCATACAAAAGTTCAGAATACGCCGCTGGGTGAGAAGATAATAATCTACGCATCAAGGCCAGGTCTCATTGTTGGCAGGAAAGGCCAGAACATCAAGAACCTGACTAAAGCGCTGAAAGAGAGATTCGGCCTTGAGAATCCCCAGATAGAGATCAGCGAAGTCACCGATGTCAATCTCGATCCCATCAACATCGCAGAGCGCATAGTAAGCTCCCTCGAGCGCTACGGAACCGCCAGATTCAAGGGCGTTGGCCATAAGGTCATGGCAAGCGTCCTTGCCTCAGGAGCGTTGGGGATAGAGATCCTCATCTCAGGCAAGATTCCAAGCGCACGCGCAAGGACATGGCGCTTCTATCAGGGCTACCTCAAGAAGTGCGGCGACGCGGCAATAGAAGGCGTAAGAAAGGCCCATGCTGTCGCAAAGCTCAAGACAGGGATAATCGGGGTGAAGGTCTCAATCATGCCAAAAGACATAGTCCTTCCCGATACCATAACGCTGGTGAAGGAGAAGATAGAGGAGTTCGCTCAAGGAGATGCCCCGCCAGAGGAATCAAAGGGAGAGCAGGGACAGGTTAAGAAGAAGCGGGTAACCAAAAAGAAAACCGTTAAGAAAAAAGCAATCAGGAAAGGGGCCAAAAAACCATCAGCAACTGTGGAGCAGGCAGAACATGAGCAGAGCGATGCGTGAAATCCGTAGCCAGAGCAGGGAAGAGCTTGCAAAAGGGCTTGCTGACCTTCGCAAGGAAATGATAAAGCTTGGCGCTGAGCGCGCTAAAGGAGCTGCCCTCAAGAACCCAGGAGAGATAGCAAGGAGCAGGCGGGCCATATCGCGCATAATGCTCGCACTAAGCGAAAAGGAGGCATCAGCAAAGCATGCCTGAAATAGACCCCATCACCGGCCTGCCAAAAGAGCTTGGCACATGGGAGAATCTGGCAAAGGAGAGCCAGAAGATTATAGTCCGGATTGAGAAGAAGAAATTCAATAAGTATTACACGGTTATTGAGGGAATAGACCAGAAGGAGATTGACATCCGTGACATTACAAAAAGCCTCAAGAGCAAGCTCGCCTGCGGAGGCACAATCAAAGACGGAAAGATTGAGCTGCAGGGGGATCATCGCTCACGGATGCGAGACATCCTCAATGAAGTGGGGTTTGCCCCAGAAACCATTGAGTTGCATTAGGTGACTATCATGAAAAACATCGGAATCAAAGTGCAGGGCGCAAGAGAGCTCCAGAAGGGAGAAGAGAACGACAAAAACTGCCCCTACACAGGCAGTCTTCGGGTGCACAAAAGGACATACACGGGGATTGTCGTTTCAGATAAGATGAGCAAGACATGCGTTGTTGAGTGGGAGGGCAGGCGCTATGTTACCAAATACGAGCGCTACGAGAAAGCAAGGACGCGCGTCAAGGCGCACAACCCTCCTGTAGTCAGCGCAAAGGTTGGCGATAGGGTAAGGATTGCTGCCTGCAGGCCGCTCTCAAAGACCAAGCATTTTGTCATCATAGCTGTTCTTCATCAGGGCGTGGAGGGAGAAGGGAAATGAAGGCAGTCAGGGCTACCATCACAAGGGGACTACCCGTAGGAAGCGAGGTTGATACCTGTGATAACTCCGGCGCAAAGAGGATACGTGTGTTCACGGTCATCGGCCTCAAGACAGTCAAGGGAAGAAAGCCAGCAGCAGGCGTAGGCGACCTGGTCTGGGCATCAGTCAAGAAGGGAAGGCCGGACATGCGAAAGAGCACGGTGCTGGCTGTCATCGTCAGGCAGAAGAAGTCATATCGCAGGCCAGATGGGATGAGGATACAGTATGAGGACAACGCAGCAGTCATAGTCAAAGATGAGAAAGGCAACCCGAAGGGAACCATATTCAAGGGAGCAATTGCAAAAGAGGCATGTGACAGGTGGCCTGGCATTGCAAAGATAGCAAACATTATCGTGTGATGGGCAATGAAGAGCACATTTTCACCGGAATGGAAGGCAAGCATCCAGCCAAGAAGGCAGCGGAAATACAGGGCTAAAGCGCCGTTACACCTCAGGCAGAAGTTCCTTTGCGCTCCCCTTGCTAAGGAACCTGCAAAGAGAGAAGGCATAGCATCCGCAACCATTCGCAAGGGCGACAAGGTGCAGGTGATGGCGGGCGAGTTCAAGAAAAAGAGCGGAACCGTCGAGAGGGTTGACCGCAAAGGCATCAGAATCTATGTCATCGGGATAGAAGTAACAAAACGAGACGGGACAAAAGCGCTTCGCCCCATCCACCCCTCCAACGTGATGATCACAGAAACCACAAGGGGAAAGAAGAAAGCGCCAAGAAAAGGGGCAGCACAACGGACTGCAAAGGAGAGCACACCATGACTAAGAGCCACCTCAAGCGCATCAATACTCCTAAGACATGGAACATCAGTCGCAAGCAGGCAGTTTTCATAGCTCGGCCCAGGCCATCAGGCCATCCCCTGGCAGAGGTGCTCCCTCTGGCAGTCATCCTGAGGGATGTGCTCAACGTTGGTGCTACGGCTAGAGAGATACGGGTGCTGCTTAATGCAGGCGAAGTTATGGTGGAAGGGAAGACAAGAAAGGATCCTCGCCATCCTGTCGGGCTTCTGGATGAAGTCTTCTTTCCAATGACTCAGGAGAGATACAGAGTAGCAATTGATGCAAAAGGCAGGCTGGCAGTGCTCAAGGCTAAGGCCGGAGAGCACAAGGTGCGAAGAATCAAGGCAAAGCACAAGAGCAAAGGCAGGATGCAGGTAACTTTTCATGACGGAACACTCCTCATAGCCGAAGAGGGTACCCCCCTCAGGGTAGGCGACAGCGCCATTCTTGACGGCAAGGCACTCAAGGAGCACTTCCCGCTGGAGTGTGGGGCATATATCCTCCTCACGGGAGGCTCCCATAGGGGCGATCAGGGCGTTGTTGAGCAGGTTCATGAGGGAAATATAGTGTACAAATCAATGAAGGGCATAATTCGCAAGACACCGAAGAAGAACGCGTTTGTCTTAGGCAAAGGAAAGTCAGCACTAGCCATAACCTAACATGAATATCATGAAAGAGATTAGGATAGAGAAGCTCACCCTGAATATAGGGGCAGGAAAGGATCAGGTCCAGCTGGAGAAGGGGATGGCTCTCCTTAAGAACCTAACCGGGATTGACCCTGTCAAGACGCACGCAAGAAAGCGCATTCCTGAATGGGGGTTGCGTCCAGGTCTTCCCATTGGATGTAAGCTCACCATCCGAAAAGGGACAGGCAAAGAGCTCCTCAAGCGCCTCCTTGACGCAAAAGGGAACGTCCTCAGGAAGAGCAATTTTGATGATAACGGCAATATCTCTTTCGGGATTCATGAATACATTGACATCGCAGGCATAGAGTATGACCCTAAGATAGGGGTCATGGGATTGCAGGCATGTGTGACCCTTGAGCGGCCTGGCTTTCGCATCAAGCGAAGGGCAAGGGGAAGGGCGCACCTCCCAAAATGCCACCGGATAACCCAGCAGGAGGCGATTGGCTTTATGAGGGAGCAATTTGGTGTAAAGATAGGTGAAGAAGAATGACCCACGCAAGCCATGAGAAGATTGCAAAGCAGCTCCAGAGCAAGCCAATCAAGGAGAAGAAATTCCGTAAGCATAGCTCACCCAAGAAGCGCCTTGGGACTGCCAGCAAGCGGTGCAGGCGCTGCGGAAGGCCCAGAGCAGTCATAGGCTCCTATGGCCTCAACCTCTGCAGGCAGTGCTTTAGAGAAATAGCAAAAGACATAGGATTCAAGAAATACAGCTAAGGTGCAACAGAATGTCAATGAATGATCCACTGGCGAATGGGGTATCGGCCATCCTGAACAGGGAGGCCAGAATGAAGCAGGATGTGCTACTCAAGCCCATCTCAAAGATGCTTCTTAGGGTGCTTGAAATACTGAAGGACAACCTCTATCTTGGCGAGGCAACGGTGACAAAAGATGCCAAAGGCGATTATGCGACCGTAGCACTGCTTGGGAAGATTAACAAATGTAATGTGATAAGGCCCCGCTATGCAGTCCAGTGCGTGGACATTGAGCGCTTTGAGAAGCGTTATCTTCCTGCAAAGGACTTTGGCGTTCTTATCATATCCACCCATCAGGGCATCATGACGCACCACGAGGCAAAGAAAAAGGGAATCGGAGGAAGGCTGATTGCCTACTGCTACTAAGAGTGACCATGGCTCAAGAACAATTATCAGGACTCACTGCGCTCATCCCGCTTCCTCAGGGAGTAGAAGCGAAGATTGATGGGTCCACCATCATCATCAAGGGCAGGAAAGGGGAATCAGCCCGAAAGCTTCCAGGTAAACTCTTCAGCATAGCAATCCATGGAGGCAATATCACCCTGGCTACGGCAAAAGATACCAAGAGGGAGAAGAAGATGCTCTGGACATATGATGCCCATATAAGGAACATGATCAAAGGAGCAACTGCCGGGCACCTCTACAGACTCAAGGTGTGCTCAGGCCATTTCCCAATGACTGCTGTAGTAACAGGAAAGAAGTTTTCAGTCAAAAACCTTCTGGGAGAAAAAGTCCCAAGGGAGTTTATGATAAGGGATGGCGTGCAGGTAAAGGTGGAGGGAGACATCATAACGGTTGAGTCAGTGCAAAAAGAGCTTGCTGGCCAATGTGCAGCATCCATTGAGATTCTCACCAGAAGGTCAGGATTTGATCGGCGCGTCTTTCAGGACGGCATCTACATCATTGAAAAGGACGGCAAAGAGATACGATAGCAATGGCAAACGCTAGCGAGCACATAAAGGGGAAGAGGCTTGCCCTCCTCAAGCACAGAGCGGAGGCTAAGAAGCGCAAGCCTTCCTTCAGGACGCAGGATGCCCACAAAAAATTGAGGCTCAAGGACAGGTGGAGAAGGGCAAGAGGCATCCAGTCAAAGGTCAGGCTCAAGAAAAGAGGCTACGCAAGAAAGATAGCTCAGGGATATCGTTCCCCTGCCGCAGTGCGCGGCCTCAGCCGTGATGGCCTAAGGCAGGTTGTTGTCAGCGCAGTTTCCCAAATCAAGGAGCTTAACCATCAGGCCGACGGCATCATCATTGCAAGAAGCGTGGGTCTCAAAAAGCGACTCGCCCTTATAGAAGAAGCGAAAAAAGCGAAGTTCACCATCCTCAACATAGCCGATGCCCCTAACTTTGTTGCGGCAGCAGAAGAGCTACTGAAGAAGAGAAAAGAGCATAGGAAAGAACGGGCAAAGAAACAGGAAGCAAAGAAAAAGGCAAAAGAACCCAAGAGAGAGGAAAAGCTCGAGGGAAAATTGAAGAAAGAAGAAGAGGCAAAGCCAGAAGATGCTGAAAAGAAAGAGAAAGACCGGCTCCTGACAAAACGGGAGGAGCAATTCAAATGGTAAATCTCTCATCACAGCGAAGGATTGCAGCATCGGTGCTCAGATGCTCACCAAAAAAAGTCCATTTCAATCCTGAAAGCTCAGCGGAAATCAAAGAGGTCATAACCAAAGCTGACATGCGCCAGATGGTCAAGGACGGAGTGATCAGCAAGAGGGCGGTCAAGGGCTCTTCAAAAGCGCGTGTGCGGGCAAGCAGGAAGCAGAAACAGAAAGGAAGGCAGTCAGGCAGAGGCTCAAGGAAAGGAACAAAGACAGCCCGCCTTCCAAGAAAAGAAGCCTGGATGGGCAGGGTCAGGGCGCAGCGCAGGCTTATACGCTCCCTGAAACAGAAAGGCGAGCTTGCCAAGGCCCCCTATCGCTCGCTCTACGCAAAGATTAAGGGCGGCTTCTTCCGAAGCAGGCGTCACATCACCCTCTACATCAAGGAGCATGACTTGAAGGTCAGGCAATAACCATGGCACGATCAGTCAATTTCACGGTAGGAAACAGGCGAATAAGGTCAGGCAAGACAAACTACAGGACCAGGCTCAGGCTGCTTAAGAGCAGCATGCCGCGTCTTGTCGTGAGAAAATCACTCAAAAACACCCTTGCCCAGGTAGTCGAATACCAGCAAGTAGGCGATAAGGTCATTGTGGCTGCGGATGCCCGCATGCTGAAAGGTTTTGGCTGGAAAGGGTCTCCAGGCAATATGCCAAGCGCATACCTTGTTGGTCTGCTAGTGGGAAAGCGCGCCAAAGAGAAGGGGATGCGCTCTATGATTCTTGACATCGGCCAGAACAAGTCGGTCAAGGGCTCACGCGTCTATGCAGTGCTAAAAGGCGTTGTTGACGCAGGCATAAGCGTGCCTCACAGCGATGCGGTCATCCCAGATGATTCACGCATAAAGGGCGAGCACATAGCATCATTTGCCGGGTTACTGGGCGATAAGGCAAGAAAAGCCTTTGCATGCTATGAGAAACAGGGTGTCGCACCTAAAGACCTTCCGATGCTGGTTGAGCAGGTAAAGAAAAGCATCCTTGGAACATGATGATGGCAGAACGAACAAGGAAAAATAGCAAAACGGAAGAGGAATCCTCACAGGAGTCTCCCCCATTGGAGGAGGATAGCCTGGAAGGGTCAAGAGAATCGGCAGGCGCTAAAGACGTTAAAGGCAAACGCCAGAGAGAGGAGAAGGGCTTTGACCCACAAACATGGCACCCCAGGACCACTCTTGGGAAAGCCGTCAAGGAAGGGACAATCAAGCACATAGATGAGATACTTGACGAGGGAAGACCCATCCTTGAAGCAGAAATAGTAGACACGCTCCTGCCTAATCTTCAGACTGATCTCCTGCTCATTGGCCAGGCCAAAGGAAAGTTCGGCGGAGGCCAGAGAAGGGTGTTCAAACAGACTCAGAAAAAGACAAGGGAAGGCAACAAGCCAAAATTTTCAACATTTGCTGTTGTGGGTAACATGGATGGATATGTAGGCGTAGGCCACGGAAAGGCAAAGGAGACCGTTCCTGCCAGGGAAAAAGCCATCCGCAACGCAAAGCTCAATATCATCAAGATTAGGCGAGGGTCAGGCTCATGGCAGTCTAATTCAACTGACCAGCATTCTCTCCCATTTAGGGTGAGGGGCAAATGCGGCTCAGTCATTATTGACCTTATCCCTGCGCCCAAAGGCACGGGCCTTGTCGTTGAGAAAGAATGCCAAAAATTGCTTAGGCTTGCAGGCATCCAGGATGTCTGGTCAAGGACTAGGGGCCAGACCAACAGCAAATTGAATACCCTTTATGCCTGTTTTGCGGCGCTTCGGGAACTCATAAGGACCCGCGTTCGCGAGCAGGACGCCAAAGCGACAGGCATGGCGGAAGGTTCAGCAGCAAACGTAAAGGCAGGGGAATCATGATGGAAAAAATTGCAGTTATCAGGATTGCAGGTCAGATACGCATACGAAAGGATATGTTGCATACCCTTCAGGTGCTTGGCCTATCCAGGAAGAACGCGTGCGTTATCCTTCAGAGGGATATTTCTGTGATGGGGATGATACAAAAGGTCAAGGACATGGTGACTTGGGGGCCTCTTGATGGGGAAACTGAAAAATTGCTTATTGAGAAGAGGCAGAAGAAAGGGCTTGACCGGCAGGGGAAAGAAATAATCAAAAAGGGCTATAATCTTCATCCGCCAAGGAAAGGATATGGCAGAAAAGGCACAAAGAGGGCATTCGTAGAAGGCGGCGCCTTAGGAGACAGGGGCGAGGCAGTAAACGACCTTATCAGGCGTATGCTTTAGAAACCATGACCATCAACAAGCGAAAGAAGAACACCAGGCAGCGAGGGAAGACCACGCATGGCTGGGGAGCAAGGAAAAAGCACCGGGGCTCAGGCAACAGGGGAGGCAAAGGCAATGCAGGATCCTCAAAAAGGGGGGACGCAAAGAAGCCCTCATTCTGGAAGACTCGGCGCTTTGGCAAGCATGGATTTAAGATTCCTGGCAAAAGGCAAAGCAAAGCTATAAATATCGCTTCGCTTGAAGTAAGGCTGAACGCTCTTCAGGAAGAAGGGGCTATTACGCAAAAAGATGGCACCTTTGTGATTGATTTAGGAAAGCTTGGGTATGATAAGCTGCTTGGCACAGGCATCCCGAAAAGCAGGATGATGATAACGGTGAGCAGTGCGTCAGTTTCCGCCGCAGAGAAAGTCAAAAGCGCTGGTGGTTCCGTAACCCTTACGCGAGTTGGTTCTGAAGAGCAGACAGGACAGTGACTATGTCGCTCTGGAATACGATTATAACAAACCTGCCAGAGGTTGCAGGTCCGACGCAGAAGAAGCTTTCCTTTAAGGAGAAGCTCAAGTGGACGCTTATAGTTCTTGTTATCTTTTACATCCTTGGACTAATGCCCCTCTATGGCCTTGCTGACAATGCCCTTTCCCAGTTTGAATATCTTTCCATCCTCCTTGCTGCAAACTTCGGTTCACTGATATCTCTTGGCATAGGCCCTATAGTCACAGCATCCATAGTCTTGCAGCTTCTCAATGGCTCAGGCATCGTCAAGTTCGACCTCACAAGCCACGAAGGCAAGAGGAATTTTCAGGGAACGCAGAAGCTGCTTGCCATATTCTTCATTATATTTGAGGCGGCAATCTACGTCTTCATGGGTGGCCTCTCCACAGGAAGCTACATCAACCCAGAGACAGGGGCATTTCTCATCCAGGCTACGCCTGGCGCTGTCCAGCTGTCTGCCGGGACCGCTACATTCATGAAACTCTTTTTGGTTTTGCAGTTGATCATCGGCGGCCTGCTCATTCTCTTCATGGATGAGGTTATCAGTAAATGGGGCTTTGGCTCAGGCATCTCCCTCTTCATAGCAGCAGGCGTTTCGCAATCAATCTTCGTGCAGGCATTCAACTGGCTGCCAGGCCCAGGCGGTGTATCAGGATTCACCTATTCAGTCGGAGCAATTCCGGCGCTGTTCCAGAGCCTTACAGCAGGCGACCCCAAAACAGCAATAGAGAAGATAGCAGCAATAGCATCCACCATTCTTGTCTTTGTCATGGCAGTCTATGCCCAGGCAATGAAGGTTGAAATTCCATTATCGTTTGGCAGGATTCGCGGCCACGGCATCAGGTGGCCATTGTCTTTTATCTACACCTCAAACATCCCTGTCATCCTTGTTGCAGCCCTCATAGCAAACTTCCAGCTCTGGGGGCGCCTGGTCCAGAATATAGCGGGAGGCCCGACGTGGTTTGCAGGATTTTCTGAAAGCAGCGGCCAGTTGATATCGGGCTTTGTCTACTGGATTCGCGGCCCAAACATGATTCAGACCATCATCCAGCAGGAAACTCTCCTCCTCGGCGAGCAATACCTTCACGCCCTTGCCTACATCGCCTTCATGGCAGCAGGAAGCATTGTCTTCTCGATATTCTGGGTGCAGACAGCAGGGATGGATGCCAAGACCGTCGCAAAGCAGATGATGAGTTCAGGTCTCCAGATCCCTGGCTTTCGGCGAGATGAGCGCGTCCTTGAGCGCCTTCTTGACAGGTACATCTGGCCCCTCACGGTTATGGGTGGCCTTGCAGTAGGAGTGCTGGCAGCGACCGCCGATCTGACTGGAGCATTGTCTAGAGGAACAGGCATCCTTCTCACGGTCATGATAGTGTACAAGCTCTATGAAGAGATAGCGCAGCAGCATATGATGGACATGAACCCTCTGATGAGGAAGTTCATGGGGGGAAGTTAGCGTGAATCTAAAAGCAGCGGGAATTCCCCCTCCTTTGGCCATGCTTTTCGAAAAAGATGGATGCGGCATGAGCCCCCTGATGGGCGGATAATAGCAAGGAGAAATCACAGCCACCATGACATCAACATTCTTTGAAAACCTCTTCAACCCCATTCTTGACCCTATTTTTGGGCCCATCCTCCATCTTGACCCGGTATGGGCAATAATTATTATCACCTTCATCATCACCTTGATTATCACCGTCATCTACAAGTTCTCGACTGACCAGGGGGCAATGAAAAGCCTCAAGCAGGAGATGAAGGACATCCAGAAGCAGATGAGGGAAGTGAAGGATGACCCTAAAAAGGTCATGGAGCTCAACAAGGTCTCCATGCAGAAAGCTGGCGAGCAAATGAGGCATTCACTAAAGCCCATGCTTATCACCATGCTTCCCATCCTTATAATCTTCACATGGTTTGCTTCAAATCTTGCCTATTACCCCATTACGCCTGGCCAGGAATTCACCACAACCGTAATCCTTAACCCTGCATTTGCAGGCAACCTCTCTATTGAGGCTCCTGGTCTTGAGACTATCGGCGATACCTTCCCACAGCTATCGGAAGAGACAAAGGGCTGGCTATTCAAAAAGAACCTGAAGAAAGCTTCATGGAGGCTCAAGGGAAGTGAGGGAGAATATGATATCCTCTATCAGATAGGGGACAATCACTACAGCAAGGACATCATTATAACAAATGCAAAGAAATATAAACAGCCCGAAAACCCCGTCAATGACGGGATTGTGCAGTCCATCCGCATAGATAATGAGCCCATCCGCGTGCTTGGCATGAGCTGGTTCTGGGCATACTTCCTCTTTGCGTTGGTGTTCAACTCCCTCCTACGAAAGCTATTGAAGGTGCATTGATTATGCCTGCAAGAAGATTGCGATCCCGCTCATTTCGAAGGCTCAAGGTAAAGTTGCCTGGAAACAGGGTAACTATTCATTACAGGAAGAGAGTGCCAAAGGCTGCTACCTGCCCAGTCACAGGGGAGAAGCTGCATGGCGTTCCCCGAGGGACTCCAGGGCAGCTACATAAGCTTCCGAAGGCGCAGCGAAGGCCAGAAAGGCCATATGGTGGCGTATTATCTTCAAAAGCCATGCGGGAGGAGTTCCGAAAGGAAGCCCGCGGCATGGAATTAGAGAAGAGATAGTGTGTTCCCCAAAAAGCTGGCGACACTTTTTACCTAAAGAGGAACGGTGAAGAAAATGATAGAAGTTGGGCGGTTATGCCTGAAAATTGCAGGGCGAGATGCAGGAAAGAAGGCAGTCATTATTGACGTTCTTGATAAGAAGTTTGTCCTTCTTGATGGCGAGGTGCGCAGGCGTAAGTGCAACGTATCCCACATCGAGCCTCTGCGCGGCAAGCTCGACATAGAGAAAGGGGCATCCCACGAGGCGGTTGCAGCTGAATTTGATAAGCTTGGCTGGAAAGCCAGAGAAACCAAGCCAAAAGCAGCCGCAGAAAAGCAGGTCAGCAAGCGCTCAAAAAAGAGCGCCGAGAAGAAGGAAGCAAAATCACAGGCATCAAAAGAAAAGGCTGAGGCAGGGACAGAAAAGAAATCTGGTCATAAGGGGAAGACAACCGTAAAAGGCCATGAGCAGGTCAAGAAGAAGGCAGCAAAGAAAAAGCCCGCTGCCTCTTCAGTAAAAAAAAGCGCCCCATCAAAGAACGCAGATTCTTGAAACCTAAAAGATTGCCCTCACCAAAAAACAACTCACTCCCCAAGATTACCCCCGAGCAGCAGCACACCTATCACCATGAGGGAGAGGGTGATGATGAATACGAAAGGAATAAGCCTTTGAGCTTTCTTGTCTGAGGAGAGGTATACCACTCTTGGCTCCTGGCGTATGGTTATCTCCTCCATTTCTGCTTTAGTCTCCGCTTCTGAAGGGGCAACATTACCTGCAGCAGAAAGAGGCAGAGTCTCTCCAGCGTTTCCCGATACCTGCAGAGAGGTTGTTATCTCAAAGGGTGTCTTCTGGCTGTCCTTGTAGAGCCTGATTTTATATTTGTAGTCGCCAGATTCCATAGCCGACAACTGGTTTTTGAGTGCCACTTTTTTTATGGCCCCTGCCTCAACGATGACCTGCCGTTTGTTTGCCTCTCGCTCCCCTGAATAGCTTTTTGAGCCGAGATAGGCGTAGCTGTAGAGGGTTATCGTATGATCCTCATCATCGGTGTTTGTTATCTCCACCTCAGACTCAATGACTGAGGATGCCTCTGCCCTTACAGGGGAAGCAAGGAGGCTGTAGGAGACGGCCTTTTTTGTGGAGGATGGCGCAGGCTGTTCTGAAGGAGAGGCTTTGTCCGCGTCACAGAATGAGCTGAGGACATCTCCAATCCTGATGTCTGAACGTGCCTGCCTGCCAAAACCCTCCACGACAAGGGTGTAGGTGCCATCCTCTAAAGCCCTGTTGCAATTGGGCTTAAGCTGGAGGGGCAAGGTAATGGTAGTTTCAGTGAATTTTTGGAAAATACTGAAGGTAGTCTGCACGCTGGTTGCCCGCTCATCTCCTTTTTCTATCCATGCCTTGAGCTGGCTTGCTGATTCGTCTGCCTTATATGCCCTGACTCTAGCCCTAATGCCCTCGCCGAATTTTGCGCTGCCGTCTGTTCCAGCATATATCTCCTCGATGACGATTGCTGATTCTCCTGATGGGGCCAGGCTGCTGTGTGAGCCGTTGACAAGCAGCATCGCCCTTACGTTGTTGTCATCAGTAGTATTGTCGGTGCAGGCGACCTCAGCTAAGGCTGCGCATACAAAAAGGATTCTGTCTGATTCATCTATAGCTGTGGTCCATGTCCTTACGTTGTCGTTTGTGGTGTTGACCGCATCACGAATGGGCCTTCCGGCTAAGTCCTCTATCCAATAGGTGATGATGTAGGGGTAGCTCTCATCAGATATCCCTATCTTATAGCTGAGCCTCTCTCCTTCCTGAAAAAAGGTTTGGTTGAGCGAGAGGTTAAGGCTTATGTTGCAGGGGATTGAACTGGTGTCTATAGCCTCGACAGCAGCGCATGCTGCTTCTGCCTGTATATCAGGCTGTGGCAGCGCTGCTCCAGCAACCCTCGCACAAAGGCTGTAGTTGCCCTCTTCTGCAGGAGTGAAGCTTCCGGTTGAGGCTGAGGAGTAGTGGCTTACCTCGTCTTTGGTGAAGTTGCCCTCATGCACAAGGAGCCAGCCTTTTGTGATGTTGTAGAGCGCGGTGATGTTATATATCTTCCCAAGGGAAGGCTCATTGTTGGTGAGCTTGAAGAGAGAGGTGTAGGTGACTCCTACGAATAGCGTTTTATCAATAACAGGCTCTATGGTGAGGCGATAGGATTGCGGCGTAGCCCCTCCTGCCCCATCAGGGATGTTGGCGTAGCCAGGTGTCCCTCCTATGTTTCCAATCACCCATGTCCCGTTGATATTTGCCATGCTCTTTCCATTGCCAGCATCTGCGGTATAGTTGTATTCGTCAACGGTTTCCATGGAGGCATTTCTGAGCGCAAGGTATTCCCCCGTATTTGCGAGGGAAAACGTAGAGTCAAGGATGGTGGCATTGCAGGAGGGATAGTCAGCAAGGAAAGCAGCAGGGTTGTCCGTGATGACTGCATACTCGCTTCCCTCAAGAAGGAATGAGCCATTGATAAGGGCAAGGCTATGGCTTATGCCTGATTCGTAGAGCTTCCAGCCAGAAAGGTTTACCCGCGTTGCGTTGTTGTAAATCTCCACCCATTCACGGCCAGTGTCAGAGCCATCAGGATCATACATGACCTCTGAGAGGAGCACGTTGGAGGATGCAAAAGGCAGAAGGGCGAGCAAGCATCCCAAGGTTAGCAACCAACTGCGCATAGGTGTCCCAGCCAAGGGAGTTCCGAAGCTCTCATCTTTAATTTAAATTTTACGGTGAAATTTTTGGGCTAATCTCTATACTCTTTAATCCTCTGCTTCAGAATCTTCAGAAATGACTTTGTATAGACATCAAACTTCAACCGGAATGACTGCCATGTTTCGGCGGAGACAGGCCTGCCCTCATAGTGTATGCCGTTTCTCAAAAGCCTCATGGTCTCAATGGTTTCCCATTCGATTTCCCATCCCCCGTGCTTCATGCAAAGATAGGCATAGAGGCATTTATGGTTGTCAGACACGGTCTTTTCAAACAGCAAGATGCCTGAAACCAACTGGCGAATAATCTCGTACCTGTTGCTCCACAGAAGGCCAAAGCTTTTTTTCTTCTCAAGAACGGCTGTAACTTCTGTGATTGAGTCAAGGTCGTGCTCAGCGTTCTCAAGAAGCGATTTTGCTTTCTCTGTGTCAACCTCGTTAGCATACCTGATGGAGCCTGACGCGATGCACTTGTCATACGCCTCATCAAGCTTTTCTATTTTCATGCTGCAACCTCTGCGATGTCATAAATGTTACCCTTGACAAAAAAGCCTTTGACAACATTTTTCATCAGGCCTGAATGTATGTTTCTTGCGTCCCCAATGGTAGGATAGTTATGCACTGAGACCTCTCTGCTTTTTCCTCCCAGCCCTAAGCCTTTCCAGAGCGTTCCGCTGCCGAGGTCTCCAGGGTCACCTAAAACAAATACATCTACGTCACTTCCCGTATGCCAGTCTGAGCGAGCAAAGCTTCCAAAGACAACCACAGCCTTTGCATGGTCTAAGCTTTGCAGCTTACCTAGCAGGCCTGATTCATGAAGCTTGTTCAGGGCAAAAACCCTTTTCGCACTATGGTACTGATGGTTATCCCAGTTGGCAATATAATAGGGCATTTTTCCTTTTGGCTTGATTCTTTTGATAAGCTTCCCGGAAGCATTTTTTTTAAGCCATTTGTCTACCGCAACATCACTTGCACCAGCAGACTCGGCTATAGTATGAAAATGCCAGTGCCTTGTCGGCTCGTTGAAAAACAACTCAAGCACGCTTTCTTCTTTTGATGGGATGCCCATTTTACTTAATATGAAGTTAAGTATTATTTAAATGCTTTGGTTTATTTTGCTGTACTAAATATTAAATATAATGCCGGCAGTTAGTTCTTGATATTTTCTACAAAGCCTAAGGCCTGTGAGGCCACCTGAAGTTTAGCTACTGGATGCAGATGCGCTGAAAAATGAGCATTTTGGCATCAATGCGCCGCATGGCCATAACTGCTGAGAAGTGTCACCATTTTTGAATGCTACTAAAACTTTTAATACGGCCTTCGTTCTAGCGGAGTTGAGGTTCACATGGGTTTTTTGGATTTTCTGCAACACAAAAAAGGCGCTATGCTCGACGGGTTTGATGCCCCGCCAATTCCTCCCCCTTCGCTTGAAGACAGTGGGAGTGATTTTGGCATCCCGCCGTTTGATGAGAAGGCAGCAGATTTTGTGTTTCCTGACAGCATGCCTTCCGACTTCAATGACGCAGGTGCTAACCCTTTTGCTGCCAAGCCTGCGCCTGATTCATGGATGGGAGTTCCCTACGGGCAACAAAACATGCAAACGGGAGAGCCAAAGAATCAAAGAGGGCATGCACAAAAGGAGATTTTTGTCGCCAGCGCAAGCTTCAGAGCAGTGCTGATGGACATTGGCGAGATTAAGGCAATTGTTCGGGATGCTGAGGAGGCTATTTCATGCCTAGGTGACGACGAATCAAAGAAGGAGCTCTATTTTCGGGCATGGCGCCAGAATATGGTGGATATCCACAGGAAGATTGCTGCAATAGACCACGCAATATTCAAGAAAAGGTAAAAGGTGATTGAAATGGACGACGGGGCAAAAGTCTTCGTGAAAATAGATAGCTATAAGGACGTGTTGGCAGTTATTGATGAGGTCAAGGGAAAGCTCGCTGAAGCAAAAGCGAACCTCTCGAAGATCAACCAGTTCAGGAGTGATGAGGAGCAGGACCTGCAGGAGTGGAGCGCAAGCCTTGCCGACATCGAGCAGCGCATAGGGGACATTGACACAAAACTGCAGGAACCAAGCGCGTAAATCATGGCACAGAGAAAACCGGCAAAGAAGGCAGAGCCACAGGACGAGGTGCTGTTTGTAGAGATAGACAGGCCAGTTGAGCTTCGCAAGCAGGTGCTTGGCTGCCTGAAGGACATTCTTGATTCCATGGAAAAATTTGAAAAGTTTAAGGTGTCCAGGGCTAAACGAATCGAGGCTGTGGAGAGCCTCAAGAGAAATGCTTCTGAGATTTCCCGGCTGATAGCTAAACTGAAGAGCACCCTTCCCAAAACACAGTTCAAGGCTGTTGTTCCAAAGAAGAAAAAAGAGAAGCCTCAAAAGGAAGTTCCCAAGGAGAAGCAGGCACCAAGGCCTAAATCTGAGATTGAGGAGATTGAGGCTGAATTGGCTGACATAGAGAAGAAGCTTGGGCAGATTGGGTGATCCTTTTTTTTTCTTGGAAATTTATTTATAATGGCTTTTTTTTCTCTTCTTTCTTTTTGCCGTGCGGGGATGCCGGAGCGGTCAAACGGGGCAGACTCAAGGCATGTTGAATGCAAGAGTGTTGCAGAGCAATGCGATGAAGGAATCAACTTCGTGAGCCATCTGTTGGCTTAGTGCCTACCGGGGTTCAAATCCTCGTCCCCGCATTTTTCTTTCTCAAAAGTGTTATATAG
>DUKR01000006.1:0-11462 GCA_013329175.1 Candidatus Woesearchaeota archaeon
CTTGAAAATTCCGTCGTGCACGGCAGAGTCGCCCATCCTTCAACCACGCGGGTAGCAGCGCCATACACTGCGGCAATGGCTGCAACACACGCCCTTGCCAGCAAGCGTAGCCCGAGCCGTTTTTGTTTTCGCCCTTTTTTTCTTCACCTTTTTTCTTCTTTTCTTTCTTTATTTTTCTTTCCCCCGTCGGAAAGTGCAATTGAGATGATGGCATGATACGAAAAGAAGGGCGTTATACATTGGCTGTGGAAGCAAAAAGGCTATAGCTATTGATTTCTATCTTATGATTTTTGGGGGGAATTCCAACCCCATGAGACTGCCTCCTCTCCCCATGGCTTTTCAGGAGGGTGAAGGAGTACGATTTTGTGTATGTAACAGGCCCCGCCTATACCATTATTGGCTTGGGTAATAATTCCGCCATGCTCTGCAGAGTCATTCATCCTTCATGCCCGCAGGTGCAACGCACCATCATAGGGGGATAGCCTACTCTCTAATTCTCAGCTTTTTTTCTCCCTCCTCGAAATTTTAAAGTCCACCATGCCTTCTAAGCGAGCTTCCTGTGCGTGAACCTCTTTGCGCCAATGCCGGCGTAATCAGCAACGATGTGGCCATCTCCAGCCAATCTGTACTTGTAGATGGTGAGGCTCTCAAGTCCGCATGGCCCGCGAGCGTGAATCTTGCCTGTTGCAATGCCCACTTCTGCACCTAAGCCGTAGCGAAAGCCGTCAGCAAATCTTGTCGAGGCATTTGCTATGACTGAGCTGGAGTCAACTTCAGCGAGGAACTGCCGCTTTGCCTGGTCGTCTTGCGTCACAATAGTATCAGTATGGTGAGAGCCGTTGGTGTTGATATGCTCAATCGCCTCACCTATGCTATCCACTATCTTTATCGAAAGGATAAGGTCGTTGTACTCAGCGCCCCAGTCCTCTTCAGCCGCACCCTTTACTGACGGGATGATCTCTTTAGTCCTTTTGCAGCCCCGCAGCTCTACCCCTTTCTCCTTAAGCTTTTCAGCGGCCTTGGGGAGGAACTCCCGCGCGATGTCCCTGTGCACAAGCAGCGTCTCAATGGCATTGCAGACAGCAGGGTACTGGCACTTGGCATCAAGTGTTATAGCTATCGCCTTGCCAATATCAGCATCCTTATCTATGTAAGCATGGCAGATGCCGCTTGCATGGCCTAAAACAGGTATTTTGGTGCTCTGCATAATGTGCGCAACAAAACGGTTTGAGCCACGTGGAATGATGAGGTCAATGTAGCTATGAAGAGTAAGCATCTCCTTTACGTCTTCCCTTGTTTCCAGAAGCTGGAGCGCTAGGTTACTTATGCCAGCCTGCCCAGCCGCTTCTGCAATAAGGGAAAAAAAAATGGCATTGGAGCGCCTTGCCTCGCTTCCCCCTTTGAGCATGACCGCGTTGCCTGATTTTATGGCAAGGCAGCTTATCTGCACAAGAGCGTCAGGCCTTGATTCAAAGATGACACCGATGACGCCAATAGGCACGCTGACCTTTTCAAGGATAAGCCCAGTGTCAAGCTCAGTCCTTGCTAAAATCCTGCCTATGGGATCCTCAAGAGCTATGAGGTCCTTAATGCCTGAGAGCATCTCAGCAAGCTTTGCCTCATCAAGCTTCAGCCGCCTGATGAGCGCCTCAGGAATCTTTGCTGCTTTTGCCTCACTGATGTCCTTTTGGTTCTCTTTGAGAATGAGTTCCCTGCTGCATGCAATGGCTTTGGCGATGAGGAAAAGCGCCTTGTTCCTCTTCGCTTCAGAAGCAGCGGCCAGGGAGAATGATGCCTGTTTTGCTTTCTTTACTTTGGTGCTGATGGACTGCGTCATTCCTTCTTTCCAAGCTCAACGCTTCTTCTCGTCGCTGCTGCTATGGTCTCTTTGATGATGTCCTCAACGTCGGAATCCTCCATGATGCTGAGGCCTGCAACCGTTGTTCCGTTGGGAGAGCTCACCATCTTTATCAGCTCTTCTGGCTTCATCTCCTTCTTCCTAAGCAGTTCAGCTGTGCCGATAAGTGTCTGGAGGGTGAGCTCCTCAGCGGCTTTTATGGTGAGCCCCTGCTCAATGCCTGCAGCAATCATCGCCTTTGCAATATAGGCCACAAAAGCAGGGCCTGAGCCGGAGAGGCCGGTGACCGCATCAAGCTGCTCTTCCCTGACTTCAAGGGCAATGCCTGATGACGCTAGAATTCTCTTAACGCTATCAGCGTCATCCCCTGTGCAGCGCTTCCCAAGAGAGAATCCTGCTGCCATCTTCCTGACTATGCACGCAAGGTTAGGCATCACCCTGACAATTCTTGCTTCTGGAAGCAGCTTTTCAAGCGCTGCTAACCTTACCCCTGCAAGGATAGAGATCACCATTTTTGAGGAATCAGCACTGATTCCCCTCAGGGCTTCCTTTGCCTGCTGTGGCTTGACCGCAAGGATGATGGTGTCTGCCTTTGCAAACACTTCTGCTGCGCCTGCAGCAGCATTGATGCCCATACTCTTCACTACCGACGTGAGCCGCTCCTGCTTCACGTCATACGCAGTAATCGCTGTCGAGTGCGCTACTTTTGCTGCTATCAGCCCCCTCATGAGGGCTTCAGCCATATTCCCTGCCCCGATAAACCCGATGCTTTCCATCTTCCCCTGTTTTCGTGCTGCTTTCATGGCTTCCCTTGGTATATATTACTTTCGTTGGCAGCAATAAGTACCCATTGCAGAATAGTAACAAAATAACAATATTTAAATAGAAGAATTGACTACTTTTGAGAAAATACAGCTTCGTTGGGGGTTAATGTACATGGCAAGAAAAAAACTATCTGTCTTGGCTCTCTTTATACTCATTATTGTGCAATGCAGTTTTGCGCTTGCTGAGCATGAGAGCGGCTACTCCATTCCCGTGCAGCACACGGCAGATGGAGGCTCTGATTTTGATACTCAGGGGCCATATCCTAACAATATCAAAGATTTCTCGGTTGTCTATAAGAGCGACGGAGCCGTCAGGGGCATTTATTTTCTTGACTACCTGAACATACTGCATACTGCTAACGTTGATGAAGACTGGCCATTACCCCCAAACACGGGCCAGACCGTTGTTGAGTTTAATCCTGTCGGCATAGAGGTAGTTACTGACGCAAGAGGAAACGTGTACGGAATTTATGCTATGGCTCCAACTGGAACGTTCCATGAGATTCTTGCATCGGGCGATTATGGAAAGTCAATTCCCTCATGGACGGAGTGGGACATTCAGCCAGTGCAGAACATTTATGATCCTAACCTTATGAAAGATTTTGAAGTTGTTTTTGACTCCAACGGAAATGTCAGGGGCGCCTATCAGCTTGACAGGCTTGGAGTTCTTCACACCCCAAGCATGAATGCTAATGACTCGCTTCCCTATCAGGGAAGGGTTGCTGTCGGTGTTGTTGACAATATTGAAGTGGTCAGTTCTGATAATGCAAGAGTTTTTGGAGTCTATGGCCAGGACAGGCTTGGAGGCTTTCATGAGCTGCTTTCTACTGGAGACGATGGAAGGTCAATACCTTCATGGACTACATGGGATGTAAGGCCAGTGTATGGCATCAGCATGGTTGACTTCAACATCATTGAGGACCGCTTAGGCAACGTGGTAGGCGCGTACCAGCTGGATTCTGCCGGCGTTCTTCACACTCCTGTTGTGGATAGGGATAAAGAGCTTAACATTGACAACAGGCTAACTATTGACATGCCAAATTCCATCCACAAGGTTGACCCGGTTGTCACCGCAAGCGGCGATGTGCTCGGCGTGTATGCTGTTGACAGGCTTGGAGCCATCCATACTCCGATTGTAACAATTGTTGAAGGAAATAGCACAGCACCCACATTGCAGGATATCAGAGCAGGCAGTGTCAGGTCTAGCAGAAACATCCAGACTGGCCTCTCACCAGGTGTGGTTTATTCATTAGGCAAGAGCCTTATTTTTGAGATAGCCTCGCTTCCTGAGCATGGGGAGCTAGCTGATTTTAATCCAGAAACCGGTGCCATAGCCTACACGGCAAATACAGGCTACACTGGCCAAGACAGTTTCCTTTTCAGGGCATATTATGTGAATGATAAAGGTGTAAGAATCTATTCCAACATTGTGGCAATGTACATAAATATTGTTGCCAATGCTCCTCCGGTTGTTCATGACCTAACCTATGATATTAGGCAAGGCACTGAAGAGATAACAATTGATTTATCTGAAGGAGCAAGAGACCCTGAGGGAGACGACTTTTTTTTTGAAATTGTGTCGCTTCCTCTGTATGGGACGCTTGATGAGTTTAATGCCGAAACTGGCATTGTAAGGTATATGCCCCTTACGTCCAGAACATATGAGCTGTACTTTGAGTATTGGGCATCTGACAGGAATGGATACTCAAACGCTGGCATAGTGCGCATTCATCAAAATCATGCCCCAAACATGGTGATAGATGAGATTGAGTATGAAATTGAAGGGAGCATAGGAAGAGTAGGCGATGAAGGAGTAATAGATGCACCTATAAGAGAGGATTCTGTTTTAGAGATAACCTCAGTATTTTCAGCACTTCATTCAGAATTTAGGGATGTAACCATTAATGGAGAGATTGTTGGAATTCTTAATAATAGCAATGGTAGTCTAATAATTGAAGGAGATACCGTTATTGATTATGTTGGAGCGACTGTCCAGCAAATAGCAGGAGTAGGGGAATTACCTCCGTCCCATAGAATCTCTCTAACCATTGACTTCAGTGATTTGCCAGAGTTTGTTCCTGGAGAATATCAGCTTAATTTAAGGGTTTCAGGAACAGACAGATATGGAGTAGAGGTTGAATCAAGACCGTTCACATTCACTATAACACTTGTTGAAGACCAGGAACCTATAGCGCCTACCCTAAGGTCAATCCTTACCCAGCCAAGCCTGCCAGCAGGCCCCCTCTATGTGGGCGATACGCTTACCATAAACGGCAAAGGCTCACAGCCTGATCAGGTAACAGGGTTTGCTACCCAAGTCCTTATTGATGCACAGTTTACAAAGCTTGGAGAAGATGTAGAGATTGTTGGCGGCGCAAGGCATTCTGGAACAGGCCAAAATGGCAATGCGCAGATATTTGACAGCCCTCCAGTTACGCTTAGGTTCCTGAGGGAAGGCTCATACGAAATACGGTTTATCGTAAAAAATCAGGATGGAGTATGGATGCCCGCTGCCCGATTTACCCAAAGCGTGCTGCTAAGACCAACAGAGCCAGTGACAAGCCTTGCTCCCGAGATATCCTCAGTATTCTTTTTCCATCCAACCAGCGGCAACAGGGCAGAAGTGATCAACGGAGGATCAGTCAGGTTTAACGATGACAAGGACGTGTTTACCATCTATGTAGAGGGATTTGACCCCGAAGGAAATCATGCTGACATAGCATTGAACATTGAAGGCCTTACTGCATCAGGAGGGGTCATGGGAAATCCGGTTGCTGGAGAAACAGGCAAACTCTGGGAGATTATATGGAATGCGCAAAGAAGCAATCCTGGCACCCACCACTTAACCATCACGCCAAGGGATTCATCTGGACACTCAGGCGCAGCGAGGGACTTTTATGTTAACATCGTTGCAGCAGAGACTGAACCTTTCTGCGGTGACGGCATGGTCAATGGCAATGAGCAGTGCGATGACGGGAACACCCAAAGCGGTGACGGATGCAGTGCACAGTGCACGAATGAAGCTGTAGTGGTAGAGGATATCTGCGCTCCAAATGCATATTATGCATGCGCCCCTGACGGAGGCTATGAAGGAAGAAAGCAGTGCAGGCCTGACGGAAAGGGCTATCTCTCCTGCGTTGCAACACAAAGCTGCAGTGACGGCATGGTCAACGGCAATGAGCAGTGCGATGACGGGAACACCCAAAGCGGTGACGGATGCAGCGCACAGTGCGAAAATGAGCAGAATGGCCCTCCTGCACAGCAATTGCGGGCTATCCTGACATCGCCATCAGCATCTGCCGGCATTCATCCAGGGGATGCAGTGTCAGTAAGAGGCAGGGCAGAGCCGCCGCTTGATAACGACGGAGTGGGCGGATACCGAGTTGCCGTCTACAAAGCGGATGCAAGCGGGAGCTGGGTGTTTGACAATGACGCCGTTGATAACATAGGCTCTGCGCCAGTGAGGTCCCAGAATGGAGCTCCAATCTGGTTTGACAGAAACCCAACATTAAGGTTCAATGAGATTGGCACATACCAGATCAGGTTTTCTGTGCATGACACCCCACTGTCAGAAACTAAGGCAGGGAAAACGCCAGCATGGACAAACCCTGCTACCGCGGTTACTATTCAGGTTACTGAAAGACAGGAAACTGTATCCTGTATCCCTGGAGAAAGATACTCCTGTAATCCCGACAACGGGCAGACAGGATACAAGCTATGCAATGACAGGGGAGATGGCTACCTGAGTTGCATTCCCGATAGTTACTGCGGAAATGGCCAGTTGGAATCAGACGAGCAGTGTGATGACGGCAACACCTTTAATGGCGATGGCTGCTCACACCTCTGTGCAAGAGAAGAATCAAGACCTCCTGTTGTATCCTGCACTTCCGGCCAGCAATATGCATGCAATCCTGATGGTGGGTATGTCGGATACAAGGCATGCAACCGCAGGGGAGACGGCTACCTTAATTGCATAACCCGCGAATATTGCAGCGATGGCATTGTCAACGGCAACGAAGAGTGCGATGATGGCAATACCATTAGTGGGGACAGTTGCTCATCGGATTGCAGGACTGAATCAGTCCCTGAGCCGCAGCAAGTATGCGGCAACAGCCAGGTTGAATCTGGCGAGCAGTGCGACAACGGCCAGTCCAATGGCATTGCATGCACGCCAGGATACGGCGGAACCTGCAATTACTGCACATCCAGTTGCTTAACTTCGACAGTTACTGATACTGCATACTGTAGCGACGGAAGAGTCAGCGGCCCTGAGCAGTGCGACGATGGCAATGCAAGGAATGGCGACGGATGCTCAGCGCAATGCCTTATTGAGCAGGTGCCTCCGCCACCAGCAAATCATGCGCCGGTTGCAGACAGCCAGGCAAGAACAATCAGACAGAACCAGCAGATTGCAATAACCCTTCAGGCAAGCGATGCTGACGGTAATGCGCTCACCTACACCATAGCAGGAGGGCCATTTGCAGGCAGCCTCTCCAATTTCAATGGCAACCATGTGACCTACACCCCTACAGCAAATTTTGTAGGAACAGACGCATTCACCTTCAGGGCACATGACGGGAGGGCTAATTCAAACGCTGCAACCGTGACCATTATAGTTCTGCGCCAGAACAGCGGGCCGGTAGCAAACAGCCAGAGCGTTGCAGCGCCTGAAGATACTCCTCTTGCCATTTCCCTAAGCGGAAATGACCCTGATGGAGATGCCATCACCTATAGCATTATCACTGGCCCTGCAAATGGAGCTATCAGCAGCTTTAGCGCAAGCTCAGGCACTCTGACCTACACTCCGAATGCAAACTACAATGGCTCTGATGCATTCCAGTTCACTGTAAGCGATGGCAGTGCCAATTCCCTTGCTGCAACAGTAAGCATCACCATACGTCCAGTGAATGATGCACCCGTAGCAAGTGCAGGCACCGTGGCCATTAACGAGGACCAGCCAGTGCAATTCAACCTCAGCGCACGCGATGCTGACGGCGACGTGCTGAGCTTTGCAATCACGGCAAGCCCTATTAGGGGGCAGATAACCAGTTTCAATCCTGCAACAGGGGCGCTTGTGTACGTGCCTGGCCGGGATTTCAATGGCGCTGACTCGCTCCAGTTCACTGCAAATGATGGCGTGCTAGTTTCAGCTCCAGCTGCAATCAGGCTGACTGTCAGCCCTTCAGCAGACGCACCAAGAATACTCTCTCACACCCCGCAAAGTACAGCACCAAGAATCGGCGTCGGTGAAGAAGTCCTCTTCAGCGTGCAGGCAGCTGACCCTGATGGCGATGCCTTAAGCTACAGCTGGGCGCTTGATGGAGTGGTTGTCGCTACGTCTGCAGGAGGCTTCACCTACAAGCCTGGCCCCGATGCTGCTGGAAAGCATTCAGTTATTGTCAGAGTGTTTGAAACAGGCAACCCGCAGATTGCTGCAAGCGTTACCTGGGATGTGACGGTAAGGGATGAAAAGCTCACCAATTCCCAGCAGGCTCCAAGGAAATCCGTTGGCGTTGCAAGCCTAAACGTCGGAGACAGGGTTGTAAGCCCAGGCCAGACTGGCGCAGTTGTCAGGAGCGTTATTGAGAACAAGCGTGACTTTGATATCAAGGACATGAAAGTCACTACCGTGTTCCACAGCTTTGATGACGGCAGAAGCTCGGCCCAGGATACTATTGAGGCCAATTCCAGAAAGACCTATAGCAACGCATTTGACGTTCCTGACGAGCTGTACTATGATGACGGCCTTGTGCGCATAACGGTCAACAAGGACGGCAAGATCCTCAGAAGGAAGTTTGTAAGGCTTGATGTTGCAGAGTAAGGGTCGGCATCTTTTTTTATCCCTTCTTTTTGTCTCTTTTTTTCTTCTGGTCATCTCCATAAGTTGTGTATTTTTTGCAGGCATAATGTTTAAAAAGCGGCTGCGGTTTCTTCTCGATACTCCCCACCTAGCTCAACGGTAGAGCGTTCGGCTGTAGAACTTGTTCGCTGCTTTGATAAGCTATGAATAGCATACATGAGATGCAGCCAGCCGTTACCGAAAGGTTCCCGGTTCAAATCCGGGGGTGGGGACCTTTGTTTCTTTTCAGCAGGCAAGCATTGGCGCGCACGTGAACAATAGAGCAAAAGAAAGATCAGGCAGCTTTTTTCCAAAAAGGCCCATTGAATGTGGCATATGCAACTCTTAATCCATTATTAGAAAGAGAGCCATTATCGGCCATCTGCATAATCTCCATAAGAGCCCTGCCGTAGCGCATAGCGCTCTTGTATACACGCTTAGTTGTCAATGCATTCAATACGTCAAATATGCTCATCACTTCAACAAACAAGGGTATCTCGCCGGATTTTAGGCCAAGCGGGTATCCTTTTCCATTCGGTTGCTCATGATGCAAAAGAATCCCAAGCATCACAGCATTGTACACCAATGGTGGAATTTCATCTTTTTTTTGGTCAAGCTTTGCAAACCAGTACATGGCGCCCAACAAGGAATGATTCTCCATTTCTTCCCTCTCAGCTTTGGATAACGCGCCTGGATTATTGAGCAATGGATATGATATGAGCAATTTTCCGATATCGTGAAAATGGCCAGCCATTCCGAGAATAGAGCGTTCAATGCCAAGATAAGGCTCAGCCATGCTCATGCAATGGCCAACAGATTCTGTATGCTGTTGATATGAGGGGTCAAGCATACGCAATATGGCACTTGTTGGCTCAAGCCCTTTCTGGAGGAGCTCAACAATGCCTCCATTATCCATCTCTGGGCCAATCGTCTTCTCTAGCTGAATGATATTGCCACCATATTTCCCGTCGCCATAGGGAAAATTGCCTATTGTTATTCGTTGTGTTGTTGCAGGAATACTGAAGACTGCGCTCACCTTATGGGGGAGAAAAAAAGAAAGGCCATATGACTCCTGTGTTAGCCGTGAGAGATCCACCAGAAAAGATGGTGGGGGTATTTGGTTTGATAGCAAGGCAGTCACCAGGTCGCACATTGTGGGAGTAATCTCTCCAAAGTCTACTTTCTTGTCAAGATTTGGTTCCTGTTGCAATAACTCATTATCCATTAAGAAAGATGTAATTCGACGCACCAGTTTCAATTGCATTTTCTCCATTGTCTAGCCATCCTATATCCTTACTCTGTTTGTGGCTCCCATATAATTACTTTTTGAGTGCACGGCCCATAATTTAGCCCTCACCACGCCAATCTTTATAAAAAAGGGCTCACTTCCAGGGAATATGGTGTTAGAAAAGCTTGGAGAATCGCTAAGAGGAACACTGAAGAGGATTGCAAGCGCAGTCTTTGTGGATGATAAGCTCATCAATGAGCTTGTGAAGGACATCCAGCGCTCGCTGCTGCAGTCAGACGTGAACGTGAAGCTTGTGCTTGAGCTGTCAAACAAAATCAAGGGCAGGATTAAGAACGAGGATACTCCAGGCAGCATTACCAGGAAGGAGCATCTTATCAACATCGTCTATGAGGAGCTTGTTGCGTTCCTTGGCGATGAAGGGGCAAGGCTTGAGGTGCCAGCAAAGAAGCCGTTCATCATCATGCTTGTCGGCCTTTTCGGCAATGGCAAGACGACTACGGCAGGAAAGCTTGCACGGTACTTTTCAAAGCGGGGGAAGAAGGTTGCGCTTGTGGGGCTTGATGTGCACCGCCCAGCGGCAATGGACCAATTGCAGCAGATTGCTGATAAGGCAGGCGTTGCGGTGTACGTCAAAAAAGGAGAGAATGACCCGCTGAAGATATGGGCTAAGTATAGGGATGAAGCAGGAAAATCTGATGTTGTCATCATTGACACGGCTGGCCGAGACGCCCTCTCCCATGACCTCATAAAGGAGATAGAGGCAATTCACAGGGAGGTGCAGCCAGACGAGAATCTGCTGGTGATTTCAGCAGACATTGGCCAGGCTGCGCAGAAGCAGGCAGAGCAGTTCCATGCCTCCTGCGGAATCACTGGTGTTGTCGCAACTAAGATGGAAGGGACAGCAAAAGCAGGAGGAGCGTTGTCAGCCTGCGCGGTGACTGAGGCTCCAATAAAATTCATTGGTGTCGGAGAGAGCCTTGACGATATTGAGAGCTTCAACCCTAAGAATTTTGTCGGAAGGCTCCTTGGGATGGGCGATATCGAAGCGCTTCTGGAGAAAGCTGAAGGAGCTATTTCGCAGGAGGATGCTGAGGATCTGGGAAAGCGCCTGCTCAAGGGTGAGTTCACCCTGATTGACCTCTATGAGCAAATGGAAGCCATGAAGAAGATGGGGCCTCTCACCAAGATAGTTGAGATGATCCCTGGTTTCTCTCAGATAAAGCTTCCAAAAGAGGCATTGCAGGTCCAGCAGGAAAAGCTCAAGCTCTGGAAGCATGCGATGGATTCGATGACAAAGGGGGAGCTTGAGGATCCTGAAGAGATAGGAGCAGACAGGGTTGAGCGCATTGCGAAAGGCTCTGGCGTGCAGCAGAGCGACATTCGCGAGATGCTCAAGCAATACCGGCAGTCCAGGAAGATGATGAAGATGATGAAAGGCAGTGGCGACGTGAGCAAGATTATGAAGAAGATGCAGGGAAGGATGCCTAAGGGGTTTGGGGTGTAACTTCCACCAAAGATGTTCTTTCACCAAAAGTTTCCCGTAATAGTTCACAAGTATGGAAGCCTGCCTCTTTGTAACTTTGACGAGCATCATTCCCTTCAAAAAGGCAGTCCCTAAAACGGGCATTGCCTACGGCTACTTTGCCAAAAGCGGCGATGCCGTTCTCCACCCTTTTGCCTGCGGTGAAATTG
>DUKR01000006.1:11699-26434 GCA_013329175.1 Candidatus Woesearchaeota archaeon
GCCCGAGCCGTTTTTGTTTTCACCTTTTTTTCTTCACTTTTCTTTTCCCCCGTCGGAAAGTGCAATGAGAGGATTGCCTGAAACGAAAAGAAGGAAGTTACGCATTGGCTGTGGAAGTGATGTGAGGTACGGCTAATGCCTTTTTTTCATAATGATGTTTTGGGGAATGCCAAATGGGAAATGTCCCTAACCTTACTTGCTGAAACTTTCAGGTGAGTGAAGTAGTACAGTTTCTCGATAGGTTTTTAAACACATTTTCGAATTAAGCTTCCTATGGAGATCAAGCGCATCCCTACAGGAATCCACGGGTTTGATGAGCTATGCGATGGCGGATTTGTAAAAGGAAGCATCAACGCAGTTTCGGGAGACATAGGGACAGCAAAGACGCTGTTTGCGCTGAGGTTTCTTGTAGATGGGGCAGAGAAGTGCAGGGAGAAGGGCATCATGGTGACTTTTGAGGAGCAGAAGGAGCAGGTATGCTTATCAGCTTCAAGCTTAGGGTTGGATCTGGCAAATCTTGAGAAATCAGGGATGATTGCCGTGCTGCCAGCATCACCAGAGCAGATCAAGCACATGATTACTGAGGGAGGGGGCCAGTTTGAGACTTTGGCTGGGCAGATGAAGGCTCAGAGGCTGGCGTTTGACAGCGCTTCCTCATTCATGCAGCTGTTTGCCGATATTGCCCAGGCGAAGAAGGCAGCTGGCGATTTTTTCAGGCTGATTAGGAAACTAGGGTGCACTGCTGTCCTCACTTTAGAGAGCGATGACCCCAACTCGAGAGCCATTGCAAAGATGGCTGATTCGCTGACGTGCCTCTATCATTTCAGGGACAGAGGCATCAGAAAGCGAGCTCTTGAGATCATCAAGATGAGGGGGACAGAGCATAACCCTAATTCATTGCAGTTTGAAATCACGAAAACGGGAATCTCTGTTGATCCAAAGAAATTCGCGATTATTGAGTAGGCCAATAATGAGGAAGCACAATGGCAAAACCGCTCATTCGCCTGCTGAGGTATGACATCACTGCGCTGCAGGGTGATGCGATAGTCAATGCTGCTAACTCCACGCTTCTTGGCGGGGGAGGAGTTGATGGGGCTATCCACTCAAAAGCAGGCCAAGAACTTCTTGAGGCGTGCAGGAAACTGCGTGAAACCAAGCTTCCGGATGGGCTTCCCGTCGGGCAGGTTGTTATTACCCCTGCCTTCAAACTTGGATTCAAATATGTCATCCATACGGTCGGCCCGCGATATGGTGATGACGACATTAATCTTCTAAAGGATTGCTATCTCAACGCTTTGGTGGTGGCTGGGGAGAACGGGTGCAGGGACGTTTTCTTCCCGGCAATCTCGACAGGAGCTTACGGCCTGCCGATTGCAGAATCGGCACGCATTGTGAAGCGGGTTCTTGACGGCTTTTCCTCTGAGGGAATCAAGACTATCGTGCTTGTGCTGCATTCTGAGAAAGACCTGAAGGCGTATGAGAGGGAGTTTGGGAGGAGATAATATTAATGGAGTGAAACAGGGGATGCCTTCTTGCATCTGGGACAATCGGCCAGGGCACTATCTATCCATCTATCCATGAATGAAATGAAAAGGGAGAAATAAGCAATCAGTACCTATAATGCCCAGCCTTATACGGCCCTTCAATCTTCACCCCAAGGTATTCTGCCTGCTCAGGCCTCAATGTGGTGAGTTTGACTCCAAGCTTTGCAAGATGCAGCCTTGCTACTTCCTCATCCAGTTCTTTGGGGAGCATGGTGACGCCTATAGGATGCTCCTTTGTCCACAGCTCTATCTGCGCCAAAGTCTGGTTGGTGAAACTGTTGCTCATGACAAAGCTTGGATGGCCTGTTGCGCATCCTAAATTCACAAGCCGCCCGGATGCCAATACAAAAAGCTCATGGCCGTCAGAAAACGTATACTTGTCCACCTGAGGCTTGATGGTGGTCTTTTTGATACCCTTATATTTTTCCAGCTTCTCAACCTGTATCTCATTGTCGAAATGACCGATGTTGCAGACAATCGCCTGGTCTTTCATCTTTTCCATGTGTGCTATAGTAATGATATCCCTGTTGCCGGTTGCGGTGACGTAGATGTCAGCAACACCCAAGGTATCTTCAACAGTTTTTACTTCATAGCCCTCCATTGCTGCCTGCAATGCACAAATGGGATCAATCTCGGTGACGATGACGCGGCAACCCTGCCCTCTTAATGCCTGGGCAGAACCCTTGCCTACTTCGCCAAAGCCGCAGACAACAGCGACTTTGCCTCCGATGAGAACATCAGTAGCCCGCATGATGCCATCAGGGAGGGAATGGCGGCAGCCATAGACATTGTCAAACTTGCTCTTGGTCACTGAGTCATTGACGTTGATTGCAGGAAAAAGAAGCTTTTTCTGCTCGAGCATCTGATACAAGCGATGGACGCCAGTAGTTGTCTCTTCTGAAACCCCTTTGATCTCCTTTACCATGCGCTGCCAGTACTGCCTGTCTTTCTCATAAATGCCTTTGAGCGCAAGCATAAGCTCCCTGACGTCTTCGCCCTCATTGCTGTAATCTTTTTTGAGGATAGAATAGTCCTTTTCTATCTCAACGCCTTTGTGGACCATGAGTGTTGCATCTCCGCCGTCATCTACAATCAGGTTTGGCCCCTTTCCATTGCCAAAGTCAAGGGCACGCTCGGTGCACCACCAATAGTCTCTGAGGGTCTCGCCTTTCCAGGCAAAGACAGGGGTGCCTGCCCTAGCAATGGCAGCTGCAGCATGATCCTGTGTTGAGAAAATGTTGCAGCTTGCCCATCTTACTTCTGCCCCCAGCGCTTTGAGCGTCTCAATAAGGACAGCTGTCTGAATCGTCATGTGCAAAGAACCCATAATGCAGGCGCCCTTGAGCGGCTTGCCTTTGCCGTACTTTTCGCGGGTTGCCATAAGGCCCGGCATCTCTTTTTCCGCTATCTCTATCTCTTTCCTTCCAAAATCGGCAAGCCTGATGTCTGATACCTTGTAGTTCTGTGTTTCGTCCATGATGGGTTCACCTTTCCTGAGCTTGTCTCGGACATTAATATATTTTTCAGTTTAGATTTCGGATAAAACATAGTTATTTTAAAAATTCTATTCTTTATGTTCGAAAAATATATAAATAGACGGACATTAATAGCAATCTTTATATATAAATCGGACAACGTTGGGGGCATGCCGAAGAAACCGCTAGATGCCAAAGACAGGCGTATCCTTACCTCCCTTAGGGAAGATGCGCGCCTTCCCATCCGCGATATTGCGAAGAAGACAGGTCTGCGGCCAAGCACGGTGCATGACAGGCTAAAGCGTCTGTTGGCTGAGGGCGTTATCAAGCACTTTACGGCAAAGCTCAACAACGCTGCTGTCGGAGAGGGGTTTGTAGTATTTATGCTGGTAAAGACTAAGCCTGCAAAGCAGTTAGAGCAGGCAGCGTTTGATTCAGCGCATGTGAAGGAGGTGTTCGGGGTGACAGGGGAGTATGACCTGCTGCTGAAGCTGAAGTTTGCTGATGTAGTTGAATTCAATTCCTATGTGCTGAGGTTCAGGAACAATCCATCCATCATCACTACGCTTACCATGGTTGCAACAGCTGAAGTGAAGGAGGAGTTGTAGCCTTGCATATCACGCTTATTGGGAGTCTTCGAGAAGAACTGCCCAATCTGAAGCAGCATTCTTCGCAAGAAGGGCTGCTTTTTAGGGAGCTGGGATGCCCTTGCTTTGTTCAAACAACACCCCCAACGTTTGACTAGCATTTTCTAAAAAGGGTATCCTGGTTCTTTTATTTCTTCCCGGACTTCCCCTAAGTATTACGAAGAACAGTAACATGTCACACTCCATGAAGCGATATTTTGAGTATTTCACTCCTCATGCTATCAAAGCCAGCGTTTTTCACTCCAGCAGAAAACATAGCCGACAATCAGGCAGCGACAGAGTTGTAGGCTTCATGATGGCGAAGTAGTGCTGTTTGAAGATACTCTTAAATACTTCTTGGACGGATAAAGCAATATGCATTCAGTCAAGAAAACCTTCCTTCCCTTTCCTTTTATTATGCTTATTGCCATCCCTTTCTGCTTTGCAGATCAAGCTTTGCCGTTGATAATTACCATGACATGGGAAACACCTGACCCTTTGCCTGATTACTATTATATTGCTGTTCGTGATGATGCCCTCTTTGATGATGAATCTGGAGGCTATTTTCTGATGACCATAAGGGCGTCAGGCGAAGAAAGAGAGGGGGTTACTGTTGTTGTCAGCGGAGAGCACAGGCTTGCTGAATCGTGCTATTGGGCGTATAAGCCAATGTATCAACATGATGAGTACAGGGACAGAGAGGTCTGGCAGATCTTTGCGTGCTCTGCTGAACCTGGTGCTGGACAGGGTGATTTGTACTCGTTTGGAGATGAATTCTCTCTTTCTGAAGGAGGCGCAAGGAACATCACGGTACAGGATTCATTTACTATCGGCATTCAGGATATTAACAGAGATTACACTATAGTAAGCTTTAATGGGGAAAATGAGTATATCTGGGACAGGGTTGGCAATGCAGGCCACTATATTATTCACGAGACAGGCAGGGACAGCCGCGCAAATACGATTGCCTTTGAGGTTCTTGATGCGAACCAGGAGGAAGAGGAATGCATTGATGATGACGGGGATGACCAATACAATAAAGGGGTAGTATTTCAATTCGGCCAAGGAAGGTTTTGGCATATGCGCGACATCTGCTTTAAAGACCATTGGGATGCTGACAGGAGGGATGAGGAGTCTGAAGTGCTGATAGAGCAGGTTTGCAATGGCTATGATATAGCGGAGATTGAGCATGACTGCTCTGCAGACGGAAAAATATGCTATGATGGCGAATGCTCTGATTATTGCCATGACACTGATGGCAGGGATGCTTATGCATTCGGCAATGTTCAGGTTGTTGACCCTGATGATGAAAATAGGGACTCATTTTCGGACCACTGCATCAAATCAAACGATGACCAATACCCTCTTACCGTGGAGGAGTGGCAGTGCAGCGGCAATACTCCCTTCTCAGAAGAGATTCGGTGCGGGGAGGGTGAGGCATGCTTTGAGGGCAGGTGCATGGGGCTTTGGGATGTTCATGAGACAACATGCAGCGGGAATTATGAGCCCAATGTCTTCACACCTGGGAGGGTTTCATTCTACAGAATGGAGCAGTTTGTAACACTTGAGCAGAATGATTTTGTGGATGTGTGCAATGGCGAGGGGCATGTTATTGAACATTATTGTTCTGGATACTTTGGGGAGGATGCAGAGATGGTGACTGAGACACTGCCATGCCCTGATAAGTATGGGTGTTTCGAAGGCAGGTGCATCGAGATTGAAAGTGATCCTATGGCGAATCTTGGCGATGTCAATGGGGACGGCAATATTGCTATTTCTGACCTTTCTGCATTGCAGGAAATGGTTGATGCGGCAGCGCCTTATATCCCCCAGGCTGATATTGACATGGACGGCATTATTGACTCTTATGATATTTACCGGCTTTCACGCTATCTTGAAAACCCTTCAGAGGGGATTGATCTGGTGTATCCTGTCAGGGAGCTTCTCCTTTCAACCAGGACTTCATTCGGCCCTTCAGGCGGCAGGACAATATTTTATCCTGCAGATTTTGTGCCTGGCAGGCTGACTGAAGAGAGCAGCGGCAGGACATGGCAGATTGAGTATAAGCAGAAAGGAAACTCAAGGGGCAGCTGCATCCCTCCTGTACTCAACCTGAAATTCCCAAAGCGCGACCTTTTCAATGGCATTTCATCCTATGAGAATTATGACACCTTAGGCTATAGGAAATTAAGGCTTATCCCTGAGTGTGACATCTGGCATGATTATGAGGCCGGCGTGATCCTGCGCGAGTATTTTATCTATAAGCTGTTTAGGGCTTTTGGGGTGCCTGCTGTGGATGTTACAGGGTTTGCAAACATCATAATAGATTCACCCGACGCTGAGATCCAGCCCCTGCAGCAATACCCTTACATGCTTCTCCAGCGGGACAATGAAGAGGATGATCAGATTCCGTTTATGCATCAGTATAGGCTGTCTTCCGTTTATGAATCTGATTCATATTATATGGATGGCGGTTATGATAATAATCGCTTCTATGAAGTGGCTGTCAGAGCCACCCTCGCACCAGCAACCCAGGATTCTCAATTCCTTCATCTTGACCCTGATACAGCCATACGGTATTTCCTGCTGACATCCTTCACTTCCCTTGGAGATAGGAGCGTATTGTGGAATGAGGATTATGGCTATTCATACCGTGATAGCAACTGGAAGCATATACCATTTGATTTTGATATATCATTTGAATGCAGCTTCAATGCCAATGATGTTGAGGATGAGATAGATGGCCTTCCTGAAGGGATCCAGCAGGAATACAGAGGCAGGCATTATGCAATTGCCCGTGAAATTTTTGATAATCCTGAAAACCTGCACAAAATGCTCTTTATGATTGACCAGTTCCCTTTCAGGGATAACAAGCAAAAGATAAAGAACACCGTCAGGTTCAGGTTCTATTACTATGCGCTTTATTTTGGCGCGCCTTCTTTTGCTGAAAGAATGCTAGTGCCTTATGTCCCCTATGCTCACCTTGATGAGTATCTCTCTGCTGCCCGGGAAATTGCCGGCAATGAGCAGTTTGATAAAATTTGCCAGGGAGAATATCACTACCTTCTCCAGGACGTGGCTTTGCTGTATTCTGACCACAGTAATGCTATGGGCATACAGGCAGTTGCAGAAAATAACAGGCAGATGCGTATACTTCTTGATGAAGCATCTTCAGCTAGGGAAGAAACAGGCGCGGTTATATGATTTTTCTTTCCCCGAAAATCCCAGATCCAATCCGAACCATGGTCGCGCCTTCCTCAATTGCTATCCTGTAGGTATCGGACATGCCCATCGAGAGGGTGTCAATAGCCGTGTTGGGAAGATTGAGGGACTTTAGCTGGTCAAATAGCTGTTTTGTCTTCCTAAAGAATGGTCGTGCGTTTTCAGGGTCAGGAGAATAAGGAGCCATGGTCATGAGGCCCCTGAGCAGAAGATTTGGCATTGCTGCAATCCCTTTTGCTAACCCAAGCACTTCTTCAGGATGGATGCCATCCTTGTTTTGCTCCTTTCCACTGTTAATTTCAATCAATACTAGTATGACTTTCCCTGCGTTTTTTGCCCTTCTATTGACTTCTGTTGCCAACTCTAAGCTGCCTATGGTCTGGATAGTGTCAAAGAGGTCTACGGCTAATTTTGCCTTGTTTTTCTGGAGATGGCCGATGAGGTGGAGCCTTGCTTTTCCCTTAAGTAGGGGGTATTTTGTTTCTGCTTCCTGAACGTAATTTTCACCAATGTCAGTTATTCCTGCGTTGATTGCTTTCTCTATTTCAGCGACGGCCCTGGCCTTTGTTGCTGCCAGGATAGTGATATCTTTTGGGACAATTTCTTTTATTTTTCTTGCTGCCTGAGCGATGTCCATGGTCCGGAATAAAGGGGATTCAGAATGCAGCATAAAAAATTATAGGTCTTTGAGTGCCCTGTCAATCTTTTTCTGCTGGAGGCCGTGCTTTTTCAGGTGCTCTTTTATCTGATCCTTGGTGTAGCCTTTCCTTACATTATGCCTGATAAATCCCTGAATCTTGCTGACTTCACTCCGCAGCTTTTCATGTGATTTTGAAAGGGCTATGGCAAGGAAAATAATGATGATGACGACCATCATTAATGAGATGATGAGAATTACCGTATCCTGCTCCTCGCTGCAGTCTTGGTCAGAGCCTTCTGGGCAGTCGGGGTCGCAGACAGCATCCTTTTCCGCATCACAGTAACTGTCAGCAAATCCCTTTGGACAGTCCTGAGGACAGCTCAGGTAATTCTCGTAGCTCCTGCATACCCTGTCACCGCATGGGTTTGCGTAAGAACTGAGGTCATAGGTAAAGGCCGTATTACCTGATGCATCGGTGATTTTTAACATCTTCGCATCCGGATAATACGGAAGCATAAATGAGCTCGTGGATTTCATCGAATCAATAAAATTAAACATTAACGAGTAAATTTCAGAATTCTCCAGATTAACAATCGAGAGCCTGTACCCCTGTATGGAATTCATAGGAAATGAATAATCGCCTTCTTTTAGCTCAATGTTATTTGAGACAAACCTTTCTCCATCATAATCGAGTTGAAGGGCAAGGTATTGATCAGCAAATACACTGCCAGCAAGCGCCAGAATAAACAAACCAAGGGTTAAAATTTTCGATTTCATATTTATTCCACCTTAAACGTTCCTGTTGCTCTCGTGGTTAGCGGACTCCTTGTGGTTGATGGATAATCAGTACACCGTATCTGATACGAGTAATCCCTGCGTTCAAGGTTGGTAAATGGAAACACCTGATAAGATGTACCAACCCGCCAGGCTTTTTCATCAGTTCCAATATTGACATCGCATATAGTCAAGCTTTCATCATATACACTAAACTGGATTTCAACAGCATTTCCATTGACAACACTAGCTGGATTTCTTATACTTGGAGCCTCATTATCATCAGCCTCAGGGGGGATATTAATCCTAAATGTTCCCTGGTTCCTTATACCTTCAACAGGATTAAATAGTAGACTAGGCAGATCCGTGCTTGAGTCAGCAATTGGAGGATATACTATTGAATCAAGTGAGCACCTGATTATCCTTGTCCATTCTCCATTTATTTCACTATAGTCATCACCTGGAATAAACACATTCTGAGTTACAATCCCACCTGGGCGTATCCCAACAATAGATTGAGTAATGTCACTACTGTCAGTTTCAGGATTGGATCCAGGTTTGAATAAGAATAAATAACAGTAAGGAACAAGAACATCGTCAGGGCTATTAATCCTAAACCTAAACTGCCTTTCTCTCAATTGCTCATTTTGTGTTTGATCCACAAACTCGATAACAGGAAGCGATAAATCTGATTCATCATTTGTTGTCCGCGCAACCTGTGCAGCACCGTCTTCTCCGCCAGCATTACCCCCAGCTCCACCAGTTGAAGTTGCTGGGCAATCGGGGACAGTAACTGAGCGAGAACCCCCAATTTGCCATGGATTTTCTCCTTCTGGCGCTTCTACAGCAAAAATATTCACTATATCTCCAGCACTCAACCTGCCTGATGCAGCCCACATTCCATTTCTTGCGCCAATAAAGCCATTTTGTGATGCTGCAAGGAAATTTAGTTGGATTTTCCAGTCATTCTTGTAGAAATGAATGTTGCCATTACCTGACCCACCTGCATATATTTTGTATTGCCCTTCAATGCACCTAATCTCAGTGTCTGCAAAATAATCAGTGTTTGCATTAACGCAGGTATGGACATTACCAACCTGGCTGCACACATTTGTTCCGCATTCTCCTTCCAAAATATGAGTTCCTTCCATTATCCATTCTTCGTTGGAGCATCTTGCAAAAGTTCTTGTTTGGGTGCTGTAGGGCATTGCGCAATAGGTTCCGTCATCTACTCCATTTAGCACCTCAGTCCTTATGTCCCCGCGATTCAACGGCTCAAAAGCGCACTTATCAATGGCTACACAGGTATGCCCGTCACTAGGCCATGTTCTTTTGCAAGCAAAACCCTCGCTGCATCCAGTAATCTCACAACTGTTGACATCAAACAACTGTGCAAGCTTCCTGTGCATTCTTTGAGCATTTGTCGGCGTGCCCAAAACATTGACAGTGTCGGGATTATTGGGGTCGTCTCTATCAAGCGCATAAGCAAACAGATAGGCATCCTGAGTCTGGGCAACCTGCTGTCCTGTTAAGGGGAATTCATAGACGAAACCATAGGCAATATGAGATGGTATGTCCTCCCTGTTAATATGGTAATATCTTACAAGATGGTTTATTGCATCAGTGCCTGTATGGTCTCCAGCAGCAGCAATATTTCTTCCGTTAACCAAGAGACTCTGTATGCTCATAAGATTTTCCCTTTGCGCTTGTGATGTGAATGTAAGCTGTCCGCCTGCTTCTCTTGTTTTTCCGCTCATTGAACTCTTTGGAACACTATACACATCAATCTCTGTCCTGCCGTTTATCCACCTGTCGGGGTCATAGCTCCAGCCGCTGACTTGTAACACAGACGCGCCATCCCTCTCAATAATCATCATGCCATCAATGACGCCATGAGGGGATGACAAAACACAATCATGGTCAATTGCATCAAACATCCCATCAGCATCCTCATCTCCCCACACTCCGTCTCCTGAATCAAAATCGTAGCATTGCTCTTGCGCATTGACATTCTTCGTTACGGCAATAAAAGGCCCATCAGCCCATTCACTGCCCTCTCTGTATTGAAGGACAATCGTAACTGCATTGTCAGCATCCGATGTCCCGATTGTGTTAAGCCTGATAAATCCAGCATCAATACTGCTTGAAAAAGTGATGTCACCGCCGCTGCCTGTCCCCTTTCTCAGCACCCACCTGAAGGGCCCAGTTGGGCCGCTTTGCTCTCTCTTTCCTCTCAAGTAAATCGTTGCGCCCCAGCTTTTGACGATAATATCTGCAGAAGGATGCTCAATGTAAAGGCCGTTTGCAGCCTGCTGGGAACAGCCAGGAATAGGCATCAGGTATTCTTGCAAAGCTTCTTGGTTGTCAACATCAACAGCGAAAATGTGCTGCCTATCTGCTCCAACATGGTTATCAAAGGTTTGCCTCTTTAGCCTCACCAGAGGGGATGGCACGCTAGCAACACTTCCGAAATAGTTGCCTTGGTTTGTCCAGTCATTAAAATAGAAATGCACTCGCCTTGGCACATTGCCATTTACGCTCATCTGCACTTCCCCGTCTTCGCAGTAAAACTGAATCCCGCTGATAAAATCCCCAACTGGCTCTGCATTTGCCCCTACAACCATTCTTGCAGAAGTGATAACGAACAGATCCTCTTTCTCCCTTGTGTTGGGCTTGATAACAATTCCATAATTAGCAATATTACTGCTATCTGCTTCATCAAGTAAAATTGGGACTCTTATTTCCGTTATTTCCATAGTATCGGCATTAAATTGCACAGTATTTTGATTTGAATTAATCCTATCTCCTGATAGTGGCGCATTGTTCCATGTAAGTGTGCTGCCCCAATCTCCCATGAGTTCGAATACATTAAATGCGATTGGAACCCTGTCGGCAATCGCTCCAGCTCCCTCTGCCAGCCTTGCCATTAATACAAGTTGTACTGGCTCATCGCCTCCAATGGCCTCAGCAAGGCCTTCTCCTGAAAACCTGATGTAGGTGTGAACCTGCTTTGCGCTTCCATCACCCATAATGACATACCCAACCTGAGCATCATCATTAGGGAAGGATGTGGGCCTAACAGACTCCAACTCATAAACCCTCTGCAAAGTTTCGGCATTGAACACATCAGCAAATGCAAAAGGCATGACCGTCATCATGATAACCATAAAAAGCAAGACTCTCACCTTAGCTCACCTCAATAGTGGCAGTTGCCATTTCCACTGCTGCTGGGTCATCAACTGTCGGATGCATTAATGGCGTATATTCATCAACATCAACACTCGCTGCTAGACATTTTATGCTCACTTCATAGTTGCTTGGCGCGCTTGCATCAACCTTCACTAATGACTTGCTGTTTCTTCCAGATTCCACAATATACAGCCTTGGATCAGCATCAACACCCTCATAATCCTCGGCTATGCCGCATGCTGTCCTGGTCTCGCTGTAGAAACTGATGCACACATCAACTTCCCCGCTGTTTCTGGTGCTAACTCTAAGGGGAGTAACTATAGCTGTTTCTGAACTTAATGCATCCTCGCAAAGCCTGGCTTTCACAGCCTCGGTGTCCTCATGTGAAGGAGATCTTCTTGCAATCTGCCCATCCATTATGCTGAGGCTCCTGAATATTGCTTCTGGGCTGTACAATTCGCCTGTCAGGAGATCTTTGTGATAATAGGTTGAGCCGCCAGTACCTATGTAGAGCCTTATCTGCCTTGTGCCAGAGATACTTTCGAGTTGTATTGCAGGTATATAGGCGATATGCTCTTCCTGAGCTCCATTAGCTCTCTCAATAGTTATCTTTATGCGCTGGCTTCCAATATTCACTTCCTCATTGCTTCCTACATTTATCGCAACTGCAAGGGTCTGGATAAGGGAATCAAAAATAGTTGTGCCTGGCTGGCTGAGAATGAACGCATGGTCAGGCTGGTTTTTTGCAATCCTTCCTACAGGGACACCTGAGACTGCTGCAGTATTAGGGTGGATGGTGAATCCAAATGCATGGGTATTTCCATTATAGGCAGCGGAGTCAAGGGCTTCAATGGTTAATATCCTGTCATGGGTAGCTGCTTGCGTGTTTGCTCTTCTTGCAAGCAATTGAACCAGTAAGGCAGCGTTCTCAGCTATGTCTGTTGCCGTATATTTTATGCCTGTGCCGTCTTTGCCCGCATCCTGGTAATAAGAATCACCGGTCAAAAGGTCAATATAAAGCCTGAACCTGTTGGCGCCAACAGGGACATTGACCCTTGGCACATAGGCAGATACTACTGAACCGTCATTGAACCTGATGGTAAGGGTTTGCTCACCAATAATCATATGGCCTGCGCCTGCTGCCCCCTGCGCAAGGGTGTTTACCCCAACAGCAAGAATCTCAAAGGAGTTTTCTATGATATTGTCCTGGCCGCTTACCCTGTTGTATTGGCTGCCTTTGGTCAATGAACCAATGTGCCCTTCATCCTGATAATTATTCTTGTTGATGACATAGAATTGGAGGTTGTGGCTGTTCCCTATTGCATTGTCTGAATCAATGTCTTCTATCTCGAGAACTGAGCGTGCAAGATACCTGTCGTGGTTTGCGTATTCCCTCAAAATCTCTTCTGCGGAAAGCCTTTGCCCATTCCCGTTATAGTTGGGCTCTTTGAATCCTGGATCCTGAAAATAGGCAAGCCCAGTCTGAAGGTCAAGGTATAATCTTAGATTCCTTGATGCGGGAATATATAAGCCAGGGAGATAGGCGTCAACAGATGAGCCATCTGAAAAGGTGAAGGTCAATGTCTGCTGCCTGAGCCTTGCTGCTGTTGTGCCAATGGTATCTATTGCAACTGCGAGAATCTGGAGACGTGGGTTGTATTCCAGGGGGGGATAAACTATGGTGAAAGAGGTCCCTACCATGTCTCCAACTTTGGTTCCAAATTCCCATCCCCGATTGCCCCTCACACGGTCATGAAGGGTAATGCTGAACCTATTGTTAGCTGCGCTTTCTGGCCGCAATGATGTGGTAATGCCTGTTACGGTTACCGTTTCTCTTTGTCCATCTCCTTCTATGGTAGCTCCATCAGCACTGGCAACGCCCCCTCCTTCCCGCCTGACTTCGATGATAGCCCGAAACCTTTTGTAGTTGGCCGTTTTGCCTTCACCGAGTGGCGAGATGGAAAAAAGGACAAGCCCCTCATCTACCAATCTGTCTTTCAATGCAGTGATATCAAGGCCATCTGCCATGGATTCATGCCATTGATAGAGGGGTGACTGATCGCTGACACTCCCGCTTTGGCTAACAAAGTCAGAGAGAGAGATATCTTCCCATGCGCTCTCGTCCATTGTAGCTATGCCTATTGATTGAACATCCTCATCATAATCCGTAGAATCACTTAAGGCGGAGCTTGGAGCTAGCTTCAGCCTGACTTCAGTCACTTCTTCACTATTTGGGATAGCTGCCCTGATAGCCGCAACCAGATTTCCTTTGACTGTCTCGCCTCTGACATTATTTGCTCGGTATTCTCCTATCTGGAGATGGCACGAGGGGTGAATACACTTCTCATTAAATTCAACCACGTCATCATCAGCATAAAACCATCCCCGCTGGACAATCTGAGCGATTTCAGCAGAGGCAAAAAGAGGCAGGAGCAGAAGGGCAAAGAGGGACATTGCTAGTATTGCTGGTTTCATTTTTTACTGCCTTATGGTAATGCTTTTTTGCGCCATGGCTGGAGGGGTTTCAAGGTTGCTAGAATCTGCGCCACACCATACCATGACATTGATACTTGCAGAACTAAAGTCAGGATTGATGAGCATCAATGCTTTCATGGTTTCTCCTGAGGCAAGGAGTGATGAGCCAAAATTCATCTCAATCCCGTCTGGAGGGTCAACTGCAAACTTGCAATACTGCGTTTCTCCAGTATGATAATACCCTAAACAAACAACCTTTGGCTTTCCGTCCCTCAGAGCAACAGACTCAGGAGACACGGCCAGGCGATAGTCTTGTGAAGGCTCTGCAGTGCAGGTGCCTAATGCCTCTTCGAGCCTGTTTTCTGCCTTGCTTTGCATGCTGGAAATAAGCCCTATCCCAAGTGCCAGAAACCCTACAGCGAGGACGAGAATGACTATTGCATTGATAGAAAGATTAAAACTACCTCGAATGCCTCTTTTTTGCAACATTACCCGATTCCCACGGCTGATTCTTACTATTCTTCTTTTTAATACTTTCGGTGGGTGGTAATAGTTCACCATCCAGAGAAACCCTATCGGGAGGAAGGGGGCAGGCTAGCTGGATAGCCACGAGTTGAAGCTTTGAAGGATATAACGCATACAGGCTCGTTGGCATTCCCTAAAAGCTCATAAGATAGAAATCAATAGCTATAGCATTTTTGCTTCCACAGCCAATGCGTAACTTCATCCTTTGTATTGCTGGGCATAGAGCACTTTGAAATTCCGAGGAAAAAAAGTGAAGAAAAAAAGG
>DUKR01000085.1:0-5561 GCA_013329175.1 Candidatus Woesearchaeota archaeon
ACCAGCTCCTGCACAAGCAGCTTGACAGCGTTGCAGTGAAGGAGGCTGAAGCAATCGCTAAGGGGCTTCCTGCTTCACCTGGGGCAGCTGTAGGCACGGCTGTCTTTTCTTCAGAGAGGGCGCATGAACTAGCCCAGAAGAAGGAGAAGGTCATTCTGGTAAGGGTTGAGACAAGCCCTGAGGACATTGAGGGGATGCATGCCAGCCAGGGCATACTAACTGCGCGCGGCGGCATGACAAGCCATGCTGCAGTGGTTGCCAGAGGCATGGGCAAATGCTGCGTTGCCGGCTGCTCTGACATCATCATCAACGAGGAGGCAGGAGAGTTTTTTGCAGGCAGCGTCACCATCAAGGAAGGGGAATGGATAACGCTTGACGGGACGACTGGTGCAGTCTATGCCGGGCAGATACCTGTGGTTGACCCAACCATTTCCGGCGATTTTGGCACTTTTATGGCATGGGCTGACAAGGCACGGCGCCTGGGTGTTCGCACCAATGCTGACACGCCTAAGGACTCCAAGAAAGCAAGGGAGTTTGGAGCTGAAGGCATTGGCCTGTGCAGGACCGAGCATATGTTCTTTGAGGGTGACAGGATAAAAGCGGTCCGTGAAATGATCCTTGCAGACAGCCTTGAGGGAAGGAGGGCTGCGCTTGACAAAATTCTGCCCTACCAGAAGGAGGATTTCAAGGCGATTTTTGGGGTGATGGACGGGCTGCCTGTGAAGATACGAACCCTTGACCCGCCGTTGCACGAGTTCCTGCCTAAGGAAGAGAAGGACATCAGGGAGCTTTCAGCAAGCATGAGTGTGCCTGTGAAGAAGCTCAGGGAGACCATCAATGCACTGCATGAGTTCAACCCCATGCTTGGCCACCGGGGCTGCCGCCTAGGCATAACCTATCCGGAGATTACCGAGATGCAGACACGGGCAATCATTGAGGCTGCCATTGAAGTGAAGCTTGAGGAAGGCAAGGAGGTCATTCCCGAAATCATGATTCCGCTTGTTGGCCACGTGAAAGAGTTTGCCCATCAAAAGGAGATAGTGGACAGGACCGCCAGGGGAGTGATGGAAGAGAAGGGCGTGACGATCACCTATGAGGTTGGCACGATGATAGAGATTCCCCGCGCAGCACTGACTGCTGACGAGATAGCCCCGATAGCCGACTTTTTCTCTTTTGGCACCAACGACTTAACCCAGATGACCTGCGGCTTTTCCCGTGATGACTCGGGCAAGTTCCTGCCTGGCTACGTTGATATGGGCATCTACGCTGTTGAGCCCTTCCAGAGCCTTGACCAGAGCGGTGTCGGCTTGCTTATGAAAATCTGCGTTGAGAAGGCACGAGCGGCAAAGAAGGGCATCAGCCTTGGCATATGCGGAGAGCATGGCGGGGATCCTGCGTCTGTTGAGTTCGCTCATCGGATAGGACTGGATTATGTCTCCTGCTCACCGTTTAGGGTGCCGATAGCGAGGCTTGCTGCAGCACAGGCAGCAATCAAGGAAGGAATATAGCTTTTTTTTCTTTCTATTGATTTGATTCTCTTAATTATGCGGGTAGTAAGTTCCCTCGAAATGTAAGGGGGCATGCTTTCACAACCAGTGCGTAACTTTATTCTTTGTATTGCAGAGCATAGCGCACTTGCTAATTATGAGGGAGAAAGAAAGGCTCCGCCTGCGCTGGGTATTTGTTGCAGCCATCGCCTCAGTATTAGAGTGCTGCTACCTCCAAAGATTTAAAAAGCATGCTCCTTTGGGAATGGCCCATGTATGACGTCATCACGGTGGGTTCTGCAACGGTTGACCTTTTTGCGCATACCGAGTTCTCTGAGCAGGTCCACAAGAAGACGCGCAAGGGAGAGGCAAAACTCATCGCATATCCTGTCGGAGCAAAGATACTCATCAACAGGTTTGAGGTGACGACGGGAGGGGGAGGGACAAACGTCGCTGTTGCCTTGCGAAGGCTTGGCTATAAGGTCGCCTGGTTTGGCAAGATGGGAAAGGATGAGAACGGCGACATCATCCTACGAGAGCTCATGCGCGAGAAGGTGAGATGTCTTGGGGTGAGAGGTGAGGGAAACTCAGGCTACTCTGTCATCCTTGATTCAAAGGAGCATGACAGAACCATCCTAGCCTATAAGGGTCTCAACGATGAGCTGAAGTCTGATGAGGTGCCATGGAGAACGCTTCGGCACACGCGATGGTTCTATTTCTCATCTATGGTGGGGGAATCTTACAAAAGCCTTGAAAAGATTGCAGAGTTTGCGGCAGGCAGGCGCATCAGCATCGCTTTCAATCCTAGCCTCTATCAGGCAAAGGAAGGCGCAAAGCGTCTTCGCAGGGTACTCTCCTCTACCACCATCCTCATCCTGAACAGGGAGGAGGCAAAGTGCCTGGTGCGGGGCGCAGAGCCTGCAAGCCTCGCAAAGAGCCTCACGGCGCTTGGGCCTGAGATTGCCGTTGTTACTGACGGCAAGAAAGGAGCCTGGTGCTATCAACTTGGGAATGCCTACCACATCACCCCTCCTAAGGTGAAGGTTGTTGAGACCACAGGTGCAGGGGACGCATTCGGCGCAGGCTTTTTAGCTGGCTTCATCAAGAGGGCTGATATCACGTTAGCTTTGAAGATGGGGCAAGCGAATGCCTCATCAGTCATCCAGTATCATGGCGCAAAGAACAAATTGCTGACTGAGAAAGAGGCTCTTTTAGCGATGGAGAGGCTTGAGGTGAGGAGGGTTAGATGAACCACTTTTTCTTACGAACTTTCCCCTGATAAGATTCTCTATTTGTGTGACCAATTGCTCAGAATCTTGAGTAAGCAGTGTACTACTTGGAAGGGTATTTCCCTTTTCCTGATTTATTCTTGCTGTAACATACCCATCAATGCCCTTGTAGGCTACTTCACCATTCCCGATTACACATTCCTCAATAGATATTTTGCTCTTTGCACCACCCTTGTATTCCCAGGCAACATAGTGAGAGCTCTCTTTTCCTATGATCAGGTAGGCAGTTTTAAGACTACTATTAATGATAACATCTCCTAAATGTTCTCCTGTCATGTATTCCAGGGTATCTTGAAGGCAAAGCCTACGCTGGAGTGCATAAGGCTCGTGCCTATGAAGAATTTGCGTTGCTTCACGTCCACTCAATTTTCCCTCTTTAATAGGCACTCCATACTTCATCCTGAAGTAGGTATCAAATACCATAACCTTCCTTTGTCCCTCATCGTCATAAGGAGTAACTGCAGCCCACCCCTCTTGACTCCCTCTGCGTGTGAAGACGAATCCCTCACCAATAAGTTCAACAGGAGAAATTTTCCCTTGTTGTACAGACTCAGCAAGATTCGGATACATTTCTGGATTATAGTGTGCTTCTCCAGCAAAAACCATGCCTTGCGGAAATGGCCTATATTCACAGGTATTGCCAGAACAGGAAAGCAGTGGCTTGTCGTCTTTTATATTCTCTCTAAATTCACGGGCAAGCAAATAGACAGTATTGTTGTCAGGATTAAAAAGGAGGTCATTTGCTTTCAAGGCTCTATGGCTTCTTATGATGTCTCCTGCAAGGATTGCCTGAGGGTTTGGCATTCAAGTAAACAAAAATAGCTGATTTAAAAATATGATTTGAGATGGCTCAGCATCAGGTGAGTACTGCTCAGTAATGTTTTTATAGGGCGGAATTTTTCCCTTAATACCATGGCTAGAATACATTATTCGTGGTTGTTATCGTTTCTAAGGGGATTTGATCGTCTAACGAGTCCTACCTATTTGAAAAATAGATTCTTTGGGAAACCTGAACTAAAAACAGAAGCACCACCATCTACAAGAAGGGCAAGGGGTCCAGACAAGGCGGCATTAACAGATGCTGAAAAAAGAAGGGCAAGTGATCTTATTACAACGTACAACGAGCTATCTGATTGTTTAGGAAAAAGTATTGATAGCCTGAAGGAGTATGATGATTCTACAGGAGACTTACCAGGTTTAATATCTCGATTGGGAGAGGTTATTCATGCGTCTAAAGGCTTAACGGAATTCGAACAAAGTTCTAGGGGTGCAAGATTTAAGTATGTTCCATTTGAAGATCCCAGCAAGGAAGCAAGAACACGGGTAAATTCTGCTTTTTCCTATCTAGCTAAATTTATTTTAAAAAATGTTGGTTCAGCTGTAACATCTATTAAGGACCACGTTGACGGAATATCTCTTGATGGCGCTACGCTCTCGTCGGAATCTCTGGAAACTATCGCACTCTCACCTGAAAGAGAGCAGGGTTTGCGTGATAAAATTGGAGGGCCTAAGATAGCTAAGGAATACCTTGCCAAACTCTTGGAGTTTCTTGAAAAAAATCATGTTTACCATTACCAAAATAAGAATCATTACCAAAATAAGAATCCCTCGAAAAGGCTAATCTTCCCTAGCCCTCATTCTCAGGTCGGAGGGTATTATGCTGATTACTCAAGGAAAATATCTGATCTTGATGCAACCATTACAAGGCTTGCCAGTGAGTACCAGGCGAAGCAGCAAGAAATTATTGAGAGCATTAAAGAGTTGAATCAAAAAGCAAGCAATAATGTAGAGAGTGCACGAGAATATTCTTAAAAAATGGCAGGGCTTGCAGGAGGGCTTGCTATTAATTTAGATGTTTCATGCTTTCTTAACCCTAATGTTGGGAGGGCTTTTGGGATTAAACCTATGGATTTTGAAAGCAGTGAATCGAGGATTGCATATAGCTTAAATCTTCAACATGCAGGCAGGCAGGCTCAAGTTGAAGAAAATAGATTGCTTGCTGAGGGGTATGGCAATATCAGCTCTGCTAATAAGATAGTAAGTGATGACCAGGCAGAAGTTCAAAACCTGAGAAACTATTTACCTGAAACAGAAGTAGATGGATTGAATCGCCTGTTGTCAGAGAGCGCGGAACACTACATAGAATATTATCAGGGCAGGATGAAATCAGTTGTATCGTTAGAGCAAAAGATGAGAGGGGCTATTAAGGCTCTTGCAATGGGTTTTGGTAGCCAGTTTATCTATGAAGATATTGAGGCTAAATTTGTAAGGCTTGCAGCCTTTTCAGGCCTGCATGATTTTCTTGTTTCTTCTTTGTCCTTAGCTCCTGATGATATCAAAACAGGGATTGATGGCATTGAGGGTTCAGTTAGGCATGGTTCTACTGTTGCTTCATACGTCAATTCTCTTGGAAATAGCCTGAAAACTGCAGCTTGGATTGAGGATTATCTGAGGGTTCAGGCATCAAGCAGTCCAGATGGAGGGATTCCAGATAGAGATATTATCGCCAAAGATTCCCATTCTGATGACCCTTCTGCTACGGTTAGAGGTCTGATTGAACAGTATGAGAATTTTAAGGCACAACACGATGCAAGGAATAAAAAGACAGAACAGCTTGGCCATACCATTGATGCTATTACTATTGCTACCCCTGATAAGCCTCTTATGGCATACGCAGGAATTAAAGAGGATCCTGATTTCAGCGGAAGCAAGGAGAGAGTAAGGGAACATTATAAGCAAAGACTGGCAGCAATAATTTCAGGTGAAAAAACAACCTTTAATCAAA
>DUKR01000085.1:5696-10634 GCA_013329175.1 Candidatus Woesearchaeota archaeon
GAGGGCACAATGGCTTGTGGATAACATGGAACTCAGGATTAACCTTATCTCTGACGTCACTCGTCTTGAACGATTTGCCAAATCCTACCTTAACGAATCTGAGGGGATAATGGATGACCCGAACATTAGGAGTATTGTTCGGGATCTTGATACCGTAATGACAACGTGCGTTTTGCCTGAACATGAAAGGCAAAAAGGGATATCAAAGAGTCTGACAGCAGCTCGGTTATACCAAGAGAAGTTAACCAACATTGAAAATAGCATTCGGAAGGGTAATCTTAATCAGGCAATAAGCAGCCTAAAATATCTAGAATCTGTTGATCGTGGAATTATCAGGTCCAACATCAGCCAATTAAGGAGCACACCAGCAAAGACTAATAATTCTGATCAGCTTGACAAAATTGTGTATAATTACTCAGGCGTTGGAGCTGCTTTTTCTCATGCGTTGGAAACCTACAAAGGTACAGTTGCTAAGTATTGGGATCATGGATTCGCATTTCCCATTGATTCAACCAGAGAAGATGCAGAAAGGGCGTATAATTTAATCTGTAGACATGGCGAGTATGTAGAATTTAAAAAAGCATTGCTATCCGTGGGGATTACAACAAGAGAGGAAATAGGCACACAACATTTCTTACATTTATCTACCCTCGAAAAATCACTGCATGATTATCTGCACGGGGATGATAGCCAAGATCAGGCGGAGGAAAAGAGGGTAATCTGTCTAACTCTAACATTAGTTGATAATTACCTAGAAGCCGCAGCTCGCCTTGCAGAACGGTATGGCGCCAATAATAAGGAAGTGATAGATTATACACGTCGCGCAAGTGCTGGAATGACTAAGGCAATGGTGGCTATGCAGGCAAGTAAAAGAGAGATAACCGACCAAAGGCTTTTAAACCTTCCTGCGCCAGAAATTGACTTGTCGGATTATGGATGGGATAGAGGAAAAATTCATCTGTTAGAACTAAGTTTATAGATATATCTAAAGAATACTGGCATCGCAGAGCGTGACCAGATGCCCAAAGATGGAACCTCCCACAGGGTCGCAAGAAAGCTGTTTCCCAGAATGGACCATTAGCTCTTTCTTCCCTGAGCGCTATCAGCCCCCATCAGGTGAATCGTACGAACCCCAGCCTATCAACCAGCTTTCTTGCTGCATCAAGCTTCTTCTCAAAATCCGCCATGAAAGCTGTCAGCCGCTCTATTGCTATCCTCTTGATCTCGCCTGAGGCCATGGTTCCTGCCTTGTAGCTGCCGTGTATCCTCTGCAGTTCTTGGTCATCCTCAATGAGGTGAAATTTCAATAGCTCAAAGACCATGTCCTTCTCAATGGCTGCGCCAAGCCTTTTGTGCTCTTCAAGGGTGTCCCTTCCTCCTGTCAATGCCCTGTTGATCTTCTTTTTAATTGAGGATGCCTCTTCAGGAAGCTCAACGTAGGACTCGGGATGGGACTTGGACATCTTCATTGCTCCGTTGAGGGCAGGCATGAACTTATGATAGGAAGAGCTTGGCATGATAAATTTCCTGTCCCTTGAGCGCCGCACGATGTCCCTGGCCAGGCGCAGATGAGGGTCCTGGTCGGGCCCTGTCGGGATGATGCCTGGCATCCTTTTTGCAAGCTGGGGATAGAGGATGTCTCCTGCCTGGGTGAGGGCTGAGAGAATCCTTGCGGGGTCTGCATTGCCGTAGACTGCCCTGAACTCGTTGAGAGTGATCTTATGGGAGAATTCGTAGGCAAGATGCATCACCTGCTTGTTCTCTGACTGGAAATAAAACGTCGTTTTCTTTGGGTTGAGGCCCAGAGCAATATATGCTGGGATGTGGAATGCCAAGGCCCGGTTTTTGGCTTCATCAAGGGTGACTTCTCTTGCTGCTGCCGCTTCAAGGTCTGCGACAAGGACGTAGGTCTCTGCGCCGTGATCCTGGTAGTATTTTACCTGCTCAATCACCATCTTTGTGCCAAGATGGATCTTTTCTGCCGTAGGCATGATGCCGGTGAGCACGTAATAGGGCTTGTGCTCCCTGATTGCTTTAGCAATGGCATCAAGCCCTCTTCCTGCAAAGATGATGTTCCTTCGCATGAGGCGATTGGGATTGGGAAATGCGTTCGCAGGGAATGGCTCAAGCCCAAAGTCTGTTATGAGTTTCTGGTAATCGGCAATCAGCTCAGAGCCGTAGGGGTCTATAATGGGTTTCATTCTCTAGCTACATGAGCCATGGATTTTAAAGGTTGTGCTGGCATGTACTCCTTCACTCTCCTGAAGAGCTCATCGTGATAGCCATGAGTGGCAAGCTTTGAGGGATAAAGAGTGGATAGGCTCATGGTAAACTGGCATTCCTCCCAAACATCATTATGAAAAAAGGCATTAGCTGCCGTTTCTTTGCCTCGACGGACAACGGGTAACTTTATCCCTTTCGTTTCATGTTATCCTCTCATCGCACATTCCGAAGGAGAACAAAAACGAAGAAAAAGAGTGAAGAAAGAAAAGAAGAAAAAAAGTGCAGAAAAAAAAGATGAAAACAAAAACGGCTCTGGCTGCGCTGGCGGGATTGAAGGATGAGCGAGGGCAGCAGTGCACGACGGGATTATTGTCGTCAATTTTACCGCAGGAAGGAGGAGAGAGAACAGTAGCATCGCTCAATACTGAGCCTATGGCCTACCGCCAGCGCAGCCTTTTTTCCCTCATCGGAATCTAAAAGTGCAAGGTGGCATGAAAGAAAAGGAGGGAATCACGCATTGCTATGGAAAATGAGGAGAGAAGCGGCATTGGCCTTTTTGACTGGCATTTTTGGACTGGCCGTTACCTGGGCACGAGCTTGCATAATACTTCCCTCCTAGCTTCATGCAATTGCGTATCCCGATAACATTTCAGGAGAGTAAGGTATCACCCCGCTTCCGTATGTTATTTATACTCTTTTCTCCATATTATTGCTATGCCCTTAAGATATGCCATGTCCTCTGATGGCTTTCCCCTCTACTATCTGATGAAACAGGCAAAGAGAGAATGCCTTTATTTTCTCCATGGCTGGCCCCATAACCACACGGCCTGGAGCAAGGAGGCAGATTACCTTCACAAAAAAGGATTTGCTATCATCTCGCAGGACCTTAGGGGTAACGGCAAATCAGGATCCCCCGAGAGGCTTGAGCAGTACGGCTTTCGGTCATATGCAGATGATATTGAAACTATCCGAAAGGCTGAACGAAAAAACAAAATCGTGCTTATTGGGCACTCCTTTGGGGGGATGGTTGCACTCTCCTACTATCACTACTATCCCCTGCACGTCAGGGCATTAGTGCTTGTTGATACCCTCTATGAAAACCCTGTCAAGCATATCCCATTTTTTGCCAGGACAAGGGCAATTCCCCTCATGAAGCATCTTTTGCGGTTTATGCTTGGCAATATGCATACCTCAAAAAAACATCTGCCATATGTTGACTTCACAAAACTTTCCAGCCATCATGATATTTTTTGCTGGCTTCAGGGAGCAAGGGAAACACAACTGAAGAGCATTCTTGCAATCCTTTATGAAATGCTTGGATTTGATGAAAAAAGCGTGCTTAGGGACATTTCTGTTCCCACCTTAGTGATAGAGGGGCAGAGGGACAAGAGGACACCAGAAGCCGACGTCAGGAAGATGTTTCAGTCGGTGAAACATGCAAAATTGGTAATTGTTCCTGATGCGGGCCATGACACGAACATTAGGAACCCCTTCACCCTTGAGCACTTTATAGGAGCCTTCCTTGATAAAGTAGTAGAGAAGCAAAGGCAGGGTAGAACAGGAATCCACTGACAAGGAACGAGAATATGGGTAAGGCTCAATCAAATCTTTCCAAAGTATAATTAATCTGCTAATGGGCATCAACTGCCCGATGTAGCCTAGCTATCCTTTTTTTTTCTTCCAGTTCTCAAGCAGTTTCTGGATGAGCTTGCGTATGCCTTTCTCTCCTTCCTTTAACCCTCGTTCAAGGCGCACGCTCCACCAGCCCATGGTTGATGGAGGCAGATTCTTCTTCTGGCCCCACCTCTCGACAAAGGTGAGCCACTCAAGGGTGTTCTTGGGAGGCATCTCAGGCTCTTCTGCTGGGTAGCCAATGGTAATGACCATCTGGACAATGACCTGCTCGGGAAGGTTGTGGATTCTCCTAAGGCGCTCCTCGTCAAAGGCTGAGACCCAGCAGGAGCCCAATCCAAGGGCAGTTGCTGCAATGAGCATATTTTCAGCTGCTGCAGCACAATCCTGGATGACGTAGAAGCGCTCTCCGCGAAGGCCGTAGAAGCGCTTTGACTTGTCAGGCTCGGTGCAGACCATAATGTGGATTGGAGCCTGCTCCATCCATTCTTGGTTATAGCAGGCCTTTGCCATGAGCTTTCTGATGGCGTCCTCCCTTACAGCGACGAACTTGAAGTTGCAGAGGTTGCCTGCATTAGGCGCCAGCCTTCCTGCCTCAAGGATATGGACGACTTTATCCCATTCAACGGGCTGGTCGGTGTATTTTCGTATAGAACGGCGCTTATGTATTGCCTCAAAGACATCCATAGCCTGAGATTTTGTGAAAAGGGTTTTTATAGTTGTCGGTAGTGAGTGCACACAACATCCATACTCCTTCACTCTTCTGAAAAGCCCCGTCGGGAGGAAGGAAGCAGGCTCGTTGGATAGCCATGAGTGGCAAGCTTTGAGGGATATAAAGCAGGTAGGCTCATGGGAGGTTGGCATTCCACAAAAGCTCATTCAAAAAAAGGCAATATCTCTCATCTCATCGCTTCCACACTCAATTCGTAACTTCATCTCTTTTGATTCAGGTTATCCTCTCATTGCACTTTCCGAAGGAGAACAAAAACGAAGAAAAAGAGTGAAGAAAGAAAAGAAGAAAAAAAGTGAAGGAAAAGAAGTGAAAACAAAAACGGCTCTGGCTGCGCTTGCTGGCAAGGGCAT
>DUKR01000085.1:10777-26521 GCA_013329175.1 Candidatus Woesearchaeota archaeon
CAGCCATCGCCTCAGTATTAGAGCGCTGCTACTTGCGTGGATGAAGGATGGGCGACAATATAGTGCACAACGGAATTTCCATCATCAGGATTTGCAGCACAAACAAAGGAGGAAAAAAACAAAGGGCTCGGATGAGAAAGAAGCCATAGGCAATGAGTTTTTAGGGAATGCCCTTTTTCGGGAATGATGCCCATGCCACGCTACAATCGGGGCAGACCAGCGAAACTTGCGCAGATGAACTTGCGCTCAATAGCTCACGCTCGAGCTGCGCTCTCGTAGGTTTCTGGCCATGCGACATGGTCGCAGGCAGCGAGACTAGCGTCTCTGGCCATGCAACAGAGTTGCAGGCTTCATGATGGTGAAGTACTACCACCATCCGATATACATTTAAAATGCCGCTGACTCTGTTAGAGGCATGGATTATGCAGGGCTTGTTGCGGTGTATGAGCAGCTTGAGTCTACCTCCAAGCGGCTTGAGAAGACATTCTTTATCGCAGAGCTTCTGAAGAGGACACCAGCCGATGACCTGTCTCGTGTGCTGCTGCTTTTGCAGGGAAAGGTGTTTTCTGCTGGCGATGAGCGAAAGGCAGGGGTTGCTGCTAAGACGGTCGCCAAGACAATCATCAGGGCAAGCGGATCGTCGCAGCAGAAGGTTGAGGATGCATGGAAGAAGACTGGCGACCTTGGGATTGCTGCTGAGCAACTCATAGGCAGGAGATTGCAGACGACGTTAGGATCTTCAGGCAGGCTGTCTGTAGCAAAAGTGCTTAATACCTTGCAGAAGCTTGCCACCATGGAAGGCCATGGAGCCGTAGCAAAGAAGGTTGACTTGATATCCGAGGTGCTTGCCTCTGCATCAGCAGGTGAGGCAAAATATCTTGTGCGGCTGCTTTTGGAGGAATTGCGCGTCGGGGCAGCCGACTGCACCATCCGCGATGCCATCGTGTGGGCGTTCTTCTCAAAGGAAGCGCACCTCATCTATGATAGTGGTAAGCAGGCTGCAGTTGTTGCTGATGAGCACAGGAAGGAGTATAGCCAGATTGTTGATGAGGTGCAGCATGCCTATGACCTTGCCAATGACTTTGGTGTTGTTGCTCAGGCTGCCAAAAAGGGAAGGGAAGCGCTTTCCTCCATCTCGCTTGCTGTCGGTATTCCCCTGAAGGTGATGCTGTTCCAGAAAGCTAAAGGAATTGCTGATGCATTTTCACGCGTGGGAAAACCTGCTGCGTTTGAGTTCAAGTATGATGGCTTTCGTCTGAACATCCATAAGAAAGGCAAAGAGGTCACCTTATTCACCCGCAGGCTTGAGAACGTCACGGTGCAGTTTCCTGACATCATTGCCGCCATAGCCGAGCACGTCCATGCCAAGGATGCCATTCTTGATGCTGAGGTGATAGGGATTGACCAAGCAACAGGGAAGTGGAAGCCATTTCAGGATATATCACAGAGAATCAAGAGGAAATATGACATAGCTGAGCTTGTGCAGTCAGTGCCTGTCATGGTGAACGTGTTTGACATCCTTGCATTGAACGGGAAGAGCATGATTGATTCGCCATTCAGCGAGCGCAGGAAGGCTATTGAGCAGGTCGTCTCTCCGGCATCAGGAAGGCTGCAGCTTGCAGAGCAAATCATCACTGACTCTGAGGAAGCTGTCGAAAATTTCTACAAGAAGGCGCTCTCGCTGGGAAATGAGGGCATCATGGGAAAGAACCTTGCTGCACCGTATAAGCCAGGCTCACGGGTCGGGTTTGGGGTGAAAATCAAGCCTACACTTGATCCTCTTGACCTGGTGATTACCGCAGCGACGTGGGGTGAAGGGAGGAGAGTATCATGGCTGTCCTCATTTCTGCTGTCGTGCAGGGATGGGAACTCCTACAGGGAAGTGGGCAGGGTAGGGACAGGCATCAAGGAGCTTGAGGGCTCAGGCGTCACGTTTCAGGAACTAACCACGCTTCTCAAGCCGCTGATTGTCAGGGAATCCGGGAATGCAGTGTTTCTGAAGCCAAGGGTTGTTGTTGAGGTGGCGTTTGAGGAGGTCCAGAAGAGCACTGCGTACAACTCAGGGTTTGCGCTGCGGTTTCCCAGATTATTGCGATTGAGAGAGGATAAGCCAGCACGGGAGGCTGCTACATTGGCTGAGGTGAAGGGAATGTATGAAGGGCAGTAGGCCGTTATGCTGCCATGGGCATTTCATCAGGCTCATCAGGTTTCGTGGCGTCTTGAATTTTTCTCTCCAGTGATTCGTTGAGGGATGTAAAATAATCCGCATGGCAAAGCACAGCACCCCGCATTATTGGATTCTGCAGCATGAGATCATACAGAATCTCCACCCTTCCCTCGACTGCCATTTTATCATACCCATCTCTCCTCTTATATTCAATAGTCACTAAAAAATTCGCAGATTTATAACTCCTTCCATGTCTCATCGCATCCAGAATATCCGGATTCTGGTTATAGAGAGGATGCTCAGCTGCATTCTGCTCTACGGTCTCTTTCAATTTCCCTAATCCTAGGTATGAAAATAAAGTATTAACAAGCTCACCTCTCTGATAAGGCGTGAATCTATCAAAGCCAGTGATGTCTGGCATCATCACCCCTCTATATTCAGGCACAGAGAGCACCCCCTTTCGAGCATTGAGATTGCCCTTGTGGCTGAGCCATCACCAAGACATCCACGTTTTGAGGGGTAACCTGCTGATTGCGTAAATCCTCACTTCGTCTGTTTAGAATTAGCATTCCTTACGATGCTGCTTCATATATAAATATTGTGATACAATCCGACGGCAATACTTCAAATTTTATTTTCAAAAGCTTTAAAAAAGCGATGACATCCATTCCATTGAGGGGTTCACGGTGGGTTCTGTGGCGGTTGAGACAATACCAGTAACGACGTATGCTGAAGAGGAATTGCGGTCATTCCTAAGAAAAAATGAGCTAAGCCTGACAACAGCCGAGGCACGGAAAGTGGCTGAGTTGATAGGAAGAGACCCAACCCTTACTGAGCTGCACGTCTTTAATATTGAGTGGAGCGAGCACTGCTCCTATAAGTCATCACGGCACCTGCTGAAGAAGCATCTTCCAACACAGGGCAGCAAGGTCATTCAGGGGCCTGAGGAGGATGCAGGCATTGTCGAGCTAGGGACTATTGACGGGGAAAAATATGGCATAGTGTTTGCTCACGAATCGCACAACCACCCTTCCCAAATCGTTCCCTATGAAGGTGCTGCAACCGGCATAGGGGGGATAACGCGGGATGTCCTGTGCATGGGGGCAAAGGTTATTGCTACAGCTGACCCCCTGCGCTTTGGCAATCCGTACGGGAAGAACAAAAACAGAGTCCGCTACATAGCAAATGCCGTTGTTGACGGGATAGCAGGATACGGCAATCCTTTGGGTGTTGCGAATCTGGCTGGCGACATCTCTTTCAATGACTCGTTTGACGATAACTGCCTGGTGAACGTGGTGTGCCTGGGGCTTGTGAAGGAGAAAGACGTCATCCACTCAAAGGCGCCTAAAGATGCTGAAGGATTTGACATCATCGTCGTTGGCAAGGCAACCGATGCCTCAGGCTTTGGCGGAGCAGCGTTTGCTTCAGTGATTCTTGATGATGAGCAGGAGCAGTCAAACAAGAGCGCGGTGCAGGTGCCTGACCCCTTCCTCAAGAACATGCTGTTTCGGGCGAGCTATGCGGTGTTTGAGAAGGCGCGAAACAAAGGCATCACCTTAGGATTCAAGGACATGGGCGCTGGAGGCATCATGACCTCTGTAGCTGAGATGTGCGAGTCAGGCGGGTACGGCGCAGAGATTGACCTTTCAAAAGTTCACGTGTCGGTGCCTGGCCTTCCGGCGCACGTGATAGCGGCAGCTGAGACGCAGGAGCGCTTCACCTGGGTAAGCCCGAAATCATTCACTCCTGAAATCCTGAAGAGCTATAATGAGGAGTTTGAGCTTCCATGTGTTGCTGAGGGAGCTTGCGCTCGCGTTGTGGGAAAGGTGACAAAAGCAAGGGATTTTGTCATGACCCATAACGGCGAGGTGGTGTGCCATGCGCCAATTGATGCTGTCACCTCAGGGATATGCTATGATCGGGAGGTGAAGAAGCCTCAGCGGCGGTTTGCTGAGCCTGACCTGGCAGAGCCAGCCGATTACCAGCAGGCAATCCTTGCTGTGCTGCACCACCCAAATGTCGCCTCGAGGGCAAAGGTGTACAAACACTACGATACCGAGGTGCAGGGGCTTGCCATCATCCGCCCTGGAGAAGCTGATGCTGGAGTTCAGGCGCCGATTCCTGGCAAAAAGCATGGAATAGCATTGTCTGTTGATGCCAATCCCCTTTATACGCGCATAGACCCCTATATGGGCGCAGTGAATGCCGTTGCTGAGGCCATGCGCAATGTCGCTTGCGTCGGCGCTGTTCCTTACGCTATGACGGACTGCCTGAATTATGGCAATCCTGAAGACCCGTTTGCCATGCATGACTTTGTCGAGGGATTGAAGGGGATAGGGGATGCAGCTCGCAACCTGTACCTCAAGGGAACAACAGAGCCCGTGCCGTTTGTGTCAGGCAACGTTTCCTTCTACAATGAATCAGCGAAAGGAAAAGCCATTGATCCTTCTCCTATCATCGCCTGCCTCGGGGTGCTTGCTGACTACAGCAAGGCAATCACCATGCAGTTCAAGGGCAAGGGAAACATCCTGTATCTGCTCGGCGAGCGAAAGGATGAGCTAGGTGGCTCCGCCTATTATCAGACGCTCGGCGAGCTTGGGGCGAAGATTCCCATAATAGAGTTTACCAAGGAGAGGAAAAGGCTGTATGCTGTGATTGATGCCATTGATGCTCGCCTGCTTGCAAGCTGCCATGACATCTCTGACGGAGGCATGGTAACGACGGTTGCCGAGATGGCCATCGGGGGAGAAGCTGATGGCAGGATAGGGGCAGAGATAGACCTCTCGTTTTCATCCCTGAGAGCCGATAAGGCATTGTTCAGCGAGTCGTCTGGATTCGTAGTTGAAGTGTCACCTGATGATGAGCATGCGCTTCTTTCCTTAGTTGAGATGCAGGGTGCCAGCCCCATCAGGCTTGGCGTGACAAAAGGGAGTTCACTTCGCATTATTAAGAGGGGAGATGTTATCGCTGATATCACTCTTGAGGGCATGAAGCAGGCATGGGCAACGGGCCTGGCGGAAGCATTGCAATGACCAATGAGCAGACAATCAACCAATTGAAAGCGCTTGAGCATGACATGCGGGTGCTTGTTGCCCGCCTGGACCAGGTGATAGCTGATGAAAGTACAGGCCTTGCCACGCTCACTAAAGGAGTGATAGCATTACGAGAGCTTGTTGATAACAGGAAACCCCCAGAGCTTATTAGGCAGGGCTATCAGGATATCGCAATTGCGATAGCAAAGGGCAATTTTTCCAATAACATTGCTGAGTTGACGAACAAGATATACGCTGATGACCAGGGTGCTGAGACGATCGTACGAAGGCTGCAGGTGTTGTCAACAGAGCAGGAGCGCAAGATTGAGCATGAGATAATCAAGATGCTTGACTCTATCATGCTGAAATGCAACCTTCTGATACGCAGCGCAAACTCGCTTGTCGAGATAGAAGCTGACCTTGCTCTGCGGGCGCAAAAGATGGATGCGAGACGCATAAACTGGATTGAGGAAAGCAAATATGCTGAGAGGCTTGAGAGCACATTTACAGCGCTTGTTGATAAGTGCAGCAGGGCAATAAAGACGATGACAGCAGACGATGAGACGGCAGAAAACCTCTTTGAGAAGATCAAGCATCTGGCGCTGGTATGAACAATGAAAAAGCATAGGATTGCAGTCATCTGTTTTCCTGGAACGAATTGCGAGGATGAGACTATGAGTGCCCTTGCGGCAGGCGGGCTTGCCGCAGAGCTTGTGCGGTGGAACCAGCCTGAAAGGCTCTCGGGAATGGAAGGGGCAGTCATTGCAGGAGGGTGGAGCTATGAAGACCGCATCAGGGCAGGCGTCATTGCCGCAAGGGATCCTATCGTTGCACAGCTCCGTTCAATGGCTGATGCAGGAAAGCCGGTGCTTGGCATCTGCAACGGAGCGCAGGTGCTGATTGAGGCGGGGATTGTGCCATTAGAAACTCAGGATGCGGCATTTGCGCTTGCACCAAACAGGAACCCCTTTGTAGCAGGATATTATTGCACATGGGTATGTCTTAGGAAGGCAGGAAAGAATGGCTGCTTCACTGCTTTAGTTGATGAGGTCATAGCCATCCCTATAGCCCACGGAGAGGGCAGGTTTGTGTCATCTGAAAAAGGACTTGCTGAAAGTCTGTTGAAAAAAGGGCAGGTTGCTTTTGAGTATTGCGATAAGGAAGGGAATGTTGCTCATGGTTTTCCGGTGAATCCCAACGGCTCCATGGCAAACATAGCAGCATTGACCAATGAAGCAGGCAATGCCATGGCTATCATGCCGCATCCTGAGCGCGCGTCGTTTGTGAGGCAGCTTCCGTCAAAAGAGAAAGGGAACTTTGATGCATGGGGCAGCGCAGCGCCAGCACAGGCGATATTCTCCTCTATGAAGCAGTATCTTGACCAGGGGTGCAGGTGAATGGGGGAAATAGAGCTGCTTGTGGGCCTGAACGTTCCAGATACCACCGCTATCACTGCTTTTCATACCCTGAAAAGGATGGGATTCTCTTCTCTGAATGGGGTGAAAAGAAGAGAGTATTATTGCTTTGCTGTTGATGATTCAGCCAGAGAGTATGAGGAGAAACTTGGCAGGACCGATATCCTTGTGAATGCCAACAAGCACAGCTTTGTGATTGGTGAAAAGGGCAGGGTGATTGCTCCCGCTGGTGGCGAGACTGGCGTGCTAGTGACGGAAAAAGATGATTCCTGCTCAGGCATCCTTTCAGTCCTTCGTGAGCGGCTGGGCTTCACCGCAATTTATTCCATGAGGAAAGGGACGTTATGGCTGCTTGCATTTGAGAGGCAGGATAAGGCACAGGCCAGGGAGATAGCCGAGAGGCTGCTGTGCAGCAGGCATTACCAGCAGTATGAGGTGGTATAACATGGGAAAAGCGCTTATCATTTTTGGTTCAGCATCGGACAAGAGGGTCTACTCGGTGATTGAGGCGGGCCTGAAGAAAGCCGGCGTCGCTACTGAGATGCAGGTGTGTTCTGTGCATCGCAATGGCTCGCAGGTGAGTGAGATTGTTGATGCAAGCGATGCTGATATCATTATAGCTGGTGCAGGGCTTAGTGCCGCGCTGCCTGGTGTCATCGCTTCCCGCTCGCTGAAGCCAGTCATTGGTGTGCCTGTGGGAGCAGCTTACCAGGGGCTTGACGCGCTGCTCTCCATCTCGCAGATGCCGAAAGGGTACCCCGTGCTTTGCGTTGGCGTAGATAGTGCTGCAATGGCAACGGCAAATGCAGTGAAGATTCTGAAGAGCTACAGGGCGGTGGCCCTCATCGGCGACCAGAACAATGAGCAGCTGGCTGCTGCACGAAAGGTGATTGAGCTTTTCGGGATTGACCATCGCTTTGCTTATAGCCCTGTTCCTGATGCCGTCAACCTTGCATTTGTGTGTTTTGATGAGCCTCTGGAAAAGAGGGATGAGCTTATTGTCTACTGCCCGCTTCTTCTTCAGGAGGACAATGCTGCAGATGCAGCACTAAGCCTGCTGAAGCACAGCGACCATGGATTGTGGGTTGGCCTCAATTCAGGAGTGAATGCTGCGCTTGCTGCAATAGAGATCATCAATGAGCAGGACATGCTGACAGAGCAGCTTGTATTATATAGGGAGCAACTGAAAGCAGGCGGGAAACGATGATAACTAAAGGGAGCATCAGGCAGAATCTAGGCAACACCCTTTTAAAGACGGATTTTCCTTTTGGGAAAAGGTATCAGGGAAAGGTGCGTGACAGCTATATAGCTTCGGGGAAGCGCGTCATCATCGCTACTGACCGCATCTCTGCGTTTGATAAGGTGCTAACGACACTGCCCTTCAAGGGGCAGCTTTTGACGCAGCTTTCTGCATTCTGGTTTGGGAAAACCATGAACGCTGTTCCTAATGCCCTGCTTGATACGCCTGACCCAAGCGTTGTGGTGCATAAGGAGTGCAGGGTGCATCCTATTGAGATGGTTGTCAGGGGATACTTAGCAGGGTCCGCATGGCGAGACTATGCTGCCGGGAAGGCGATATCAGGTATTGCGCTTCCGCCTGGCATCAGGAAGTACCAGAAGCTTGCTGGCCCTATCATCACTCCCTCTACAAAGGCTGCGTCGGGCCATGACCTGTCCATCTCGCGGGAGGAAATCCTCTCCATGAATATCATCACCAAACCTGTGTACGAGCAGATGGAGCAGTATGCTCTTGCACTTTTTGCTATTGGCTCTGACTGGTGCTCGCGGCAAGGGCTAATCCTGGTTGACACGAAGTATGAGTTTGGTGACGATAACGGCAAGCTTTTAGTTGTTGATGAGATTCATACCCCTGACTCGTCACGGTTCTGGTACAAAGACACCTATCAGAAGCTGTTCGACAAAGGTGAGGAGCAGCGCCCTTTGGATAAGGAATACTTAAGGGCATGGCTGATATCGAAAGGATTCATGGGTGATGGGCCCGTTCCTGTTATCCCTGATGAGGTGAAGATTGAGGCTGTCCTTCGCTACAACAAGGCCTATGAGCAAATCACCGGAGGGAAGCTAGGGGTATCTGAAGAGCCTGTCCTGCAAAGGATTGAGAGGAATCTGAGGAAGAACGGGTATATCTGATGCTTTTTTTCGGTTGAGTGTTGTAACATGCCCTTTCGAAAAAGATAAACATGAGTGATACTATTGCGTCGGGAAGTGCCAGCCAATGCAGGTCAATGGCGGTGTCACCTGGTCAACGCAATTCGTAGTACTTCACCATTAGGGAGTTTGCCTTCCTCTTTGCAGTTTTGGCGGGCATCATTCCCGAAAAAATGCATTCCCTAAAAGCTCATTGCCTGTGGCTTCTTTCTCATCCGATCACTTTGTCTTTCTTTCCTCCTTTGTTTGTGCTGCAAATCCGGATGGTGGAAATTCCGTCGTGCACTGCTGCCCGCGCCCATCCTTCATGCCCGCAAGTAGCAGCGCGCTACACTGCGGCGATGGCTGCAACACATGCCCTGCTGGCCAACTGAGTTTTTTTTTGGTTTACCTCGGAATTTTCAATGAGAGTGAAGGAGTACCGCAATTCTCCATAATACTAAAAGCTCAAGCCTATAACTCCCATCGCCCACAGCAGAAGCACGATACCAAGACTTATCATCACAAGCCCCATGGCAAGGCGCATCCACTTTTTATGGCGCTCCTTCCATTCCCTTATGCCAAGTGCATTCTCAAAGAAATAGACCAGAACAAGGATTACAAGCAACGGCAATATAAATATAAAATTGTACAGCACAAGCAGGAAGAACGCATCCCATGACAATCCCATGCGAGCAAGAACTGTAGTGATGGCCAGATACGGCCCGCCGGTGCAGGGCAATTCCACTGCAGCGACAAACATCCCTAGGCCTATTGCTCCTGGAACACTGACCTTATGGATCATCTCCATAAGCTTCTTCGCATGCTTCTTTGGTATCTGCAGCGAGATGCCCTTCCCCTGCCAGAAAGCGTCCTTCAGCTCAATCAACCCTAAGACAATCACCACCACCGCAACAATCCAGGTAAGCTGCGTGCTGACGCCAAGCTGCTGGATGAAAACAAGAAGGCCTAAGCCTGCGGCAAGGTAGGTTACATATACCGAAGAGATATAGATTAGCCCGATAGCAAGCATCCGCCTTTTGTCAGAAGACAATTCCAGAAGTGTGGCAAGAAGAATCACAAGAACCCCTATAGCGCAGGGATTGATGGCATCAACCGCAGCTGTGGACAAGACGACGGGGATTGTCGGAAGGGTGATGTCTACCATTGATGGCTCCTACGGCGCAGCACAGCCTGTCTTTGCAGCAAATGCCGAGAATGACTGCGCTCCTAAAAGCCTCTCGCCATCTGCAAGTATAAATGTTGGGTAGCTCTCAATCCCTTGCTCAAGGCAAAGGTCAGGCCTGCCGTTTTTGCTGTTAGGGTCGCACTCGACATAATTGATCAGGTTGAATGCCCCGCCGAATTGGTCTTTTATTTCCTTGCAGTGCGGGCACCAGTATGCCCCATACATCACCATCCCTGAATCATACAGGCACTGTGCGAAGTCAACGACAGCAGGGTCCACCTCTTTCTCCCCGCAGCCTGCAGCAAACAGCAGAGCAAGCAATGCGATTACCAGTTCAATACGCTTCAGCATAAGGCAACCTAAACTATAGTGAACCACATCTGGCATCTTATAAAAAACTATCTTTTGTTTGTAATTGTGTGTTGCATAACTCTTGCCCCTTTTTTGCTCATCGCTGATGTTATGCCTGAGCTTCCCCATATCTCTTTATTCTCTGGTGCGCCCAGAACTTGCTGATGGCTTCCTGAATCAGCCCCCGCTCGCTTGTTGCTCTCAGTTCCTATCCAAAAATAGTCTTCAGGCGGCTCGCTGACATCACTAAACAGAAACTGTATAATTCCGAGGAGGGAAAGAAAAAAAAGGCTGCATACCCGTCCGTCGTGCTTTCGGCTCACTTGAATAAGGCTTCAACTCAACTTAGGGGCTGTTGTGCACTTGCCAATTCCGAGGAAGGAAAGAAAAAAAGGGGGCTGCATTGGCGTGGCGATTGCCTCCTGATTACGCGCTGCTCAGGAGTGGAGTTTTGGAGTGGCGGAGGGGTGATGAGAATAGTAGCTTTCAGGATAGTGAAGTATTACGGATTAACCGTGCTTCTCAGGACAGGAGCATAGCCAGGCAGGTTTCCTGCTGGAAGATAGGCATTCAGGAAATTGAATACGTTGTAGTGAAGGTCAGGAAGCTTGCCAGCTTCAAATGAGCCAACAGGCAAAACAGAGCCGCCTAATACTTTGCGGCTTTCAGTGATGAGCGTGTGTGAGACATCCCGATATTCAAGGATTTTTGCGGCTCCAAAATCAAGGAAATGATCCCGAAGCTTATTTCTGGCAGAGTGGTTTGCAGTGTGGAGCATCTCATCCTTATCGCCAAAGGCAACCAGCTTAGGCACTGAGCGTATGATATGGTCTCTATAATAAGCGAAGAACCTATGCTCTTCTATTTTTTTATAGTTTTGGTTAGGGTCATGAGAGCTCATTGAGGACTCCACAGAGCAAAGATAATGCAGGCACTCCATGAATTCATAAGGGTTATTGACCTCCCGCAGATAGTTCAAAAAGTCATAGTAATCAGAGAATACTGCGCTTAGATGCCTAAACTCACCGCTTTTTGTGGCAACATCATGCATCAATTGGTTTTTGCCTAGCTGCATTTGTGATTGCGCATTCATGACTTTTAGGATGCCCCAGCTTAAAGGCTTATACAAAGATTTCAGGGGCATCAAGTTAGTAGAGGGCACTTTCCATTTGAACATGTCAATCATTTTAAGTATTTTAGGTGAAACTGCTGCCTGAACCCCAAGCGGCGGTGCAAGAAGCACTGCGCAGTCAACTCTCAGTATAGCAGACCTTCTGCGCTCTTCAAGACCTGATAGGATTAACTGCTTTAGTCTTTTGTAGAGTTTACTTATCATATTTATCTGATTCTGGCCTGGAGTCTTTTGAATCCTTCTTGCTTCGTCAACCAATTTATAGAATGTCTCTTCAATGTTGCTGTTATATCCTGCTAGTGCAAGCATTGCTGATGAGGCGCCCAGGCTATGCCCAAGAAGACCAACGCTTCTTACCCCCTGTATGCGCATCCATTTGACTCCCTCCATAAAGTATTCAGCATTTCTCCCTAGGTGGAATCTCTCCCTATTGTCACCATGAGAACTCATGTCAAGGCTTATGACCCTGAATCCCTGCAACGCAAGCCTTTTTCCAAGCGTCATCAGCGCTCTTTTTTCTCCTGAAAACCCATGCATCATCACAACTCCCCTTAGCGGTGGAGGAACACCTTCCTGATAAAAGTAGAGGGACGGGATTGAGTTTTGAATAGAAACAGGAACTACCTTAATGCTGTCCTCAAATGACTCCGTCTTTGATTGGGTTATCACTTTTTCTGCATAGGAAAATTTCTCAGCTGCACGCAACAGATTCCTGAGGCTTACCTCATCCTGATAGACAAATTCTTTTGCTTTTTCCTGCAGGGACTCCAACTGTTGGATGAGCGGGACTATACCCTGCACAGGCGCCTCCTCTTCCCGGATTATACCTTTCAGGAAGGTAAGGTAGTGGCTAATCCTTGTCAGTTTGCGCGCAGTTTCCAAAGAGATGTCAATTTCAATGTTAAGAAATTCATCCAATTGCTCTTCGTAGAGTTTCAGCACCCTTTTGATGCCCTCCTTAAGCCGGCGATGCTCATTTGGGCTCCTGATGCCTGAGCGAAGAAGCGCCCTGAATTCTCCCAGAAGATTATGCTCTGTTTGCTCCAGCTTCTGCTCTTGTTCTTCCCGGTAGACATCTTGCCCTGTAAGCTTTCTGTCTGTCTTTCCCCTTCTGAGCACAAATCCTAAGGGGATGTGCCCTTTGTCAGCCTTGATTGCAGCCTTGGTAGCTGCAATGGTATCCTTGCCTATCCTGTCACAGAGCGCAATCAGCTCTGCTTTAATTTGATAGTCACTTACGCAATTAATGTCATCAATCAGGGTAAGAATCCGCTGAATTCTCTCCTGCTCTTTTTCTTTTTCCCTTTTTTTCAGCTGGTGCAGCTCATCAAGTATCGGCTCAATCTCTTTGATGAATTCAGTAATAACCGCAGAAATGTTATCCGCTATAAGCATGGAAGGATCCACAATACTCTTTTTTTTCTGGAATGCTTTATATTGCTGAATCTGCCCTGCAAGCTTAGCATCAATTCGCTCTTCAAACCTTTCTCTCTCAAAAAGGTCCTTTGCACTCAGAACAAGCCCAGAGGAAGGCTGCTGTTTCTTTGAAGAGACCACATTGTGAGGTTTGGAAAAAGCAGGTTTAAATGGGTTGCGCTTTTTTCCTAAAAGCCAATCAGAATAGCCAGAGTATGGAGATTTAAAAGATATACCTAGGCCGTGGAGGGTGTGGGTATTCCCAAAAGCTCATTAGAAAAAAAGGCAATAGCCGTACCTCCCGTCGCTTCCACGATCGTTGCGTACCTTCATCCTTGCCCTTTCTTTGCAAACAATCTCTTGAATTGAGCATAGAACTCCTGCGCCTTCTTCTCTTTTTCCTTCAATTTCTTTCCTGCTGAAGTTGCCATGGTCTGTAAAGGCTTCCAACTTCATGATGATGAATCAATACTGTTTACCCAAGATTTTTTTCAACCCTCTCCACGAACTCGTCAAAGTCCTCTTTCCTTACGCAGGCGCCGCAGGCGTGCTCATGGCCACCACCATGGGCGTTGTGGCACCCGGCAAGGGCTTTCTCAAGGATGGGAGGGATAGTGTGGTGCTTTGAGCGCAGGCTCATCTTCATTTCCCCTGCCTTCTCCCTTGCTATGATGATGACCTTATCGGGGAACCTGTGCAGGAGCTCGTTTGAGAGGTCTGCGGTGAGCGACATCATCCTGTCAGTGTACTTGTAGATGACCATGTTCTTTCGCACCGAACTATTGAGGGTGTCTGCCATAAGCTCATCATAGAGGACATTGACTTTCTCAGCATAGCGGTGGATGAACCTGCCCTGCGGCGTCTTTTTTGAGAGGATGTCCTCAGGGTCGTCAATTCTCGTCAGCACCTTGATGTTCTTGTTGACGTCTTCAGCCTTTCCTTTGAGGGCAAAAGAGAACATCCTGCAGAGCCTGCCAAGCCTGGTTTCAAAAAGCAGCTTTCCTGGCTCATTGGATGGCTTGTCAAGGATATTTGGGTATTGCCTTATAAATTCCTTGAGGTAAGGCGGGATGAACCAGTCTGCGACTGCGCCGACGGTTGCTATCCAGATGTCCTGCGAAACCACTTGATAAAGCATGGGAGTAGTAGGATAGTTATCATCCTGCTTTTCACAGCGGGGATTGTAGTAGCTGACCCGTTCACGCTTGTGTGGGCCATGATGGTCAATCCAGACCACAGGAAGCTTAACCTCGTCAATAAACTGCTGATCGACATTTGCTATGTCAAGGATGAAGATGGCATCAGGCTCATACTCCCTGACTTTCCTTACGAAGGGCTCTCCTATGTAGGGATGGGCTTTCACAACGATGCCTTTCCCTTCCTTCTTATAGCGATAGGCGAGGAGAAATGCGCAGAGGCCGTCAGGGTCATCGTCAAATAAATAAAGCGGGCGCTTGCAGTTGTCAAGAGAATTGCGTATGTCCTTGGCCTGAGCCCTTGTCAATCCCATGGAAAGCGGCAAAAGGGGGCAGTTAATAAACCTTTTTGCTTATCGGAATGTATTAAGCTTAGCCGAGGGATAGCATCTTAGAGCTTCCCGAGCAGCTTTAACATCACCGCTTTCTGTGCATGCATCCTGTTCTCAGCCTGGTCAAAGACAATAGCCTGCGAAGAATCCATCACTTCATCAGCGACCTCATACCCCCTATGGGCAGGAAGGCAGTGCATGAATCTTGCCTTGCCAAGCAGCTTCATGGTAACCGTAAATCCCTTGAATATCCTCAGGCGCTTCTTAGCCTCAGCTTCCTGCCCCATTGAGACCCAGGTGTCGGTATACAGCACGTCTGCACCCCTTGCAGCAGCAAGAGGGTCGTTTGTCAAAGCAAGCAGCCCCCTCTCCTTGCCAAATGCCACGACATCCTCCTTTGGCTCATAGCCTTTTGGTGTCGCTACCCTTAGCTTCATCCCTGCCTTTGCACAGCCAAGGACAAGGGAATTGCAGACATTGTTGCCATCACCAAGGTACGCAACCAATATTCCTTTCAGCCTGCCGAACTTCTCCCTTATGGTCATGAGGTCAGCAAGCGCCTGGCACGGGTGATAGTCATCAGACAAGCCATTGATAACAGGAACGCAGGATGCAGAAGCCATCGTCTGCACGTCGGAATGGGCATACACCCTCGCCATGATGATGTCAGCATAGCGCGCGATGCATTGTATCTCGTCCTGCAGCGAGCCTAAATGCAGGTTTGTCGTCCTCCAGTCCAGGTAGATTGCATGGCCTCCTAGCTTGGTCATCCCTGCCTCAAACGAAATTCTGGTCCTCGTCGAGGTCTTCTGAAAGAGCATGGCAAGGGTCGTGTTCTTCAGCACAGCCGCATACTTTGCCTGATTTTTCTTGATATCTATCGCCTTCTCAATCAGGCTAAGCATCTCCCTATCAGATAGGTCATGCAATGTTAGCAGATCTTTGGAGGGCATGGGCTGCCCTTGGCGTTTCTCGTTTAAAAGAGTATCGCTTGCTTGGTAATACTTCACCAGCCTGAAAAAGTCCAACGGGGGAGGAAGGATCAAGGGATAGCCGTGAATTGAAGCATTGAGGAATATCAGCAGGCAGTCTCGTTGGGGGTTGGCATTCCCAAAAAGCTCATTCTCTGAAAAGGCATTGGCCATGCCTCCCATCACTTCCACAGCTAATGTGCAACTCCCTTATTTTCGTTTCAGGTCATCCTCTCATTGCACATTCAGACGGGGAGAAAGAAAAGTGAAGAAAGAAAAGAAGAAAAAAAGGTGATAACAAAAAAGGCTGCGCAGGCAGCAGGGCATTTGCTGCAGCCATCGCCTCAGGTATTGAGCGCTGCACCATCTGGATTGAAGGATGGGCGGCTTAGCAG
>DUKR01000085.1:26685-31012 GCA_013329175.1 Candidatus Woesearchaeota archaeon
CGCAGGCAAAAGGAGAGAGAACGATAACTCCGCTTTTGGTAAAGTTGCCGTAGGCAATGATTTTTTGGGGGGGGATGGCCTTTTTCGGGATTTATGCCCTTCAAACGCTACAGTTAAGCAGGCAGGCAGCGAGACTGACGTCTCTGGGTACACTCAAGCTGCGCTTTCGCGACAATTGGAGGTACCATTTAACGGGGATAATGCCTCCAAACTTCATTGATGGTGAACTATTACTTCGGTTGGCAACCATTAAATAGGTGCACCACTATAACTTCAGGAACAATGACACCAAAAAAGCCAAAGCCTATTATTCCCATTCCAAAAATCCCAGGAGTGAAAACTGTCGGGAAGGCAGTAGGGGGGCTTCTTACTGCGCTCAACCCTACCAACATCATCGTTGAGGGGGCAACCATTGTATTCACCATTCCTAAGCACATGCTTGATGAGATGATAAGCCTGACCTCATCCCAGAAGGTGCCTGTGAAGAAAATAACCGTGGAGAAGGGTCAAGTGCAGGTGCAGATGGAAAAGGACACTTTAGCTGCAACCGACACAGGCGAGCAGGTGATTGAGGTCGAGCACAAGGTTGGTGAACAGAAAGTCAGCGTCAAGGTGCCTCAGAAGGAGGCATCATCAACGGTCAATGTCCTTGAGAACCTCAGCGTAAAGAGCCAGCAGGCCAAAGGCAAGCGTTTAGGAAGGCGGACGCAGTACTACCAGGATGACGAGGGAGATGAGTCTGACGTCGAGCGATACTTTGGCCAGAGCGGGTCATAGGAAGGCAACAGCTCTTTCATCTGAATATCCTGCAGGAACAACACTCCCATCACTCCAACTTTCCTATTCTCTCACCACAATGTCCCATCCAGTGGAAATTGCCCTATCCCCGTCGCTGACCTTAAGCCTGATGCGCTTTGCCCCTGCCTTGGTATAGAGCCTTGCGATGGTATCTCCTCCGCCATAACTCTCAAAAGGACCGAAATCCCATGTATAAGCAAGGGTATCGCCATCAGCATCAACAGCATCAGCAGTGAAGGTTACAATCTCGCCGGCTTTAGGCTCGGCTGAAGGCTCAACGGTAATCTGCAAAAGCTGCGGGAGCCTGTTGGCGTTCTTCACCTGAACAGAGAAGCCCTGCATGACCGTATTCCTTCCATCATGGGCAATAAGTGTTGCATTAAGCACAGCATCACGCACCAGGCTAGAAACAGCAAACGAGGGGGTATAGAGCAACATTGAGCCATTTATACTTGCACCAGCAAGACCGCTCACCTCAAACCTCAGGCGGTCACCATCAGGATCCTTTGCAGAAAAAGCTATTGCTGCAGTCTGGTTCTCCACCGCATGCACACGAGGGATAGGATCAATCACCGGAGGAAAATTGCCCTCAAGCACGGTAATTGCTATGCTCTTCTCAGCTGAAAGCCAGCCGTCGCTTGCAGTGACTTTCACAACGTGCTCTCCTGCATCTCCGTCATGCGTAGCATAAGAAGGGCGGCTAAGCCATCCGCTATAGCGTATGTCAAGCTCATCACCGTCAGGATCGAAGATAGCAGGCTCAAGGCTGATAGCCTCTCCCTCAGTTACCGTAAGGCTGCCTGCTCCGCTGATTACTGGCTCCCTGTTTACATCAGCAACCCATAGAGTCACATAACGCATGGCCGTCGCATTCCTGCTCATCGCCTTGAATGTTACGGTAAAAGGAACAGCAAGGGCATGGTACTTGTCAAGGACAGTGTTGACGAATCCTGATCGCCTGACCGTATCATATCCAGGTGACCATGTTAGGGTATTGCCGGAGAACTCCGCACCCGTTGGAAGATTATCAGCAGTGATGCTTACCATGTCATTGTCAGGATCAGCAGCAATGATGGCAATGGAGATGGATTCACCCTCGCTGATATGGACGTTATTCACCGGAGTGATGGCCGGCTTCCTGTCATTGTCTGCGACATTGATGAACCATTCCTGTATTGCCGTCGAAAAGCCGTCAGCAACCTCAACGCTTACGGTATGAAACCCACTCTCTTCGTAACCAGGGAAATACATGAACTGCCAGATATCCTCAGCTACAGCCTCATCATCAACCTTCCAGATGATGCTCAGGTTGTCCAGGTTAAGATCGCTTGCCCTGATGCCAAAGATGCTCGGCCTTCCTTCATGGGTGCCTATTGCTGCCCTCTGCGGAACCGAAAGCTGAATAGAGGGCGCTTCCTCTTTCCTTCTCACCACAATCTGCACGTTCTCGCTAGAAGTAAGCTTTCCGTCAGTCACGGTGATGGTTGCAACATAGGCGCCCTGATCCCCATAGCTTGTCTGCCATGTCCCGCTCTCATCAAAATATTCAGGGTAGATGACCTCAAGGGGATCACCATCAGGATCAGAGGTGTTTACAAAAAGCGTGATGCTCTCTGTCTCCTGAATGGTGAAGTTTGCAGCCAGAGCTATGCCTGAGACAAAAAGCAGGAGTGCTGCACAGATGAACGTATGGCGTCTCATGATTCCCCCGGCATCCCAAGATGCATACATGAAAAAAAGGAAAACCCCTTTAGCCTGAGGTAATGTCCTCAATGACAGGGGGCCTGTTGACATTGACCACCTCAATCTCGACCAACTGCTCAACCCTATTCTCTCCATCGCTTACTGTGACAGTAACGGTATACTGCCCTGCGTCATCATAGGTAGTCTCCCATGAGCCATCGTCGCCTACAGGTTCAGATATAGTAAACTCCAGAGGGTCATTGTCAGGGTCATCAGCTTCAGGCGATAGGGTGACTGTCTCAGTCTCCCTGACCGTAATTTTTGCTATGTTCTTGATAGCGGGAAGCCTGTTGATGTTGGCAACGTCAACAGCCCACAGTTGCGACGCCTCTGAACTCTGGTCAGTGACAATAACTTTGATGGTATGGCTGCCTGCATCATCAAATGACGGCGTATAGGTGAAGCTGCTTCCTGTCTGCACGCTACTGCCATCAACCTTCCATGTTATGATGAGCTCATCATTGTTGAGGTCGCTTGCGCTCACAGAAAATGCTATGGCCTTGTTCTCCTCAGTTGAAAGTGTAGTTCCCTCTGGCTCTGCCGCATTGATGGCCGGCGCCTCTTCCTTCTTGTTGATAATGATCAGGACATCCTGAGTAGTTGAGAGCTCGCCATCTGATACCGTCAGGGTGACGGTGTACTGCCCTGCATCGCCATACGTGGTTTGCCACTCCCCATCTGCATCAAGCGGAGAGCTGTAGAGGATGGTGACCTCATCACCATCTGGGTCTGCCACTTTTGGCGAAAGCCGTACAAGAGAGGTCTCTTCTGCGATGATGACCTTGGCATCTGAATCGGTTACTGGAAGGGCTTCCTGCGCTCCTCCCTCTTCGTTTGCGCTTTCTTCCTGCTCAGGCTCTATCCCTTCTTCTTCCATAGCAGCAGGCTCTCCTTCCCCTTTTTTCTCCGCTGCCTTTAGCTGGTCAAGCCTGATGACCATCACATCAGCCCTCTCAGTGATGCGGCCTTCAAGGACAACAGCCTCTTCACTGAAGGTATCTTCCTCGCCGTATATGTTGACCGTAATGCGATCAGTGATGCTCAAAAGCTCTGGTCGCAGCTCTCCTGTGGCAACAGCCTTTCCATCAATAGGCTCAAGGAGCGCCACCTTCTTTGCTGCCCCCTCGGCGGAATTGATAAACCATACCGCAACCTTCTGGTATGCCTCTCCCTGCGGGATGTCCGCCAGCTCAACCGTCACCTTGCCTCCTTCGGCTTCTATCTGCACCGACCCTGAGAGCAGGCTACCCTCTTCAGCCTTGATGTCCTCTAGAGGGACAAACGTAAGGTCATTTGCAGGCTGCGGCTTTGCATACAGCGTCTGATAGACATCACAGCCCGAGAGAAGAAGCAGTGCAATGCATGCTACAGCTACATATAGGAATACGTGCCTTATAATCATCTCCAAACCCTCCAATAATCACGCCAGAGTAGGCGCAAATATGATACTATTGCTAAATGCTAACTCATATAAAAAGTTTATTGAGGTTTTGACGATATTTGATAAAATTGGATGAATCGGGGATTCAATGATAAAGAAAAAAGGTGGCTCCGCGGAGATTTGAACTCCGGACCTTCCGATGGCTGAAACTGGTGTTTATCAGTCGGACGCACCAGCCAGGCTATGCTACGGAGCCGCTCTCTTCGAGAGGGATGATAGCCTTTTTATAAACATTACGCCAAGGATTCGCTGCCATTTCAATTTCCGAATCATCGGGGATTCTCATAGAGGTGAACTATTACCAACGTAACACTTCACCATCATGAAGCCTGCAACTCTGTTGCA
>DUKR01000004.1:0-252 GCA_013329175.1 Candidatus Woesearchaeota archaeon
TTTCGTATCATGCCATCATCTTATTGCACTTTCCGACGTGAGAAAAAAATGAAGAAAGAAAAGAAAAAAAAAGTGAAGGAAAAGAAGTGATAACAAAAACGGCTCTGGCTGCGCCGGCCAGCAGGCCATTTGTTGCAGCCATCACCTCAGCATTGAGCACTGCGCAGGTCATTGCCTTAGGCTTGAGTGCTGCACCGGCGGGTGTGAAGGATGGGCGGCTATGCAGTGCACGACGGAATTTTCAAGAGCAAT
>DUKR01000004.1:408-7883 GCA_013329175.1 Candidatus Woesearchaeota archaeon
ACGACGGAATTTTCAAGAGCAATTTCGCCGCTGGCGAGAGGAGGAACAAAGCCAAAGCGCCAGGGGGCAAAACCAGCATTAGGTAATGCCTTCTTTAGGTAATGCCTTTTTGGTGAATGGTGCCCATCTTACGATATCATCAAAGCCAGCGTTTTTCACTCCAGCAGAAAACCGTTTGTGGTGCCGTCGGCTCGCATCCCGCTCTCGCTAAGACGCTAACCGACATCCCGGGATGGGGCGTCCCCTTGTCGGTTGCGATGGATGCAGGGCTGGAGATGCTCACGACAGTGACGGCACCACAGGTTTTTTGCTCGGGGAGTGAAAAACGCAAAGGAAGGGGAAGAAGCAGGCAGCACAGCAGAAAACATAGCAGGCAACACAGCAGGCAACCTTCACCTCAGTATTAGAGCGCTGCACGGGTGTGGGACAGAATAGCTTTATGCTAGCCAGTCTAAATTGTGCCATAGCATCGTACAGAAGCATGCTATAGTAGCGATCCTGGCGCAATGCCTTTATCCTAATGCCACTATATTTTACCCTCTCTATTGCTTAGGACACAGGCAACTTATCATCCTGAGCAACTACCCCTACAGCACATAAGCTCCTTGCTCACTAATCATTGCCTCTTCGCACCCCTTAAACTGCGAATCGGAAAACACTGCATTCCCGAGCATAATCATTGACGCATGGCCGCCTCTGGAAGTGATTGTGCCAACCAGCTCCCTCACCTGCTTATCAGCCAGAAGCCCGCTCTCCTCAGCAAACTGCAACGACACCTTCAGGATATCAGGGAATGATGGATGAGGCAGGCTGGATACAGCCTCTAAAGCCTTCTCGCCAGCCATGTTGATTAGCTTCTCCTTTGCCCTGTCGGTGATGACCGACGCAGTGTCAAGAGGCCCAAAGACCTTGTAATATGCCTTCCCCGTTATCCCAAGCCGCTCAGCCTCAAGCGGAGAGCCAGGCATTGACTTCATCAGAAACCCGCCCAGATACTGCGCAGTAATGTCCCCTAATCCCGTGTGCGCCATCACCTCGGCAGCGTGGGAAAGCATGGCAAGCTGTTCGGCAGTCTTCCCTAAGGAAAGCAGCGCGTTCACGGCATACGCAGAAGCAAGCGTTGCAGCCCCAGACAGCCCAAATCCACACCCAAACAAAAGCTCAGAGGAAAGCTCGATGAGCAGGGGCTTATCCGTCAGCCGCGCCAGGACAATGCTCACGGGAGAAATCACAACATGCTTCCCATGCAGCAGCACCTCAGCCTTTGATGCCAAGGATGCTGTTGCGGTAACCCCTTTGTCAATGGTGAAGCCTATTCCAAGAGAATGCGTCGTCTCAGGGGTATCCCCGCGAACAATCCTGAAAATGCATGAGAGGTTCGCTGGAGCAAAAGCAGATGCCCTCATAGCCGCTCAATGGCCCCCTGCAGGATGATGCGGGAAAGCTCCTGCTTTGTCCCCTCATGCATGGCTATCTCCCCGTCAGCATGCACCATGATAACCATGCTGCGCTCAGAGCCAAAGGGATGTCCGGCAATGTCATTGGCAATGACAAGATCTGCATGGGCTGAATCAATCACCTGCTTTGCAGCGGCAATCAACTCCTTTTCGCCTGCGCCGCTAAGCGCCTTGAATCCTACCAGATAAGCCTGAGGATTTGCTGCCTTCACGAGTGATATCAGCTTGGGCGCAGGCACAAGGGACAGCGACAGTTCCTTCGACGAATGGATTTTTCCTGCAACCCTTTCCTTCACCCGAAAATCAGGGACCGCAGCAGCGCAAACCACAAGGCAGGCATCAGCACATTCCCTCTTCATGGCTTCCTCAAGTGACCTGCTGGTAGGCGTGGGAACAACGCGAACCTTCCCCCTTGGCTGCACCTCAGCCCTGCCCAGAAGAAGCGCTACCTCTGCCCCCATCCGTGACGCAGCCTCAGCCAAAGCAATGCCAAACTTTCCTGAGCTATGGTTCGTGATTGAGCGCACGCCATCGAGAGGCTCAGCAATAGCTCCTGCACTGACCACCACTTTCTTGCCGAGAAGGATACCTGAAAGGGAAAGCTGCTCCTCTATCTCAGCAACGATTTCATCAGGCTCGGGAAGCCTTCCTTTCCCTGCATATCCGCAGGCAAGGTTGCCTTCAGCAGGCTCAACCACCATAATTCCCCTTTTCCTCAGGGTGGCGACATTCTCCTGCACGCAGGGGTTCTCCCACATGTGGCAGTTCATCGAAGGAAAAACCATGATTTGCGACTGCACGGCAAGCGCGGTGGTAGTCAGGAGGTCATCAGCAATCCCATGAGCAAGCTTTGCGATGACGTTGGCAGTTGCTGGCGCTACGACAAACAGTTCAACTGCATCTGCAAGGGTGATGTGGTCGCTTTTGGCTTCATCCCTGTACTCTTTCCATGAATACCCTTTCGTCCACTGGCTCCTGTGCACGGGAACGAGAGTATTCTCAAGTTCAGCGAGAGGAAGAAGGTGCTGCACGTGCTCTGTTATGATAATCTCAACTGCATGCTTTTCTTTGAGCCTCTCCACTACCTCTATCATCTTGTAGCATGCAATCCCTGCGCTGATGCCGATGAGGATGGTTTTGGGCATGATTGCTCCTAAGCTCCCTTCACCTCATCCCGATACCGCTTAGCAGCATCGCCAATAATAGAGCGCAAATCACAATACTTTTTTGCAAACGAAGGAGCCTTTGCATACAGCCCGAGAAAGTCATGCGAAACAAGCACCTGGCCGTCACAATGCTTCCCGGCACCGATGCCGATAGTCGGAATAGATAGCTTTGCAGTTATCACCCTGGCAACCTCGTTAGGGATGCACTCAAGGACAACGGAAAAGGCGCCAGCCTTCTCTATTGCAAGCGCCATTGATAATATTTCATTCGCTTCCTCATCGGTCTTTCCCTTCTTTTCAAACTTTATGGCAGTCTGGGGCAGTAAGCCAACGTGGCCCATCACTGCAATGTCTTCTGAGACAAGCGCGTACACTATCTCTGGCTTCCCTTCAGGCTTCACTGCCCTTGCCCCCGCCATGACAAGCTTTTTGGCATGAGAGACGGCAGCCTCAGGCACCACGTCACTCTTGTAGGGAAGATCAGCAACAACCATGGCATGTGAAGCCGCTTTTGCAACAGCTTGCGTGTGCTCCTGCATCATCAGCAAGGTCACTGAGCGGGTATTCTCCTCTCCATACACCACCATCCCCATCGAGTCACCGACAAGCAGGATGTCAACGTAAGGGTCAAGCGCCTGTGCTATCGCAAATTCATACGCTGTCAGCACAGCAATCTTCTCCCTCCCTTTCATGGCGATGATGGCGCTGATGTCCATGCCATTAGCGTTGCACGGCGAGCTATAAAAAAGTGTTGCTTTAAAAAGAAAGCAGGAAACAAGCCATGCATGCCCCTTGCAGATGTCCACTGCCACCTTGACCTATTCAATAACGAGGAGATAAAGGAAGTCATCAGAAGGGCGCAGGATGCGCAGCTTAAGGCAATCATCACTAATGGCATCAATCCGGAAAGCAACAGGAAAACGCTTGACCTGGCCAAGCGGTTCCCTCTCGTCAGGCCTGCCCTTGGTCTCTACCCAACTGACGCGATAAAGCTCAGAGGCGAGGAGATAGAGGATGAGCTGGAGTTCATACAAAAGAACAAAGATGCCATTGCAGCAATCGGCGAGGTGGGGCTTGACAACACCGCAAAAGACAATGGCCTGCTCAAGCGCCAGGGGGAAATCCTTGAAAAGCTCATCGCCCTATCAGAAAAGATGCGAAAGCCCCTCATCCTCCACACGAGAAAGGCGGAGCAGGAGGCCATTGATATGCTGGAAAGCGCCAGCGTCAAAAATCCCCTCCTCCACTGCTTCTGTGGCAAGTTAAAGCTTGTCAGAAGGGCAGCTGACAACGGCTACCACTTCTCAATCCCCGCTGCAATTGTTCGCATGGAGCACTTCCAGAAAGTCGTTGAGATGCTCCCACTGCCTCAACTCCATGCAGAGACAGATTCCCCCTACCTCTCTCCTTACAAAGAGCAGAAGAACGAGCCTTCATTCATTATTGAGTCTGTCAGAAAGATTGCAGAAATAAAGAGCATGACCATCGAGGATACCGCAGGCAATCTCTTTATGAACTACCAGAAGATCTTCACGTAAACCATGGCGCAAAAAACAGCAGTTGTCAGAAGGACACCCTACCGCTCTTTTGCCTTAGGCTCCCTCCCCAAAGGATGCAGGCTTTGCGCTGCTGGAAAAAAATCAGTCTTCTTCATTACAGGCGTCTGCAACGCAGGCTGCTTCTTCTGCCCCATCTCAGAGCAGAAAAAGAACAACGACGTCATATTCATCAATGAGCGCCCGGTAAAGAAAAACAATGACGTCATCGGGGAGATCAATGCCTGCCGCTCAGAAGGCGTGGGAATAACAGGAGGCGATCCCTTAGCAAGGATTGACCGGACCTGCGCATACATAAGGAAGCTCAAAGAAAGATACGGCAAAGGCTTCCACATCCATCTCTATACTCCCCTTGCCCTCGTCACGGATGACAAGCTTAAAAGGCTCCACGGGGCGGGTCTTGACGAGGTACGCTTTCATCTCTTTTTAAACGACCGGAAGCGATGGCCAATCCTTGAGAAAGCAACAGGATACTCATGGGACGTCGGCGTTGAGATTCCTGTCCTTCCAAAGATGGAGAGGGCAACAAAAGAGCTCATTGATTTCATCGCTGGAAAAGTGAAGTTCCTCAACCTCAACGAGCTGGAATACTCCGACACCAACGCTTCTGGCATGGAGCGATTCGGCTACGCCACAAAGGGCGCTGCCTCTTACGCTATCAGCGGCTCAGAAGAGCTGGCAAAGCGGCTTCTTTGCTATTGCAAAGGAAGAATACCAAGCGTCCACTACTGCACCGCATCGCTCAAAGACAGCATCCAGATGGCTCGGCGCATCAGAAGGCGCGCAAAGACTGTTCGGAAAGGCTATCAGAGCCTAACCAGAGAGGGCATGATAAGGACTGGAGCGCTCTACATCCCAGAATTAGCTCCTGGTATCGGCTACAGGAAGCAACTGACGCAGGAGAACAGAAAGAATGCTCTTGCGGCATTGAGAGCGGCGTTGCCAAAAGTCAGAGAGCTTGACAGCACGCAGGGCATGGACATTGATACCTGCAAGCCCAGAATCACTGCTTCTCCTGCATTCATCAGAAAGAGCAAAAGAAAGCTAAAAGAGCTTGGCCTGCTTCCTGCAATCGTTGAAGAATACCCAACCTGGGACGCCTTTGAAGTGTCGGTTGACCTCCTCTGACAGAAAAGCAGGGATTGCTTGTGGGCTTATGGATTATCTCCTTGCCTCATCCAGCTGCCGCAGCTGCTCGCAGGAATTTCTTATATACTCCCGCGAGAGCCTACCGCACACCGTGTAATCCCCTGCTGTGATGAAATTCATGTAGCACACATCTCGGTTATCCTCTCTGCCGATACGCTCACACACTTCACTGTCCCGCTTCTGCAGGGCAAGAGCGCTATAACAGTCCATGACAACGCTCTCTGTCGCTATCTGCGCACAAAGGCTCAGGTCGTCATCTGCCTTTGCCTGCTCAAGCTGGCACAGCGAGAGCGCAAATCCTTCTTTCCCATTGCAATCAACTGCGGCAGGAGCAGAAGGCGCCAGCGTATTCTGCTGAAACCTTGCGCAGTCACTGCAGGTGCCCTGCTCTCCCGCCTCGCACTGCCCGTTCCCGCAGCACGGCCAGACACTCTCATGCACACACTGAACGCCGTCAAAAGAGTCGAGAGTGCAAGTATTGCCATCATCGCAGGAGCGGATTCCCGCACGTGCAGGCTCTGTTCCTGATGCATGGCCTTCCCTTGCTGAGGGGTTGCCCTGCTGCCTGGAAGCAGCCTTTGCAATGGTGAACCGCTCTGAGGCCAACGCCGACTGGCCTGCATACGTCGCCTGCACCCGCAAAAGGTAGTCGCCTGCAGGGGCATCATCAGGTATTGCCAGCTGCATCCGTGGCGATGCCCTCGTCTGTACTGCAACGGTCTCTGTCTTCTCAGCAACCGCCTTGCGTGATGCGATGTGAATAAGCTCATATCTCACTACAACGTCCACGGCCTGCTTTGCGCCTGCAGAAAAAAGCTCAGGTGAGAACAACAACTGCTGGCCTGCTTCAGGAACCATGGTAAGGATAGTCACCCGCATGTCAAGAAGCGCGGCAGGCTTATTGCCTGAGAGCAGAGTAAATCCCGCAAAAATCCCCCCTGCAATCAGCACACCAATGATAACCAGAGCGCCAATCGCCCCGCCTGACAGATGGATGGTATGCCTGACGTGCGCCTGCATAGGTACGTACCGCATCGCCTCAGCTATCAGTGCTGGAGGGTATCCTGCCTGCTGCAGCGCATTCCGTATTGCAGAAAGCTCATATCCCTTGCTGAGCATCCGCGCTACGTACCTTGAAAGTGCGGGAGGTGCAGCCATGCCTAAACATCCTGAAAGAGCCTATTTAAACCTTGCCCGTAATATGGCTTCATCCAAAAAATAAAGAAAACGGTTCTAGAAAAAGTTGAGTGACCTGGTTGCCGTTTTTAGGGTGTCAGTCCAATACAAATCGAGCCAATAAATGCTGCTAATACCTCTTCACGGTATGCCGAGAATACAGGCTCACGGCCTCAGCCCTGCACAAGGAGAGCATGCCATAGATAATGATTGCAATTCCTGCAATGCTTAATAACAATGCCAGAGCGTAGGGCATTCCCATCGCATGAAAATCAGCAAGTGACCCAAACAGCCCAAAGCCTGCTATGACATATGACGTCCTCTTCAGGACAATGTGGCCTGAAATATAGAAGATGATGCCAAACAAAAGATTGGCAAGAAACCCAGAAAGATTCACCACTGCATCTGCTGTCCCTGATGCGCAACTGATTCCTGCAAACGGCATCTCTCCCTGGCTATACAGCACCACAAGGTGCACGTCACAGCCCATCACAATGCCTGCTGCGGCATGCCCAAGCTCATGGACGGCAACAGAGCCTGCCATGACAAACCCTGCGATTGCAATCAGCACTAGCCATATGCGGGCTGCAAGAAGAATCCTATAGGACATGGCATGTCAACAGCCTGCGGATATATAACCATTGCTATCATCACTTATGCTTCACACCCCCTAGAGTTTCATCTGGATAGCTTTTGCATTGAAGATTAGAGGTACTCCATCACTCTCCTGAAAAGCCCCGTCGGGAGGAAGGAGGCAGTCTTGTGGGATAGCCATGAGTGGCAAGCTTTGAGGGATAAAAGTGGATAGGCTCATGGGGGGTGGGCATTCCCCCAAAGCTCATAAGATAGAAATCAATAGCTATAGCCTTTTTGCTTCCACGGCCAATGCGTAGCCTCATTCTTTTCTATTCTGGCAATCCTCTCATTGCACATTCAGACGGGGAGAAAGAAAAATGAAGAAAGAAAAGAAG
>DUKR01000074.1:0-162 GCA_013329175.1 Candidatus Woesearchaeota archaeon
TCTTCTTTTCTTCCTTCACTTTTATTTTCTCCCTCGGAATTTACAATGAGAGGATTGCCTGAAACGAAAGGGATAAAGTTACGCACTGGCAGTGGAAGTGATGGGACGGTAGCTATTGCCTTTTCAGAGAATGAGCTTTTGGGGGAATGCCCCTTTTCCACG
>DUKR01000074.1:370-17430 GCA_013329175.1 Candidatus Woesearchaeota archaeon
ATCCCTCAAAGCTTGCCTACCCCTATGTAATCATGAAGGGCATCATTCCCGAAAAGGCATTCTCTGAAAACTCATTGCCGACGGCTACTTTGCCAAAAGCGATGCTATTGTTTTCTCACCTTTTGCCTGCGGCGAAATTGCTCTTGAAAATTCCGTCATGCACTGCAAAGTCGCCCATCCTTCACACCCGATGGCGCAGCGCTCTAATACTGAGGTGATGGCCTACCTGCGCTCAATAATAGGGCGATGCCAGCAACACATGCCCTGCTGCCTGCGCAGCCCGAGCCGTTTTTGTTTTCACTTTTCTTTCTTCACTTTTCTTTTCTCCCGTCGGAAAGTGCAATTGAGATGATGGCATGATACGAAAAGAATGAAGTTACGCAATGGTCGTGGAAGGATGAGATGAGTGCTCATGCCTTTTTTTCTAATGAGCTTTTGGGAATGCCAGCCCCAACGAGCCTATCCACTCTTATCCCTCAAAGCCTGCTACTCATGGTTATCCCGACGAGCTTTTCAGAAGAGTGAAGTATTACTTGATAACATAATCTTTATATAGGCTCACCTAGCTCCATTCAATCTCATTATCAGAGGTTGTCAGATGGCAGGAACAAAATTCGCAAGCGTAGGGTCGCTGCAGAAGGGCAATTACGTAGTCATTGAGGGTGCAGCATGCAGGGTAGTTGATACCCAGACCTCACGCCCTGGAAAGCACGGCCATGCAAAGGTCAGGCTGACTGGCGTAGGCCTTATTGATGAGAAGAAGCGGGTGATTGTGCTTCCAGGCCACGATAACATTGATGTCCCGATTGTTGAGAAGAAAAACGCACAGGTGCTTTCCATCTCAGGCGACAGCGCAAACGTGATGGACGCTGAGAACTACGAGACGTTTGATCTTGCCATTCCTGAAGAGCTGAAGGCTGACATCGCTGAGGGCGCACAGATAGTGTATTGGGAGATACTGAACGATAAAGTGATGAAACAGGTCATCAAATCATCATAGGAGACAGGACAATGGTTAAATTTCCCGAGGCTGAGGCGAGATTGATGCGCAACGTATTCATCTGCAGGGCGTGCAAGTCCAAGATAAAGGCGCCGAACATGAAGATTATCCAGGGCAAGGTATCCTGCAGGAAATGCTCTGGAAAGGCGTTACGGCCGGTTCGCAGGAAGTAGCTCTTCCTTGCCTCTATTCTTTTTGCAAATGACAAAGGTTAAAAAGCAATTAGTGAGAAGGCTCCCCCATGCTACCCAATGCTGAAGCCATTGCCGCAGTCGTGTTCTATGTCATACTGAGCGTGGTGTTGCTGTTTGAACGCAAGTACTTAACAATTCAGAAGATTGCCTGGCCACTGGTGTTCGTGTCCATGCTTCGAACTAAGTTTGGCCTCTCGCTGATGGATGGGATTGCTGCAAAAATCCCCAAGCTCATCAGGGGTGCTGGGTACGTGGGCATCGTTTTCGGCTTCCTTGGCATGGTGCTCATTGCCTTGTCGCTTATTGTCGGATCCTATGACCTTATCGTCAAGCCTGAGGCACCAGCGGGCGTTGGCATCATCCAGCCGTTTGCAAAAGGCATTCCAGGGACGGTGTTTGTGCCCTTTTTCTATTTCATAATCTCCATCTTCCTGATTGCTACAGTGCACGAGTTTGCCCATGGCGCCACTGCAAGGGCATTTGGAATGAAGGTGAAGGCAAGCGGCTTTGCATTTTTCCATTTTGTCATCCCGCTGATACCTTTTGCTTTTGTTGAGCCTGATGAGCATGATATCAGGAAAAGGCCCGCTAAAGAGCAACTGGCTGTGTTTGCTGCAGGACCGTTTTCCAACATCATTTTTGCATCAGTCGTAGTATTGCTTTCCAGTTTCGCCTTGGGCCCTATAACTGATTCCATGGTGAGTTTTGACGGGGTGAAAATCACTGAGCTTATTAGCGATAGCGACGGGCTGCTTCCTGCTGAGGCTGCCGGAATCAAGGCAGGGGAAATCATCAAAGCAATAGATTCCGAAGAGACCCTCACAATTCCCGCACTCTCCTCAGCTCTTGAGAAGAAATCGCCAGGAGATGCGATCACCCTTCATACCAGCACTGGGGCGTATCCTGTGACGCTTGCTGAGAATCCTGATGAGAAGGGGAAGGCGTACCTTGGCGTGTATCTCTCCCAGGAGCAGAGCATCAAGGAGAGCTTTACTGAAAAATACGGAGCGTGGGTCCCTACGGCGGTGTTCTGGCTCATCGGCCTTTTTGCCTGGCTGTTCATCCTTAACGTTGGCATTGGCCTATTCAATCTACTGCCTCTTGGACCAATTGACGGGGGAAGAATGCTGCAGACTGCCCTTCTTGTGTACTTGCCTAAGGAGAAAGCGCAAGCTGCCTGGAAGCACGTAAGCCTGTTCTTTCTTGCCCTCATACTGCTGAACATTGTGCTTGCCATCATCAAGTGAGGAATGGGAAGATGGAAAGAAACGTTTTGAAAAAGATTTTTATTCTGCCAATGCAGGATATGCCACACTCTAGTGATCGCCTATGAAAGAGACAAACGGCAACCATCTTCCCCTTCGGACCACGACACCGCAGAGATTTCTTTTTGTCTCCTATGATGCCCTCATAAGTGACATCGCCTGGCAGGTGGTCAAGGAAGGACATGAAGTGAGGTATTTCATCCAGAGCGAGAGGGAGAAAGAAGTCGCAGACGGATTTGTCCCCAAAGTAGCTGAATGGAGAGCAGAAGTAGATTGGGCTGATGTTATCATATTTGACGATGTGCTTGGCCATGGGACGTTTGCTTCTGAGCTTCGCAGGCAGGGGAAAAAAGTGATAGGAGGGACGCCCTATACTGACCAGCTTGAAGACGACCGAACGTTTGGCCAGGAAGAGCTGAAGAGCCATGGCATCGCAATCATCCAGTACGGGGAATTCACCTCGTTTGGGGATGCGATTGAGCATGTGAAGCAGCATCCTGGAAAGTACGTGCTCAAGCCAAGTGGCGAGGCGCAGAACACTAAGGGTCTGCTGTTTGTAGGGGAAGACGAGGATGGAAGAGATGTCATCCAGGTACTTTCAGATTATGAGCGGGCGCTTTCAGGGAAAATCAAGGTGTTCCAGCTGCAGAAGCGCATTTCAGGTGTTGAGGTTGCAGTGGGTGCGTTCTTCAACGGCAAGGAGTTCATCTACCCAATCAACGTGAATTTTGAGCATAAGAAGCTCTTTCCAGGCAACCTTGGGCCATCAACCGGCGAGATGGGCACTTCTATGTTCTGGTCAGGGCCGAACAAGATATTCAACCAAACCCTCAAGAAATTCGAGGGAAAGTTTGCTGAAGAGGGCTATGTAGGGTACATTGACCTCAACTGCATCGTCAACAGCCATGGCATCTATCCTCTGGAATGGACGAGCCGCTTTGGCTATCCTACTATCTCCATCCAGCAGGAGGGTATGCTCACTCCCGTTGGCGATTTCCTGTATGAACTTGCCTGCGGCAATGCGCCAAAGCTTAAGGTGAGGTCTGGCTTCCAGATTGGCGTTCGCATCGTTGTTCCGCCGTTCCCTTTCAGGGATCCAGATTCGTTTGCGGTCAAATCAAAGGATTCAGTTGTGTATTTCAGAAAGCCAACGGAAGGGGTGCACATTGAAGATATCAAGCTGGTGAGTGGGGAGTGGCTTGTGACTGGCGCAGCTGGCGTTGCGCTCATCGTGTGCGGCACGGGGAGGACCATGCGCCAGGCGCAACAACAGGCGTATGCACGCATCAAGAACATCAACCTGCCCCACATGTACTACAGAACCGACATAGGAGAGCGGTGGTTTGATGATTCTGACAAGCTGCATACCTGGGGCTATCTGCGTGAACTGTGATCTCTTTTCAAATAGAATGAGGCAATGACATAAACTGCCAGATACAGGAACAGGGAGACTACGAGCGCGACAATGACCATCCCAAGCATGTACCTGATGGTATGGTAGTAGATGCTGTCCCACATGAGAATGCCAGACTCAACAACAGGCGCTGAACCAAGCAGGTATTTTCCCAAATTGTAGCCAAGGACTGAGAAGGGCAACGTCGTGATGGGGTTGAAGAGGAGGAGCGCCAAAAAGAGCGATATCTTGCTTATTTTCTCAAAGATAAGGGTAACACCTATCGCTATGAGGATGTTAAAGCCAGGTGTTGGGACTATCGCGATAAATGCGCCTACGGCAAGTCCTGCGGCAATGGATGATGGGCTTCTCTTTATGGAAATGACTTGCCTGAAATGCTCCTTGAGCTTCTCTTTCCAGGTGTGTATTGCCTTTCTGACCATGCCAGCCCCACCCTTTTTTTTCTCTCCTATATAAGGCTGCCTTTGGGATAGTTTAATAAACAGACTTTCTTCTGCCCATCGTAATGGGACGAGGAAGGCCAATTGGCTCGGTGATACGCAATAACATCGCTGAGATCCTGTTCGTGATGGGAAAGGGGTATGGATATGACATCTATAAAGCCTACAGAGTGGTGTTCCCCCCCTGTACCCTGCGCTCCATCTACTATCATCTGAATAAAGGGGTGCAGACAGGGGAATTTGCCGTTGAGTCTGTCAAAAAAGAAGAAGGAGAGTATTCATGGGGCTCTGTTGTTGAGAAGACGTACTATAAGCTAGGAAGCGCTGCCAGAGTGCAGGGTGACTCTAAGGTGAGGGAGCATTTTGAGAGAAAGGGTGAAGGGCGTGGTGTGAGGAGTATCATGGAGCCCAACAACCTTTAAATAGCATCTGGCTCCCCTTTTTCTTCCATGACGCGCATCGCAGCAGTGAATAACCAGAAGCTTAAGGACATGGAGCGCAAGAGGCATATTGCCAGCATGTGCCCTGTAAACAGGGGAGGAGCTGAGTGCATGTATGTTGAAGGCTCAAAGCTGCTTATCAACGAGGAGTTGTGCATAGGATGCGGCATCTGCCATAACCTTGAGCCTGAAACGATAGCCATCATCAACCTGCCTGAAGAGCTACAGGAGACGCCGGTGCACCACTACGGCCAGAATGAGTTTAGGCTGTACAATCTTCCGATCCCTATGTTTGGAAAGGTCGTGGGTATCATCGGCAGAAATGGCATAGGGAAGTCAACGGCAATCAAAATCCTCGCTGGAGTGCTGAAGCCAAACCTTGGAGAATTTTTGGCAGAGGCAGGTTACGCACAACTTATTGATTTCTTCAAAGGAACTGAGGCGCAGGGATTTTTTGAAAAGCTGCGGGATGGCAAAATCACCGTTGCCTACAAGCCGCAGCAGATAGAACTGATACCAAAGAGCGCTTCAGGGAAGGTGAAGGAATTGCTTTCCAGGATTGATGAAAAAGGAGAGCTTGCTAACGTTTCCGCTGCGCTTGGCATCACCCAGATCCTTTCTCACGACATAAGGAGCGTGTCCGGAGGGGAATTGCAGCGCGTGGCGATTGCTGCAACCGTGCTTCGCAAGGCGAATCTCTACATCTTTGATGAGCTTACCTCGTATCTTGACATGAAGCAGCGGCTGTCGGTGTCCAGATTCATAAAGTCGCTTGCTGACTCAGAGACTGCAGTGATGGTTGTGGAGCACGACTTGATAATTCTTGATTCTCTTTCTGACCTCATTCATATGATGTACGGCAAAGAGGATGCGTATGGCGTCGTCTCCATGCCAAAATCAACCAAGGCAGGCATCAATGAATACCTTTCAGGGTATCTTCGGGAGGAGAACGTGCGCTTCCGTGACAAGAAAATAACCTTTGAGCCCAAGCAGGGCGTTGAGCACAAGGAGGAGTTCGTGCTGATATCGTGGTCAGGGGTAGCAAAGAGGCTTGATTCCTTTTCCCTTGCTGCGGAGTCAGGGCAGCTTTCAAAGGGCGACGTCGTGGGAGTGCTGGGGGAGAATGGGATAGGGAAGACGACGTTTGTGAAAATTCTTGCAGGAGTGCTGGAGAGAGATTCAGGGAAGATTGATCCTTTGGTGAAGGTATCGTATAAGCCGCAGTATCTGGATTCAGATTCAGAGGAGTTGGTGATGGCCGCCCTTTCGCAGGCTATCAGCAAGTATTCCAACCAGTTGGTGCATTCCCTTGATATCAAGCCATTGTATACGAAGAAGCTTTGTGAGCTTTCCGGAGGAGAATTGCAGCGGGTGTCAATCGTTGCCTGCCTGTCACAGGATGCGCAGCTGTATCTCTTGGATGAGCCCTCGGCCTACCTTGACGTAGAGCAGCGGCTGATGGTGTCAAAGGTGCTGCGGGATTTTATGCAACTGAAAGGCGCTACTGCCCTTGTGGTTGACCATGACCTCCTTTTCATTGACTATGTCTCTGACAGGATTGCGGTGTTTGAGGGCGCTCCTGCGCTGCATGGCTCTGTGCATGGTCCCTTTTCCATGGAGGGGGGGATGACCCGCTTCCTGAAGGCGCTTTCCATCACGTTTCGCCGGGATGAAGTGTCGCACCGGCCACGGGCCAATAAGGAAGGCTCGGTTAAAGACAGGGAGCAGCGTGAGAAGGGGAGATATTATTATTCCTGACGATGAGGTATAATTTCGAAATTGGCTCACAGATTTTCACGGTACACTTCCTCTGGTTTTTTATGATATTGTCAAGTTCAACAGCACAGAAAAAAGCGGGAAGCAGAGGCTCCGCAAGTACGGCCAAATGACCAAGAAGCTGCAAAAAATAGTTCAGTATTATGCACGCTACGAAGAGTGCCAAACAATCACAAAATATATTCACTTTCACATGGAGAGCTGGTTTACCTGCATCAAAATTGCCGGCGTCCAACCAACAAACAATTATTCCGAGCAGGCAATCAGGGAAACAGTTTTGGTGCGCAAAATAATCGGAGCGTTCCGCTCCGTAAAAGGCACCGAGACATATGAGACGCTTGCCTCGCTCATCGCAACATGGCAATACCAAAAACTCGACATAAAAAAAGAGCTGCAGAGAATGCTATCATCGAATCTTTGCTAAGGAGCTAAACAAATACAAGAAATCGAATTAATTGTTGTCCAAGAGTGTAAGCTAAAAGGGCATTCTCCAAAGACCATAGAAAATTATCTTCATCACATAAAGGGGTTTGTAGCATCAAAAATGAATCAGAGAGATATCTTTTATGGCTTATTGATAATAAATTTTGTTGAATTTGTATTCGCCCTACGATTTTATAAGCTGTAGGTAATGCCATTTTTTCGGGATTGATGCCCGTCAAAGCTGGAAAGAGGCAGGCTGATTCAACAAGCTGAAGTAGTACCCAGTGCCAAAACCATTAAAAGCTCCTTTTTGTTTCTCTTGGCCTATGTTGACAGAGTCAGCGCGTGCGTCTCTTGAAAAGCAGAAATACAGAGTCATTGGCAGCCATAGCGCTGTGAAGACCTGCGGCTGGACCAATAAGATGATCAAGGGGGAAGGCGGCTGCTATAAGCTAAAGTTCTATGGCATCATGAGCAATCAATGCATGCAGATGACGACCTCTATCTCCTGCGCCAACAGGTGCACCTTCTGCTGGAGAGGCTATAAGGCGCCTGTCTCACATGAATGGAAATGGAAGGTTGATGAGCCTGAGATGATCCTTACTGAAAGCCTCGCTGCGCACAGGAAACTTTTGAATGGCATGGGGGGGCATCCCCAAAAGAACAGCACTGCTTATGAGGCATCAAAGACCGTGCGCCATGTAGCGCTCTCCCTCACAGGGGAGCCCATAATCTACCCAAAGATGAACAATCTCCTTGGCCTCTTCAACCAGCGATCCATCTCGACCTTTCTGGTAACGAATGCGCAGTATCCCCTCCAGATACGCGACCTCAATCCCGTGACGCAGCTGTACATCAGCCTCGACGGGCCTAACAAGACATCGCTTAAGAAGATTGACCTTCCGCTGTTTGATGATTACTGGGAGCGCCTCAACGAGAGCCTTTTGTATCTGTCGCAGAAGAATCATAGGACCTGCATACGGCTGACCATGATCAAGGGGGTGAATATGGAGGGGCATGATGAGTATGCTGGGATGATCCAGAAAGGGGACCCTGACTTCATTGAAATAAAGGCCTACATGCTTCTTGGGGCGTCTAAGCGCTTCTATACCATTGACAACATGCCCCTGCATGAGGAGGTTGTTGCCTTCACGAGGGAGCTGATGCGCTATCTTCCAGGCTATGAGATCGTTACTGACCACGTGCCTTCACGCGTTGTCATGTGCGCAAAGAGGTCTTTCAAAAAAGGCGGGAGCTGGAGGTCTTGGATAGATTTTTCCAGATACCATGAGCTGGTTTGTTCAGGCGGCCCTTTTGATGCAATGGATTACTCTAAAAAATCTCCTTATGTTGGGTTGTCAGGCAAGACCACAGCAGACTACGCTTCTCTTCCCACAAAAAAGGCAAAGCCTGCAGGGCCCTTTATCTTTGTCAATGAGACTGATGAAGAATTGGACTTTCATAAAGGAGGGGAAAGCAATGCTTCTCTGCGGTATTGACGATGCGGGGAGGGGCCCTGTGATAGGCCCAATGGTTTTAGCAGGCGTGGCTGTCGCTGAAAAGGACGAGCAGAAGCTTGCTGCAATCGGGGCAAGGGACTCAAAGACGCTCACTCCTTTGCAGCGTGAGCGGCTGTTTGGTGAGATCATCAGGACCTCATCAGGATATCATATCGTGCAGGCGGCACCTTCTGAGATTGATGAGGCAGTCAACGGCAGGGACGGGCTGAACCTGAACTGGCTTGAAGCAAGGATGACAGCAGATATCATCAGGGCGCTGAAGCCTCAGCAGGCGATTCTGGACTGCCCAAGCAACAATCTTGGCGCGTATAAGGCGTACGTCTTGCGGCTGCTTTCCGACGTGGCGGTTGATATCGTTGTTGCGCACAGGGCCGATGCCAAGTATCCTAGTGTCTCAGCTGCTTCCATCCTTGCCAAAGTCACCCGCGACAGTGAGATTGCAAAGATTCAGGCAAGGGTGAAAGAGCCCCTTGGCTCAGGGTACCCAGCTGACCCTGTCACTGTGGCTTTCCTAAAGAGGCATTATGAGGCGTATCCTGAGATTTTCAGAAAGTCATGGGCGAGCTACAGGAGGGTTGCTGAAAAGGGAAGCCAGAAGGGGCTCTTTGAGTTCTGACTTTTCAGCCGCAACAACATTTATAAATTTCTCCTCTAAAAATCGGGTCAGATGACAAGAATCACGAAACTTGTATTGCACGGCTTCAAGAGCTTTGCCAAGCACACTGAAATAGCTTTTGACAACAAGTTTAACTGCGTGATAGGGCCAAACGGGTCTGGTAAGAGTAATGTCATGGACGCCCTCTGCTTCGTTCTCGGGAAAACCAGCGCCAAATCCATGCGCGTCGAGAAATCCTCAAACCTCATCTACAACGGCGGAAAGGCCAAGAAGCCCGCAAAGCAGGCAGAGGTCTCCATCTATTTTGATAATGAGAAGAAGGTGTTTCCCGCCGACTCAGCTGAAGTGAAGGTCAGCCGCATCGTGAAGGAATCGGGCCAGTCAGTCTATCGGATCAATGATAAGACCTATACCAAGCAGGAGGTAGTTGACCTGCTTGCTGCCGCAAAGATAGATCCCGACGGCTATAACATCATCCTGCAGGGAGACATCGTGCGGTTTGTCGAGATGCCGCCTCTTGACCGCAGGCTCCTTATTGAGGAAGTGGCAGGCATTGACATCTATGAAGAGAAGAAGCAGAAAGCGCTTCGTGAGCTTGAGCGCGTCGAGGAGCGGCTGAAAGAGGCAGAGATAGTCCTGGCTGAGCGTAGCATCTATCTGAAGGAGCTGAAGAAGGACAGGGATCAGGCGCTGAAATTCAAGGAGATGAATGACAGGGTGCGGACTGCAAAAGCTTCTCTTCTGAAGCTGCAAATTGATTTCAGGCAAAAAGACCATTTCGAAACTGAGGAAAGGCTTGCAAAGGCCGCAGAGGAGCTCGCAAATCTCAAGGAGGCAGTAGAGAAGCTTGCAGCTGACAACAGGGCAAAGAGGGAAGACGTCAATGCCATCACCATGGAAATAGAGGAGAAAGGGGAAGTAGAGCAGGTAAAGCTGAACAAGGAAATCGAGCGGATGAAAATAGATCTTGCCAGGATGGAGTCCAGGCAGGAGGCCTGCACGGCTGAACTGGAGAAGCTTGGAAAGCGCAGGCAGGACATCAGGGAATCACAGAAGGACACCGAGGTGAAGATAAAGCACATTGCGGTGCAGCAGGAGACTCTGGCTGAGAAGAAAGCATCTATTGAAAGGGAAAAGAAGGAGCTGGAGAATAAAATGGAGTCCTTCAGGCAAAAGAATAAGCTTGATGACCTGGGGGACATTGACTCAAAGATAGAGGAGTTTGACAAGAAGGGCGAGGCATTGCAGCAGGAGGTGCATGCCCTTCGTGAGGAGCAGCATAATTATATCCGTGAGAAGGATAAGATACAGCACCAGCTGAGCACGCTTGACAGCCAGTTGAAGAAAGTCAGGGAGATTGAAAAGGAGCACAGGGAGCAGCTTGAGGAGCTGAAGGGGAAAAGGGAGCTATTCAAGGATACTACGCTTGAACTCAACAAGCGCCTGAATGAGGACTCAACGCTCGCGGGGCAGATTGACCGTAACGCGAAGAAGCTTGCCGAAGTGCAGGAGGGGCTGGCCAAGCTGCGGGCAAAGGAGCTCACCATCAGGGAAGCAACTGCCGGCGATACTGCCCTGAAGGCTATCATTGCAGCCAAGGAGCACATCAAGGGCATCCATGGCACGGTGTCTGAGCTGGGCAATGTAAAAGCGAGGTATGCCCAGGCGCTTGAGATTGCAGCAGGGCCAAGGCTGAAGAGTGTGGTTGTTGAGGATGACAGGATTGCCGCTGAATGCATCAACTATCTCAGGACGAATAAGCTTGGGACGGCATCATTCATCCCCATCAACAAAATCAGGCCATCAGGAGAGCTTAAGGAGGCAGAAGCAGCATCAAAGGCAAAGGGATGCCACGGCTTTGCCATAGACCTCATTGATTTTGACAGGAGATTCACGAAAGTCTTCCAGTATGTTTTCGGGACGACGCTTGTCGTTGACGACCTGCAGGTAGCGCGAAGGGTAGGCATCGGGACAGTGAGGATGGTGACGCTTGACGGGGACCTCGCTGAGCACTCAGGGCTGATGCACGGCGGCTACAGGGCAAGAAAAAAGGAGGGGGTAGGATTTGTCCAGGAGGAGGTAGCGCAGGACATCGCAAAGCATGAGGGGGAGGCTGCTGAGCTCTCCTCAGCTATCTCAACTTTAGAGAAGAGAAAGGCAGAGAATGAGGAGAAAATCACTGAGCTTCGCACCAGAAAGGCTGAGCTTGAGGGAGAGATCATCAAGACCGAGAAAAGCCTGCATCTTGAGGCAGGAGACCTTGGGACAAGCAAGGAGCAGGAGAAGGCTCTCAAGGAGCAGGAAAGGCAGGCTGACAAGCAGATTGACCTTGTGCAGGAGAAGATATCTGAGAAGAACAGGGAGCTTGCCAGCGTGAAGATAGAGCGCCAGAAGCTCAAGGATGAGGTATCCAGGCTTCGCAACCCGCGGCTTATTGCTGAGCTGAACGCCTTCAGGGAGAAGCATTCGCAGCTTTCCCAGGATGAGGCGCGCATCGAGACAGAGTTGAAGAACATTGATGGCCAGCTCTTGACAATCTACAAGCCTGAGCAGGAGAAGGTTCAGCGCATCCTCAAGGAGATTGACAGGGAGGAAGGGGGATTTGGAAAGGAAATCATGGAGCTTTCCACCAGGGCAACTTCAGCAGGAAAGGAATTGAAGGAAAAAGAGAAGAAGGCGCAGGAGTTCTATGCTCAATTCAAGGGATTGTTTGCAAAGCGGGGGGAAATTGAAAAGGAGATGCAGCATAACGAACTGGCCGTAGTCAAGAAGCGGGAGGAGGAGAAGCAATGCGAGATAAGGAGCAATACGCTGTCGCTCAAGAGGGCAGAGATATCTGCGGCCCTTGCAGGATTGCGGGAAGAGTTCTCACAATATGAGGGGGTGCCGCTTGACAGAGAGAAGAGCGAGCTGCAGCTCAAGGCTGAGATTACCAAGTTCGAGCGCATGAAAGCTGAGATAGGGACGGTGAACATGAAGGCGCTTGAGATATATGATGAGGTGGAGAAAGAGTACCAATTGCTGATTGAGAAGAAAGAGAAGCTTGCGACAGAGAAAAATGATGTCATCCTGATGATTAATGAGATAGATGGAAAGAAAAAGGACATCTTCATGAGGCATTATACTACCATCAACGAGACCTTTTCCAAAAATTTCAATGAGCTATCTACAAAAGGGACGGCGCATCTGGAGCTTGAGACTCCCGATGACCCCCTGTCAGGAGGGCTTACCATCAAAGTCAAGATATCAGGCAACAAGTTCTTGGACATCAGGTCGCTTTCCGGCGGCGAGAAGACCATGACTGCCCTTGCTTTCATCTTTGCCATCCAGGAGCACGAGCCTGCCTCGTTCTACGTGCTTGATGAAGTGGATGCGGCCCTTGACAAGCACAATGCGACAAGGTATGCGGAGCTTGTGAAGAAGCACGCAGACCGTGCCCAGTACGTCATCATCTCGCACAATGATGCGGTGATATCCCATGCCACTCACCTCTACGGAGTCTCTATGAATGAGCATGGGATGAGCCAAGTTGTTAGTTTGAAGGTGTAGAATGAGGATTGCAGCCTTTACTGATACCTTCTATCCAAAGATTGATGGGATTGTCACATCCATACTCGGCACCATTCGCCAGTGCAGGCATAATGATATCCACTGGTCTGTTTTTGCTCCAGATTACAAGAAGCTTGACAATACCATTTCCCTTCCCAATACCACTATACACAGGTATTTTTCTGTTTCTCTGCACACCTATAAGGATGTCAAGATATCGCTTCCTAATCTCTGGAAAATTCTTTCTGACGTAAGGTCATTTAAGCCTGATGTCATCCATATCCATACTCCTGGAACCTTGGGCCTTATGGGAATATTAGCCGGAAAAATGCTTGATATTCCCATACTCGGGACATATCATACCATCGTCGCTGAACAAGCAATGTACCTGTTGCCCTACCTGAAAAAGACAGAAGGTGCGACAAACACAATTCCCACATTGACTTTTTCCACCTTTAGGAAGGGGAGCGGAACCATTGCAAAAGCATCCCTCTGGAGATTCAGCTGCTGGATGTACAACAGGTGCGACGCAGTCATTGCTTCAACGAAGTCAATACAAAGCGAACTTGTGAAGCACGGGCTGAAAAAGGACATCCATGTCCTTTCGGTTGGCATTGATGCTGAACACTTCAAGAAAAAAGGGAGATATGAAGGCGGGCAAGCCAGATTCCTTTATGTTGGCAGGCTTGGGTATGAAAAAAATATCCATATCCTTATAGAGGCTTTTTGTTTGGTTGCGGATAAACTCCCAGCCTCTACGCTTACTATTATTGGTGAAGGGCCCGCAGAAAGGGATTTGAAGACATTAGCACGCAAAAAAAATGGCAGGTCACGAGTACACTTTCTTAAGGCCATGCCAAGAGAGCATCTGCAGGAGACCTATGCGAAGTACGACATATTTGTTACTGCATCCACTATGGAAACTCTTGGGCTTACTATCCTTGAAGCGATGTCCTCAGGCCTGCCAGTGATTGGTGCCGATTCTTATGCCATTCCTGATATCGTCAGAAACGGCCAGAATGGGTTTCTGGTTAAATCATCAGATATTGATGAGTTCTCACAGCAGATGCTCACCCTGGGTAATGACTGGCACCTTCGGGAGAGATTAGGCAGGCAGGCTATACTGACAGCAGAGAAGCATGATGTAAAGAAGATAGCAAAGCAACTTAGCGTGATATATCATCAGCTGTTGAGAGTCAATACCCACGATGAACAGAAATTAAAATGAAGAGAAGGTGCTTATGCCAGAGGTAACATCATTTGACGGGACAGAGATATATTATGATATCCACAGGAAACATGAGCAATTCCTTGTTTTTGTCCATGGGGCAGGTGGCGACCTGAATGCATGGAAAAAGGAGAGGGCGCATTTTCATAGAAAGGGATATTCCACCCTTGCAGTTGATCTCAGGGGGCACGGGCTTTCAGAACGACCAAAGGCATCAAAAAGCTATGTGCTTGATTCTTTTTCAAAGGATGTCCGCATGGTGCTCAAAAAAGAGCGGATTACATCATTCGTCATGGTCGGCCATTGCTTTGGTGGTATGGTAACCATAAATTTCCACCGCCTTTTTCCCTCCTTGGCTGAAGGATATGTCCTCATAGATACCAGCCACAAAGCGCCTCAGCAACTGAATTTCATCTTTGAGAAATTCCCGTTCATCACAAATAAAATCCTGACACATCTGGAGAGGTACCAAAAGGCTATGGGAGAAGCGCCCAAAAGCCATGTAGATCATGAAACATTCAAAGGAACGGGAGATTGGAACCCGCGAAGGATTTACTCTGATGTCACCCATACGTCGCTTGCTTCATGGCTTTTTACCTATAAGCAGATAGCATCTTTTGACGGAACAGACACGCTTACGAGCATGAAAAAGCCGGTCATTGTTATAGAAGGAGAGCGTGATTCAATATTCAGTGTAAAAACCGCAAAAGAGATTCAGAAATTGGTTAAAAAATCAATTCTCAGGATATTGCCCAAAGAGAATCACATGGTAGTTATCAGCAATCCCAAAGCCATTGTTGTTGAGGTGGATAGGTTTCTTTCTGCCATCGGGTTCAAAACACAGAAGTGACTTCAACTGGGGGTTGTATGCGCGGACCGGGATTCGAACCCGGATCCCCGGCTTGGAAGGCCGGCATCTTAGCCATTAGACTATCCGCGCAATGCCATTTCAGGAAGCCAGAATTTTATTTATAAAGCTTGTTGTTGCTTTTCTTTTTCTGCTTTGTTGAGAAAACGTCAGTAAGCGACTTCACTACGCTTTTAGCTTTCTTATTGATTCGCTGGATATTCTCCTGCATCGTCGCTCCCTTGTAGCCATCTGAGCCTGCCTTTGAAGAGGCCTTGTTCAAATCCTTGTTGAGCTTGCGTATTTTCTCAAGCAGTATTTTCATATGGCTCTTTTTCTGCGGTAACTTCTGGTCAAAGTTGCCGAACTCATATTCGACAAGGTCATGGCGCACCTCTCCTTTGAAAAGGCGATACATCTCCACGAAGAGATATTTTCTGATGAGGGCAGCTCTTCCCTCCTTCTCCATGCGCCGTACTGAGACCATCAGGTGAGCGGAGTTCAATACCCTTATTGGCCTGAATTTTCCAGCCCTTTTGGCAAAATCCATGTCTTCGGCAATTTTTAGAGATTCATCAAAACCTTCAATTCTGTCAAACAGCCTTCGCGTGACGAGGATGCACACTCCCGATACATGGGATTCATGAAACTGGCTCAATTTGACAGCCAGATTGAAGGTTTCATGGAAGATTTTATCTATCACCATATCAGAAAGGGGCTTCGCTTCAACGGTTGCAAAGTCAAGGTACCTGCGCTGCATCTCACGGTACGCGTTTTTCAGGAAGTGTCTTGGTATGACTACATCAGCATCAAGAAAGAACAGGAAATCCCCCTTAGCAGCTTTTGCCCCGGCATTTCTGCCTGCAGCTGGTATTCCCCCCTTCACTACTTTAGCGCCAAATTCCCTTGCAATCCTTCGGGTGGCATCTTTTGAGCCTGCATCAGCAACGATGACTTCATAGTCCCTAAAGTCCTGCTTCTTTATGCTTTTCAGGAGCAGCGGCAGGTACTTTTCCTCGTTCAGCGTTGGGATGATGATGCTTATCATTTTTTAGGCTTTCCTGTAAGAAGATTCTTAAGTGACAGGGCCATCTCCTTAGCCTGCCCGCTTATCTTCTGGGCATTGTCCTTAGCCTTTTTTGTATACGCGGAATCCGGCTTAATTACTGATGCCTTGTTGAATTCCTTGTTAAGGCTTTTTGCTCTTTGGAGTATCGTGCTTAATTTTTTCCTGACTAAAGGCGAGCTGCTCTCGTAGTTGGCATATTCATATTCGATAAGGTTATGGCGCACCTCTCCTTTGAAAAGCCTGTGCAATTCCACCTGAATGTATTTTCTGACTAGTTCCGCCCTTCCTTCCTTGTCAAGCCTTCTCACTGAAATCTCTACATACGTTGAGCGAAGGACGCGGATAGGTCGGAACTTGCCCGCTCTTCTGGCAAAATTCAGGTCTTCCCCCACTTTTATTGTCGTATCAAAGCCATCTATGCGCCCAAAAAGCCTCCTGGTCACCATCGTGCATGGTCCAGGGGCATGAGAATCTGAGAGTTGGCTCAGCTTTATTCCAAGATTGAAAAGCTCATGGAGGACCTTATCAATAAGCAGTGATGAGAGCGGTTTGAGTTCGCACGTGGCAAGATCAAGGTAACGCTCCTGCATCTCACGGTACGCGTTTTTCAGGAAGTGTCTTGGTATGACCACATCAGCATCAAGAAAGAACAGGAATTCCCCTTTAGCAGCTTTTGCCCCGGCATTTCTGCCTGCAGCAGGTATTCCCCCCTTCACTACTTTAGCGCCAAATTCCCTTGCAATCCTTCGGGTGGCATCTTTTGAGCCTGCATCAGCAACGATGACTTCATAGTCACTGAAATCCTGCTTCTTTATGCTTTTCAGGAGCAGCGGCAGGTACTTTTCCTCGTTCAGCGTTGGGATGATGATGCTTATCATTGTTTCATCTCCATGCCATTATCCGTGAAAGCAGTGCAACAGCATCCCATGATGGGGTTACAATGCATGCTGACCAGACAATAGCAAATATCTTCAGTGCAAGCATGGCCACTCCTTGCAGTGCCTTGTTTAAAAAGCTAATCTGCTTCCGTAATGATTCACCAGCCTGAAAAGCTCATCGGGATAGGCATGTGCATTGGAGTTTAGAGGTATATAGGCAGGCAGGTTAGTGGAAAAAGGGCATTCCCAAAAGCTCATTAGAAAAAAGGCATGAGCACTCCCCCCTCGTTTCAACGGCCAATGCGTAGCCTCATCCTTTGTATTGCAGAGGATAGTGCACTTTGAAATTCCGAGGGAGAAAATAAAAATGGAGAAAGAAAAGAAGAAAAAAAGTGAAGAAA
>DUKR01000139.1:0-5487 GCA_013329175.1 Candidatus Woesearchaeota archaeon
CGTATTTCACTATGCCAATGCTCACCATCCTCTCTGTCGGAAAGCCGAAATCCTATAGAGCGCAGATAGGGGAGTACCTCCAGAGGACAGGCAGGTACCGCCCTATAAATGCCATAGCAGTGAAGGAAGGAAAAGGCCAGAATGAAGAGATAGTCAAAAAGAAAGAAGGCGAACGCCTCCTGGAAAGGGCAGGCGATGGATTCATCATAGCGCTGCACGAGACAGGGAGGCAATATGATTCCCCCGCATTCTCAAGGCTGTTGCAAAAACACCAGAGCATGACCTTTATCATAGGGGGAGCATTCGGTCTGAGCGAAGAGGTAATGGAGAAGGCACATCTTCAGCTCTCTCTTTGCGCAATGACACTGCAGCATGAGCTTGCCCTATTGGTGCTGCTTGAGCAGATTTATCGGGGGTGCACCATTTTGAAAGGGGAGAAATACCACAAGTGAACTCCTATTTCTTTCGTATCGTCAGCTTCCAGTCATTCTCATTGAGCTGCTCCTTAGATAGTATGTCATGCCCCTCTGCTTCACAGCTTCTCGTGACATTGGTGACCGCTTGCTTATGGTCAGTCACAACCTCAAGCACATCACCTGAAGACAGCCCCTCTAAAGCAAGCTTTGTCTTGACAAAGGTATAGGGGCACACTTCGCCCTTGATATCAAGGTGCTTCTTTTCAGCCATGCGCATCTCCTACACCCCACTGCAGAACTGCTCATAGTCAATCAGGCCCTTAATCTTTGGGTGCTTGCTGCACAGCGGGCAGCCAGGATCCTTTGGCACCTTCACCTCGCGAAAGGTCATGTCAAGCGCGTCATACAAAAGCAGCCTGCCCACAAGCAGCCTGCCAATGCCTACAATCAGCTTCAGCGCCTCTGTCGCCTGGATTACCCCTATCACTCCAGGAAGAACGCCAATGACCCCAGCCTCATGGCACGTAGGGACCTCTCCAGGTGGAGGAGGATAAGGATGCAGGCACCTGTAGCAAGGGCTCGCTTCAGAGCGCGGATCAAACACGGTTGCTCGGCCCTCAAAGCGGAAGACGCTTCCATACACGTTAGGCTTCTTTGCAAAGAAGCAGGCGTCATTTACAAGATACCTCGTGGCAAAATTATCGCAGCCATCAACCACCAGGTCATACTTGGCAACAATCTCCTTCACGTTCTTTGAACTCAGTTTCTCAGTATACGTCACGACCTCAACATCAGGGTTCAGCGCATTGATTTTCTCCTTTGCTGACTGCACCTTCAGCTTCTCCTGGTCAGGAGTGGAATGGATTATCTGCCGCTGCAGGTTGGACACGTCAACCCTATCCATATCAATGAGCCCTAGTGTTCCGACTCCTGCTGCTGAAAGGTAGAGCGCATTGGGGCTTCCAAGGCCGCCAACGCCGACGCACAGCACTTTGGCATCGCTAATCTTCTTCTGCCCCTTCCCTCCCAATTCAGGGAGGATGATATGCCTGCTGTACCTTCTTATCTGCTCTTCAGTGAAATCTGCCATTTCCCTTTTCGATCCTCCACTGGCTGCTCTTCAATTCTCTTCAGCCTCGATGTCCTCCACGATGATGCCTTTTTCAGCAAGATAGCGTGAGGCCTTCTCTATTTCAGAGGCATCCCCTTCAACTTCCAGGAGGAGCCAGCCATATTCGCTGGTGACATTTGCCTTGATAATGTTCGTGACCACCTTGAACGTATGGCCTATTTGATAGACTAAAGGCTCCTTAATCTTTTTTTTTGGAAAAGTGAGGTTGAGCACTTTTGTTGCCATGCTACCCTCCTGCAATTGAGGGGACAATGCTAATCTCCTTTCCCTGCGCTATTTTTGTCTCGATGCCTTTAAGGAAGCGGATGTCCTCATCGCCGACATAGACGTTGATGAATTTTCGTATGGAGCCGTCATCCTCGCATAGGCGTTTTCGTATGCCTGGGCATTTTTTCTCAAGGGCTTCTATGAGTGATTTGACGTCTGCTGCTTCAACCTCAACCTCAGCAAGGTCTTTAGTGAATCTTCGCAGTGGCGTTGGAATTTTTACTTTAATCATGGCTCATCTCCTCCAGCAATTGCTTTGCTTCATCCTCCCAACCGAATTCTTTGCTTGCGTCCAGTAAGTCATCTTCAATCCTGCCTTTTCCTGTCCCTGTGATATTCGCGACAACGACATCGCCTGGCTTAAAGATTCCAAGTTTTACTGCTTTTCTTATGCCTGCAATGGTCACGCCGCCTACAAACTGGGCAAATATGCCCTCTTTCTGGTACAGGTCAATGTTGCTTCTGACTATGTCTTTTTCCGTCACCTTGAGGCCTCCGCCATTGCTCTCCTTCATGACTGCAATCGCCTGATGCCCCGAGCCAGGCTTGCCTATGGCAATGGACTTTGCTATGGTCTTAGGGTTCTTCACAGGAACAAAATCATCCTTGCCGATGGCATCAATGATGGGCGAGCACAATTCTGGCTGCACGCCCCACATCCTTGGCGAGAGGGAAGTGAGCCCAAGCTGCTGAAGCTCTCTGATTCCCTTGTGCGCTGAGCAAAACAGCGCACCGCTTCCTAACGGATACACCAGATGGAATCTCCCGGTTACACCCTCCTTCTCAAGCTGCAGCGCTATCTCAAAGCCTGAGGTCTTTGAGCCCTCTTTGTAGTAGGGCCGAAAGCTGTTGTTCGGGACAAAATTGCTCCTTGGCCTTCCAGCCCTCGCTGCATCTTCGTTGGCCTTGTCACAGTCCAGCATTGATCTGATGTTGCAGTCGTCATACGACAGTGGAAGCTCAGCCAGGCCACCTGGGTCAGCAAGGTGCTTTCTGATGGCCTCTTTTTTCACCCTGCCTAGTGCCTCGGGGACATAGGCATGGATGGCAATCCCTGACTCACTTGCCTGATAGGCAGAGGCAATGGCAAGATTTCCCGTTGATGCGACGTACACTGTGTCATATCCTGCCTCAAGTGCCTTGTTGAATGCAAGCGCTACTGGCCTATCCTTGAAGCTATGCGTCGGATTGGCACTGTCGCAGTCAAGCTTGAGATACAGCTCAATCCCTAATTCTCTCCCAATCGCTCTCGACTTCACGAGCGGGGTGAATTGCCTGTCAGCAGCAACCTTGACCTCCTGCACGGGAAGCAGCTCCCTAAGCTTCCAGAAGGTATCCGGCCGCCTCGCTATCTGCTCTCTGGAAAGCACCCTCTTGAGCCTGTCGTAATCATACCTGATGTCAAGGGGCCCCATGCACATGTCATAGCAGATATTGATGAGGATAGTCCCCTGCTCTTCTTTCAGCCTTGACAGGGGATATTTTTCCCCGCAGTGCAGGCATTCAAGATGCGAGACAAATCCCACTTTTGCTGTTGTCCTGTCGCTTGCTTGCATGGTTGCTTGCATACCTCTCTGGCTGTTAGGCTTTATGACCCCTTACTCCTTAACTCCTGAACCGATGCAGTGATGATTGCAATGGCCCTCTCGATCTCCTCTTTTGTAGTGAATCGTGAAAGCGTCAATCGGATGGTGCTTGGAAACCTGTTGATGTCTAGCCCAATGGCCTTCAGCACGTGGCTGGCTTCAGCCTTCTTTGCTGAGCACGCGCTTCCCGTTGAGCAATAGACTCCTTTCCCGTTCAGCATGGCAAGCAGCTCTTCGCCATTAATCCCTGCAAACGACACGTTCACGTTGTTTGCCAATCTGTTCGCGGGATGCCCATTCAGCCTGCTCCCGGAGATGGCAAGCACGCCGGAGATGAGCTTGTCCCTCAGGGAGGTGATGCCTGCGACTCCCTGTGCAAGAGCAAGCTCTGCTGCCTTTGCAAATCCAGCAATCCCTGCAACATTCTCGGTGCCACTGCGATACCCTTTCTCATGCCCTCCACCGTGCTGCCATTCCTCGATTGCCGTCCCCTTCCTGACATACAGCGCGCCGACACCCTTTGGCCCGTGGATCTTATGCGCATTGATAGTTACCAAATCAACGGGAATCTTCTTTACCGACAGCGGCACTTTGCTGTAGGACTGGCATGCGTCAGTATGAAACAGTGCGCCACTCTCTCTGCACACAGCGGCAATTGCGGCAATGTCCTGGATAGTGCCTATCTCGTTGTTGCCGTGGATGATTGAGACAAGCACTGTCGAATCAGTGATGGCGTCCCTCACCTGCTCAGCACTCACCACCCCTTCCTTATCAATGTCAAGGTACGTCACCCTGAAGCCATGCCGCTCAAGCCACCTGCACGAGTTCAGCACGCAGTCATGCTCAATCTTCGTCGTGATGATATGATTGCCCTTTGCTTTATTGGCAAAGGCAGTACCCTTGAGTGCAAGATTGTTTGACTCAGTCCCCCCCGACGTGAACACCATCTCTTCTGGCCGTGCCCAAAGCGACTCAGCGATAGCTATGCGAGAGCGCTCCAAGCCAAAACACGCCCTCTCTCCGACAGCATGGTTTGACGAGGCATTGCCAAAATCATGGATAAGGTATTTCCTTATCTCATCAGCGACAGCGATATCTACCTGCGTTGATGCCCCGTTATCAAGATAGATGCCCCTCATCGCTTCATCGAGACCTTCATTTTATTTATAAACCTTCTTGAGGGCATTATTCTGATGGGAATATGGAGTAAAAGGGCTATGCGGCAAAGAACCAGCCAAAAAAAACAATGAATATCACAATAAGTTTATTTAAACATCTCTTCTAATGGTTTATGTTGAGTTTCAAATTGAGACCTTAGCGTTTCTCTAATTTCTGCTCTGTTCTGATTATATATCTCACTTGCTATGTCAAGGATTTGTTGTGTATGTCTTTTATCTATCGTTGACGGATTCCATCCGTCAATATTTCTTTGGCGATAATATGTTTCTTTTCCACTAGGAGACTCAATAATTACGCTTTCCAGTCTATCCCTTTGGTATGGCGGTTCAGTATCATTTTTCCAATCTATATCTCTTTGATTAAATCCATCAATGAAAGTATCTGTTTTTGTTTTATCATCATCAAAAATGACCATTCTATTTTGTTGATCAATTGGAAAATAATCAAATCCAGGGAATCCGCTGGATTCTCCTTCTATGTAAATAACCTGTTTACCGTTAATAACCCCTCTATAAATCTCTTCACCCATATTTTGGATGCAACCCCTCACTGTAGCGACTGCTGCAAAAATAATAACAGAAACTGCAATTTTTCCTATGTGCTTTTTTGCTCCTTGATACATAGAGTTTAATAGTGACATTTCATTTTCCTTACAAACAGAGATGAGGTTTCTGCTTCTCTGGCTGCTCAAGAGTTTCATTGAGCCGTTTGTTTTCTTTGTGTGCACTTATCATTGCGATCCATTCTCGCCCACACCAAGCCAAGCAAGCCTCATGATACGGGGACTATATTATTTTTTAGGTGATTGAGAATATAAGAGCTAAGCACATACGGTACTACTTCACCTTTATGAAGCCAGCCTGCCTTGATTGCAGCGTGCGCTCGGCATCATTCCCGAAAAAATGCA
>DUKR01000139.1:5613-5820 GCA_013329175.1 Candidatus Woesearchaeota archaeon
ACTTTACCAAAAGCGACGCTATTAGTTCTCTCTCCTCCTGCCTACGGTGAAATTGCTCTTGAGAATTCCGTCGTGCACGGCAGAGTCGCCCATCCTTCATCCACGCAGGTAGCAGCGCTCTAATACTGAGGCGATGCCAGCAACAAATGCCCTGCTGCCTGCGCAGCCCGAGCCGTTTTTGTTGACCTCGGAATTTCAAAGTGCACG
>DUKR01000139.1:5954-11412 GCA_013329175.1 Candidatus Woesearchaeota archaeon
GCAATACAAAGGATGAAGTTGCACATTGGCTGTGGAAGCAATGAGAGGAGTGCTCATGCCTTTTTTTTCTAATGATTCTTTTTTTGGAATGCCCCTTTTCCACGATCCTGACTCCTTCCTCCCCCGCAGGGCTTTTCAGGATAGTGAAGTATTACACAAATACCAAAATCATAAAAAGCCAGGCAAATAGCACAAGGCCATGCATATCGCCATCATTGCCTCAAAAAAAGACGCTGCGGGCATAACCATCAAAGAGTCCCTCATTGACGAAGGCTTCAGAGACAGCGAGGCTGCAACGCTCCATGTGATAGAAGAGGATTCCATCCACGCCGAGCATCTTGACAGGAAGGTATCTGCTGATTTCTTCCTCTTTGCAACAAGACACTCAGCAAAAGCAGAAGTCAAGACGCTCTGCGTCCATCCACCAGGAAACTGGGGAGAGGCAAAGGCAGGAGGAAAAAAAGCGACACTCAGCTACACCATCCCAAAATTCCAGAAATTCATACTTGCCGAATTGCAAAGACACAACACGCTTGGCTGGGAAGTGACAAGCGAAGCCACCCACCACGGCCCCGAATTAGAGAGGCCCTGCCTTTTCATCGAGATAGGAAGCACCGAAAGGGAATGGGAAAACCGGGAAGCAGGGGCAGTGATTGCTAAAACGGCCATCAGCTTCATCCAACATGCCAATACCGCCAGTAGCAATGCCTGCAATGATGATGAAATGACTGCAGCAGTAGGCCTTGGAGGAACCCACTATTGCCAGGCATTCAATAAGATAAATGCCATGACACACTACGCAGTAGGCCACGTTTGCCCAAAGCACCAGCTCCATCTCCTGACGCCAGAACTTCTGAGGCAGGCAATGGAGAAAAGCAGCGCAGAACTTGTCATCCTTGACTGGAAGGGGTTAGGGGCAGAGAAGCAAAGGATTGCAGGGCTCTTAGAGGAGCAGAACATCCCCCATAAGCGGGCATGATCAAGAAGCATGGTACAATTGCTGGCAGGATGGCTCTGCTGTTACTAACGGGCAGTCTGTTATAAGGATGATACCTGTCTTTGCAGCAATTGCCTGAGGAGCATGGTACTGATGAAAACCAAATTCCTGATAGTCATGGCCAGTCAATGCAACTGCCTCGCTATTGGCATTTAAGATTGCTATCCCGTTTTGAAACCTCCTATAATAAAAATGCGGAATTGGATTCTGATAGTCTTCAAGAGGATCCATCATCCATGTCGCTAACTCAAAGTACTCAGGGCGGTAATCAAAATAATTATTATTCAATGAGGGCCAGTATGCATAAAAGTTCTCCCTGTAATTGATCATGGAGAATGCCAGGAAAAACATCAGCTCGTCAGGATTTGCATTGAGCTCTCCATTCGGGCTTGTTCTTATGAAAAATGGAGCAAAAGCTGTTCCGCTGCTAATGGAGAACTGAACATCCCCTATCAGTGATGTGATGTCTTCTGTTGCAAGATTCTTCAGCGGCACGCCTGCGCCCTCCCACAGCACAACGTCAGCATGTCCAGCGAGTTTTCTTATCTCCACCCCATTTGCAATCAATTTGGCGCCATGCTGGTTCAGCGCTGCCCTCACCTCATCCAGATAGGACTGAAACTCAGCATCCGGCGGGGAGTTTTGATACGCTGACTCCGCCTGGCCGCTTCCTGACCATGAATGCCATTTGGTGTTTTCAAACAAATCAGCGTTGTCAAATGCTATGCCATTAGATAATTCATGCCTCCCTCCAGGCTGCAAGGCATCTACGAGCTCATCAATGACAAATCTTACCGCCTCAGGATTTGCTATGTTGATAACTGGGCGGCAGATGTAGGTGGTTTGAGGCAATACCCAGCCACGGGAGCTGAAATGATAAAAAGGCCACCGCCCGAAAAAACCATTGGTATTCATCCATGGCCCATAGGCAGAGGCGTAAAAGCTCTCATTATCATAGTGGGGGTCATACGTGGACTGAGTCAGGCATTTCAAAGTAGGCCCTAGATAGTCATAAGAGGGATAATGGTATTCCATTGGAGATACCGGATTTTGGGTAGTGATTGCGCTATAGTACGGCGCCAGAATGAGATTGGGGTTGATGTCAAGCGCGTCCCTTCTGTAATTTCTCAGGCTATCCCATGTAGCCTGAGTGGTATAAGCCTGAAGCGTGAGAGGGTCAACGCCCCAGTGAAAAAGCATCACCTCCCAGAATTTTTCCCTGTCCTGATGATTCTTTAGGTTATGCATATTGAACGCTATTAAGATAAAAGGCTTTTTCCCTGAAGGGGGCTCCAGGCATTGCTCATCAATTTCCCCGTTGCAGTTATCATCAATCCCGTTACCACACACCTCATCATCTTCAGGATTATCACCATTGCAATCATCCTCTTCATCATCAGTGCAGCCTTCGTCTGCTTGGCCATCACAATTATTGTCAACACTATCACATAGCTCTATTGCCGGAACTATCTGCCCCATGCACTCGCCCCACTCATCAGATGAGCAGATTTGCACCCCTTCCCTGCATGCTCCGATGCCTGATGTTTCACTGGGCCCGGAATAACAAGCTCTCTCTTCACCAGAAACGCAGAGAGGGGGAGAAGCAGCAATAGGTGAGCTAAATTGCCCTGGATGAAAGGCATATTCCTGCATTGCTTCCTCAACCAAAACCATGCCAGTATCACTCTCAATCTTAGGAATAAGCTGGATTTTCTCAAATGGCTCCTCAACACCAGGCAAGGGTATCAGAAGAACCGACCTTTGCGCTGCAGTTGCTAAAACCTTAGGGTAATCGCTCTGCATAGATGATACTCCAAAAATCTCCACCCTAAAGCCATGAATCACCGTGCCACCGGTATTCTGAGCAGAAACAACTAAAGCGCCCTTGCCGCCCAGCGCACTCCTATCTATGCTCACCTCATTGATTACAAACGAGGTGGCAGGAGATGGGGGAGAAGGAATGGCAGGAAGAGTTTCCTGCTCAGCCACAGCATTACTGCCTTTCGTTTCTTCAACGGACGCATCCCCGCATGCTGTTATCCCAAGCAGCACTGCAATTGCAAGAAACAGCAAGACGGTTCTCAAAGAAATGTGTTGCACCTTATCTGCACCAGACATTATGCTGGAAACCCTGCTATATAAAATGATGCTATACGCCTGAGGAATTAGCGCACATGCCTGACTTGGCTATGCCCTCAATCCCCCTGCTTCATCATCTGGCTAAGGATTTGCTTTTTGCCATCCCACACCAGCGCCTCTTTCAAAACATCAATGATGTGATCAACGGGGACAAGCTTGATTGTAGAGAGCTTCTGCCTCTCAATCACGATGTCATTCACGTTGGAGCGCGGAACAATCACGGTTTTTATCCCTGCCTCAATCGCCGCCTCAACCTTTGCCGTCACCCCGCCGACAGGCAGTGTTTCACCCCTGACTGAGAGCGAGCCTGTCATCGCCACATCCTGCCTGACGGGGATGCCCTTGAATGCAGAAATTACTGATGTTGCAACAGCAATGGAGGCTGAATCTCCTTCAACCCCTTCATAGGTCTGCAAGAACTGAACGTAGATGTCATAGGTCTCCTTGATGTCGGTTCCAAAATATGTCTTGATGATGGCTGAGACGTTCGTGATGGCCTCTTTTGCGATCTCTCCAAGCTTTCCCGTCGCAATGATCTCGGATTCCTTGCCCCCTGGCGTCACCTGCGACTCAATAGGCAAAATGATGCCTGAAAGCGCGCTCTCCCCGCCTATCACCGCTAGACCATTAACCCTTCCAATCCTCTTGCCTTCAGTGATGATGACCTCGTACTCCTTCTTGCGCTCAATGTACTTGTCAGCAAGTTGGTGCTCAAGGGTTCTGGCAATAAGTTTTGCTTTCCTGATGTAGTCAGCAGTAACGCTCTCTGCCTTTTCCTGCTTGGCCAGGTCACCTGATGCCCTGATAAGCCCGCCAAGCTCCCTAAGCCTCAGCGTAAGATGGCCTTTCCTGTTTGCCATCCTCCTTGCTTCGTTGATGATAGAATCTACCCCGCTCTTGTCAAAATGAGGTATCTTCCCGTCCTTCACCACCTCCTGCGCAATGAACTGCACGATATTTGCCCTGTTCTCTTCAGTATCAGGCATGGTGTCTTCCATGTAGACCTCATACCCATACCCCCGTATTCGTGAGCGCAATGCAGGATGCATGCTCTTCATGGAATCATAATTGCCTGCTGCAACCAGCACAAAGTCGCACGGCACAGGCTCAGTCCGAACCATTGCTCCAGCGCTTCGCTCAGACTGCCCTGTCACCGAGAACTTCTTCTCCTGCAGGGCAGATAGCAATTCCTGCTGGGTGCTTGGCGCAAGCGTCGCAATTTCATCAATGAAGAGCACACCTAAGTTAGCCTTATGGATCATCCCTGCCACAACCCTTTCATGGGCTGGGGTCCCTAATCCCCCTGACTGAAAAGGATCGTGAAGCACATCACCAAGGAGCGCCCCTGCGTGCGAGCCTGTCGCATCAAAGAACGGCGCCTGCTTGCGGTCAAAGTTGTCAACGATGATTTTCGGCACTCTTCCCTTGTCCTGCGCAGGCATCCGCCGTGACATGTTCATGAAGAGGATTGCTGCGCCAAGGAACATCACTCCGCCAAGGAAGAACGCGGCGAACATAATGTCGCTCTGGTATTTCTCGCGCATGTACCACGGGATGATCATGGTAGCAATGATAGCCAGGACGAGCATGATGACGCTCTGGTTCCTCATCGAGCCCATGCTCTGCACCCTTGCCTTAGCGACAAGCTCCCGAGCTTTTCCTGCAGGGACGCTCCTGATGAGAGGGCCGTTCTCGTCATTGGGGTTGGAGAACGCAAGAAGGTCAACGAGCTTCTCCTTTGGCAGGAGTTCGGCAAGAGCCATCCCCAGCATTGATTTGCCCGTTCCTGGCTCGCCGATAAGAAAGACGTGCCTTCGCTGCAGCGCAGCTTTCCTGACGATGTCTACAGCCTTTTCCTGGCCGATAACCTGCTCAACTAGCTTCTTTGAGACCTTGATGTCGGCAGTCGACTTCAGGTTGCCATACAGCTCTGCCATAACTCCCATGCGTGCTGGCTGTACTTATAAAAAGATTATGTTTAGCCGCCATTTCATCTTCCTGAAAAGCAGTCGGTATAGCCATTAGTGTGAAGTTAGGGGATATCTATCGGGCAGATTCGTGTTAAAGGAGCAATAGCAAAAAATCAATATCAAAAAGGCAATAGCTACCGTCCCATCGCTTACATGGCCAATGTGTAACTTTATCCTTTGTATTGCAGAGCATAACGCACTTGCCAATTCCGAGGTAAACAAAAAAAGCCTCAGTTGGCCAGCGGGCCATTGCCATAGACTATAGCGAGCCGTGCAGGCGTGCATGAAGGATGGGCAGGCTTATGCAGTGCATGACGGAATTTCCATGAGCAATTTCACCGCAGGCAAAAGG
>DUKR01000140.1 GCA_013329175.1 Candidatus Woesearchaeota archaeon
GCAATGAAATGATGACCTGAAACAAAAGTGAGGAAGATACACATTGACTGTTGAAGCGATGGGAGAAGTGCTAATGCCTTTTTTTTGAATGAGCTTGTTGGGAATGCCAACCCAAAACGAGCCTATCTACTCTTATCCCTCAAAGCTTGCCACTCATGGCTATCCCGATTGCGTTTCAGGAAGGTGAATTGTTACTTTCTTACTCAAGCTCCACAAAAAAATAATAGGTGGTAGGGTCCCTATCGCCGCTTCTGCCATTTTCAGCAACTATCATCTGAAAGTCCCATCTCTGGGTGTTGTAGCCTAACGTCCCTCCTTCCTCAATCAATGCGGTGAAGATTATGGCGTTTGCCGCAGTGTCGTAGAGCAGAACCTCCTGGAAGTCATCTGGATTCTTCTCGCCCGCTGCGTTGAAGAGCTGAACTTCAGGGCAGGCCTTGTTGATGAGAGCTTCACCGACATAGAAGGGGCTGTACGTCTCGCCTAGTATAAAGGTCTCGTTGATGCCGTCAACGTCGTCGCCTGCAAGGCCTAATGATGCTTCATACGCTGCAAGGTCAAGATAGCCTCCGCCTGTCCTGGTGTAGTTGTAGCATTCGACGTTGCCGTCAGAGAAATCTATCTGGCTTGAGTTGCTTGCATATATCTCGCCCTCGGGATTGGCAAGGGTCCAGTTGTAGAGGGTGAATCCTGCGCTGTCGTCGAGGGTCAATGTCCCTGAAATGTTTCCGACATACCCCTGCCAGGTCTGTGTTGAGGATGTTCCGTCAATGTTAAGCGAGGTTATGTTGCCGCCGATGGCATCAACACTCGCCGCGGAGGCTGGGGTTTTTGCCGTTGAGTTGAGGACAGTGATGGTTTGCGGGCCTTCGGGGACCGCGGCAAAGGCGATACCAAGGAGCAGAAGAAATGCCACGACTATGGCGATGGCGAAATTCGCCTGCAGTCTCTTTTTTTTTAGTTCAGCAGTCATACCAGCTCCACGTAGAAGTAATAGGCGGTGCTCTCCTCTCCCCCAAGCAGGGCGTTTTCAGGCAGGATTACCTGGAAGTCGTAGAGGTTCTGGTCAAAGCCGTATGTCGTGTTCTCTATGAGCGCAGCATAAATGAGGATTACTCCATCAGTCAGCAGGACTTCCTGGAAGTCAGAGGCCTGGATCGTTCCGTTGACGTTGAGGGCAACAGACCTGCAGCTGTCCTGGTCCATTGCAATGGATCCGATATAAAACGCGTCGTGCAGGTAGAGGCCAAAGGTCTGGTTGATGGAATCAACTTCTGTTGTAGTGATGTTGAGGGCATCCTCTTCAGTACTGAGGATGCCGTCGGTTACACAATCAATGCTTTCCCAATCTGGAAGGGAGCTGTTGCGCGTTGCATAGATTTCTCCTGTGGTTGTCACTATGTCCCATGAGAAGAGGGAGCTCAGGGATGAGTCCTGCAATGCAAGCGTGCCTGTTATGTTTCCAACGTATCCTTTCCAGCGGTAATTCTGGGTTGTCACGTTGAGGGACACTGTTGCTATGGTTCCGCCTGAGGTGTTGAGCAGCCCCCCTACTGTTGGATTTGGCGATTCATTCCTGACGACACTGATGCCAGTTGGTGCTGAAGGCTCTATTGCTGATGCAGCGATAGCAGCAAGGAGGAAGAGCATGACCAGCACAGCGCTGGCATTCAGGAGGTGTCGTGTCATGCCCTCACCTCTTTTTTCCTTGCCCTGCTGCACACTGTCCAGATGGTCCTGTCGTCGCGGTTAAGGGCAAGCGCTATCTGGTGGTAATTGAGATGGAGGGAATCTTTGAGGTAGGTGGCAAGAGATTCGAGGATGCTTAGCTTAACATTTCTGAATATTGAGAGCGGAACCTTCTCTTCAGCCCCGGTGTTGAGCCTTTCAGGGTGTTTTCTCTTTGCGTTGCGGCAGGTTATGGCTATTGGCCCATAGTTACGCCCCAAGAGTTCAGCTATGGTGCGATAGTCAAGACGCTGCTCTTCTTTAAGGTACTTGACTATGGCCTCAAGGGCGGACAGGCTGCCGTTAGCAAAGATTGAAATCGGGATGGTATTGTGGGCGTTGTCTTCTGCCCTTCTCTTCAGAATGTCAAGAACGTCGCTTGTTGCAAGGCTGAACTCTTTTCCGATAAGACCTATTCGCTGCTCTATCTCTTCCAGAAGCCTCTCAGGTATGTGCATGTAGATATTATGTAAGTATTAAGTACTATAAAAATGTATCCAACTAATAGATATTATGTAAGTATCATGCAGGTATTAGGCACAACAAGCCATACAGTCACAGATAAAGGGGGGATAGACATTTTTGGAAGCCCTAAGAATCCCACCATTATAGAGCCTGCCTGCCTCTCTGTAATTACGAAGGGCATCATTCCCGAAAAGGCAATCCAAAAAATCAATGGCGACGGCTACTTTGCCAAAAGCGGCGCTACTGTTCTCTCTCCTGCTGCCTACGGCGAAATTGCTCATTGAAATTCCGTCGTGCACTGCATCGGGCACTTCCCCTTAATACTCACCTGCGCAGCGCTCAATACTAAGGTGATGGCTGCAACACATGCACTGTAGCAAGCGCAGCCCGAGCCGTTTTTGTTATCACATCTTTTTTTTCACTTTTTTTTCTTCTTTTCTTTCTTCATTTTTTTCCCCTTCGGAATCTGCAATGAGAAGATGACCTGCAACGAAAGGGATGAAGTTACACATTGGCTGT
>DUKR01000049.1:0-2347 GCA_013329175.1 Candidatus Woesearchaeota archaeon
GTAAAGTTGCTGTCGGCAATGAGCTTTTAAGGAATGCATTTTTTCCTGGATTTTGATACCCATACCACGTTACAAAGAGGCAGGCAACTTCATAAAGGTAAAGTATTACCCGATAGCTGCGTTATCCGATAGCGAAACTTTTATATCTTCCCTCCCCGTGAAGAAAGGCATGGTCGGAAAGATTGATATCCCCTCGTTCAAGGTGAAATACAAGGATGTCTTCCATCTCAAGAATATGTATGTCATGCTCCATGAATACCTAACCGAGGAAGGATTCTTTGGACCAGGCCAGAAGCCTGGCTCGCAGGAGGGCCATGTTGACGTCGAGACCATGTATATGGAGAAATTCGTCCAGAAAGGGCTTCATCAGGGCGGAAAAGAGATGTGGATATGGTGGAGGACCTACAAGAAGCCTGAGACCAAATACAGCGGGTTCTACCGCTACCGCCTTGACTTTGACGTCCATGTGGTGTATCTCACGGACATCGAGGTCATCCACCTTGGCAAGAAGATGAAAATAAATTCGGGCGAGATAGAGTTCTTCATACGCCCCTACATCGAGTATGATTATGACAACAAGTGGGAGAAGCACTGGCTTCTCAAGCACGTCCTGAAGACCTATGCGAGCAGGGTTTTCCAGCATGAGTTCTACAAGCGCGAGAAGGAGCTTTGGCGGGAAGCCTACAGGTTCCAGGCAAAAATCAAAAAGTACCTCCAGTTGAGGACATTCATCCCGACGCCTGAGCCCTTCCACCCTGCAATCTATGGGTATGGGGAATAGACAAAAACCTATTTAAAGCAACCTTTTTTCTCTTGATTTTCAATAGCTCAAAGGCCTCCGTAGCATAGTAGCCATTGCGCGGGACTTGTAACAGGTCACGAAATCCCGAGGTCGGGGGTGCAACTCCCCCCGGGGGCTTTTTTACTCGCTAGTGTCGGGGCCAGTACAATGCTCATCGGATTCGTAGGCAAGCCATCAGCAGGGAAAAGCACCTTCTATAAGGCTGCAACGCTGGCTGACGTGCTCATCGCAAACTATCCCTTTGCAACAATAAAGCCAAACCACGGCACAGGCTTTGTCCGCGTCGAGAGGGTTGATAAGGAATTTGGCGTGACAGCCAACCCCCGCTTCGGCTTTCTAGCTGGCGGCTATCGCTTTGTCCCTACAGAACTCATGGACGTCGCAGGATTGGTGAAAGATGCCCACAAGGGAGCAGGCATGGGCAACCAATTCTTAGATGACCTTCGCCAGGCAGATGCTTTCATACACATCGTGGATGTCGCTGGAGCCACAAACGATAAAGGCGAGCCAGTCGAGGCAGGCAGCCACGACCCAGCTGAGGACATTCTATTCCTTGAGACTGAGCTTGACATGTGGTATCTTGGCATCCTCAAAAAAGGATGGGAAAAGTTTGCAAGAGCCCTTGCAGTCAACAAGGAGAAGAAAGAACAGGCGCTAGCAAGGCAATTCTCAGGATTAGGCGTAAAGGAAGACCTCATGAAAGAGCTTCTCAATGGCTTGAACCCCCCAGAGTCAGTCGCTGACTGGAACGATGAATGGCTGCTCAGGATTGCCGTGGCCCTCCGCAGGAGGACAAAGCCTATGATAATAGCCTGCAACAAGGCTGACATGGCATCGGGAAAGGAGAATTACGCAAAACTTAAGCTGCAGTTCCCCGACCACGTCCTTATTCCCTGCTCAAGCGAATGCGAGATAGCGCTGAAAGAAGCGGCAAAGCACGGTATGATATCCTACGTGCCAGGTGACTCTGATTTCTCCATCATAGCTTCAGACAAACTCTCAGGGAGGCAGAAGGCAGCGCTTTCCTTCATCAAGGAGAAGGTGCTTGGCGTCTACGGCTCAACGGGGGTCCAGCAGGTCCTTGACGCTGCCGCTTTTGACCTCCTTAAGCTGATAGCGATATTCCCAGGCGGTGTGAACAAGCTAGAAGACAAGGACGGCAACATTCTTCCTGACTGCTTTCTCATGCCTCAGGGCTCAACGGCTCTTGATTTTGCCTTCAGGCTCCATACCGACATAGGCAAAGGCTTCATCCGCGCCATTGATGTCCGAAGCAAGCGGACGGTAGGGAAGGAGCACGTCTTAAAGCACCGTGATGTCATTGAAATTGTGACGGCAAGATAGCTGAACAAAAATTCTCACCAGTAGGGTATAAGGTTATACCTCTCTAGCCTGAAAAGCAATAGCGATAGCCATGAGTGGCAAGCATTGAGGGATAAACATGGATAGGCTCGTGGGGGCTGGCATTCCAGGCGGCAGGGCATGTGTTGCAGCCATTGCCGCAGTGTAGCGCGCTGCTACCCGCGTGGTTGAAGGATGGGCGAC
>DUKR01000049.1:2529-6914 GCA_013329175.1 Candidatus Woesearchaeota archaeon
GCTTTTAGGGAATGCATTTTTTTCTGGAGTGATGCCGAGCGCAGTTGCAAAGAGGCAGGCAAACTCCATTAATGGTGAAGGGTTACGATTCAAGCAAGAATGAAGAAGATTATTTGGCCAATCTCTTGAAGCTCTGCACCACGTCAATCATGTACTTCCCTTCCTCTAATTTGAACACCAGAGGGTCGCCCTTGAAAAGATGCACAAGGTCAAGCTCATACTTCCCTGGCTTGAGAACCCTTATAGCCTCAATGTCAAGGATGACTGGAGAGTCAGAATCAGGCTCATGGCCAACAAGCTCAAACACGTCCTCCTCCATCTGCTTCCTGTCGTCTTCAGTAAGCTGAGGGTTCTCGATGATCTTCTTCGCTTCAGCCAGTTTCTCCTTTTTGATGTAGAAAAAGAGCTTTGCCCCGCATGAGCAGCCTTTTAGGATTTCCTTCGCTCCGTCGTCATAGATTGCATTGCAGCGGACGCACTGGTGGGGCATGTAGTACCTCGTCTTAGGTTCCCTTCTTTCTTCCTTTCACTGAGTTCCCTTTGCCGTTAGCCTTTGCTTCCTCAGTATATAATTGTATCTTGTCAGGGTCACGCTTGATGTCCTTCACGATGGAAGCAGGGCCGATGATGGTGAATCCCTGCCTGTCTCCAAGCAGCAGGTTGACCATGTTCTGCTTGACGTTCCGGATGATGCCATCGGTCTTCTTGTCAGGATTGACCACCGCAAGCTCTATCCCTTTAAACTTGTTGTCTATCTCCTCCATGGTAATTGCGATGAGGTCTGCCTCTTCCTCTTTCTTCAGCCTGCCCTGCAGCAAAACGATGTTGTCCTGCTTCACGATGTCAAGCAGTTTCTTCACCCTTCTGGCAGAGCCAAGCTCCTCAATCTCATGGTACGGCACAAATTGTAGGCTCAGCATGCTCTTTTCCATCCCTCTCTCTATTTATTTGAATACTTCAAACAGGCCCTCATAAAACTTGTCCATGTTGTCCCCGTCCTTTGCCGATATTCCTATGACCTCATACTGCGGGAACGCTGCCTGTATTTTCTTGACGCTTGATTTCTTGAGGTCTATCTTGTTTGCGACTATCAGGACGGGAATGTCTCGGGCGGCAAGATTGCCAATGATGGTGATGTTGACCTGTGAATAGGGGTCTTTTGTCGAGTCAAGAACCACGACGACGGCATCAACGTCATCAAGCCACTTGATGGATTCTATCACCCCTTTTGTAGCCTCCTTTGCCCGCTGCTTTGCCTCCTTCTCATTCAGGCCTGCCTTGAGAAAGTCCTCATAATCTATTCGGGTTGCAATCCCTGGCGTATCCACAAGGTTGAACTTGATGACTTTGCCGTTCTTCTCAAGCGAGATTTCCTCCTTTATCTGGATCTCTCGGGTCTCGTGTGCGATGTTGGATACTGTTCCCATCTCCTCACCAAGCCAGTCCATGCAGACCTTGTTGGCAAGTGTCGTCTTCCCGCCGTTTGGAGGGCCGTAGAGCCCAAGGGCGATGTTCTTTTTCTTTGAGAAGATGTTCCTGAAGAACTTGTTGATGAATTGCCTGATAGCGTTGAACATGACTGTTTAAACCTCAATATAGAAATCTCAGAGGGGATGTTTAAAAATATTTCGACCAAGGCACTTGTGGAATTGCTACTTTTTAGAGGTGCTGTATCCAGGGAAAATGTCCACAGGGGAAGACCCCCATCACCACTCTATGCTCATACCATTGTTTTTTATACACCCCTGATGATAATGGGGGTATGAATGACACCATAAAGAACGACATCATCGCAGTGCTGCTGGAGCTGGAGCGCCTCCTTGCAGCGCCTAAAGGCCACCTGGACGCCCTTGCGGTGCGTGAACTTTCAAACCATACCATCCATAACTCCTCCATATTTCAGGATAAGGACTCAACGACAGTAGCAGTGCTCGTCTATGCCATCTCGAAAGTCAGCGGCAAGACCTTCATCAGCATCAATCAGCCCAGGCTCTACAATCTTGTCGAAAAGGCAATAGACAGGCTGAGAAGCGATGACATTGGCGGGTACCGCAAGGCCATCGGCAATCTCTTCACCCTCCTAGCAAAGAAGAAAAAACACCTGAGGCAGTATGTAGAGGAAGTCCTTAAGCAGGGAGCAATCAGCAAGGGTTCTAAAGTCTATGAGCACGGCATTTCATTATCAAGGGCAGCAAGCATCCTGGGGATTTCTGTCTGGGAATTGATGGATTACGTCGGAAAGATAGGCATTGCAGAGCGTGAGCAGGAGGAGCAGGTGCCTGACGTCAGAGCCCGCCTCAAGGTTGCGAGAAGGCTGTTTCAGTAGGTATCCTTATAGCAAAGTGCAGTAATAATGAAACTTTTACATAGGCACGCTGCTATACTAGCAGAAAACACAAATTGAATGTCTTGCGCACAAGTCCGATTCCAAATCTTATGCTTACTGCCTCACTATCCACCCTCACGGCCAGCCTGTAGAATAAAAGGAGGCTAAGTAAGAGCAGGCTGCTTATGAGAAGTGAGACGGGATAGATGAAACCAAAGGAGCTTACTATCACCAACGCTACGGCGAGAGGTATGGCAATGGCTGTTCCAAACTGCGTTCTTGTGTAGATTTCCATGCCGTGCTGCCCTTCCTTTTCTGATGGCTCACAAAGGAGGAAGCACTTTATGAAGCAGAGTCATTCTCGATTTCTCGTGCCCAAGGCACAGGCTGGTTCAACTCCGCTCCGCATTTTGCCTGAGGCGGAGCCTGCGCCTGCGGATTAATCATACGGGTGCCTTCCCTTAGCCTCAATTGCTTCCATAATCCGTTTCAGTGCAACGACATACGCAGAGGTCCTTAAATCAATCTTGTGCTTCTCGGATTCAAGATACACTTCCTCAAATGCCCTGGTCATCTTTGCCCTGAGCCTGTCAAACACCTTCTGCTCCTCCCAGTAGAACCCTGCCTTATTCTGTACCCATTCAAAATAGGATACCACAACACCGCCTGCATTTGCAAGGATGTCGGGGACAACGACGATGCCTTTCTTTGAAAGGATATGATCAGCCTCGGTTGCTGTCGGCCCATTGGCTAGCTCAATCACCAGCTTTGCCTTGATTTTATCGGCATTCTTCCTGGTGATGACATTCTCCAGTGCTGCAGGGATAAGCACGTCAACCTTCAACTCAAGCAGCTCCTCATTGGTTATCTTCTTGTCTCCTTCCCTGCAATTGTCGCAGACCGAGATGCTTGAAAACTCTCCCTCTTTTCTGCGCTTCTGCTTATGCTCTATCAGGTGTGCTATATCAAGCCCTACAGGATTGTAGACTGCACCCTTTGAGTCTGAGACTGCAACAACCCTATACCCTTCGTTTGCAAGGAGTTTAGCCATGTGCATGCCCGCATTCCCAAATCCCTGGATGGCAATTGTTATGCCCTTGCCCAAATCAAGCCGCTCGCAGGCCTCTTTAAAGATATAGTAGCCGCCAAGGGAGGTAGCAACGTTCCTTCCCTTTGACCCGCCAAGGTTCAGCGGCTTTCCGGTTATCACTGCTGGGTTCTGCTTCCTGGTAATGTCGTTGTACTCATCCATCATCCATCCCATGATAGTGGCGTTGGTATACACGTCAGGCGCAGGGATGTCCTTATCAGGACCGATAAAATCGGCAAACGCCTTGATGTATGCCCTAGCAAGGCTCTCTATCTCACGGGCTGAAAGCCTCTTTGGGTCAACCTGCACTCCGCCCTTTCCTCCGCCGTACGGGAGATTGACGACTGCACACTTCATGGTCATCCAGAACGCTAACGACTTCACCTCATCAACAGAGACGTTAGGATGAAAGCGGATGCCTCCTTTTGTGGGACCTAATTCATCATTGTACCTCACCCGTATTGCCGGGAATACCTTCAGCGAGCCACTATCCATCCTTACCAGAAGGTTTGCCTGCAGCATCTCCTTAGTGTGCTCCAGCACTTCTTTCACATTATCAGTAAGGTCAACGTAGGCATAGGCCTTTCTCATCTGGGCAAGGGCACCTTCAAACAATTCTTCCTTGCACATAGGGTTTGGATTCTTGAATACCATGCTTTGAAATCACCAAAAATAGGCGGTTATGCAGTGGTTATTAAAGATTTCCCTCTAGACGGCTTCATCCAAAAAATAGATTAACGGGCTCTTCTCTAGAAAAAGAAAATGAAGTTGGCCAAGTATGTACCATCACCAACAAAGGGAGGATGGTGAGTTCAGAAAAACAGGTAGTAATACTTCACCATCATGAAGCCTGCGACCCTGTCGCTGCCTGTCCCTCTGTAATTACGAAGGGCATCATTCCCTAAAAAAAGCATTCCCTAAAAGCTCATTGCTGACATCCTCTTTGCCAAAAGCGGCGCTACTGTTCTC
>DUKR01000114.1 GCA_013329175.1 Candidatus Woesearchaeota archaeon
CAGCACGGAAAGGTTTATTAACAATAGTGAAGCATACTCAAAAAGGTGATTCTACAATGGCTAAGCATGTAAGACAAATATTTGTAAATCTGCCAGTAAAAGACGTGAAAAAGTCAATAGCATTTTTTAAAAAATTAGGATTTGCCTATAACCCCCAGTTCACCGACGAAAACGCAGCATGCATCATTTTTGGCGAGCATATCTATGCCATGGTGCTTGCTGAAAAGTTTTTCGGGGGTTTTATTCCGGGGAAAGCAATAGCAGATGCCTTCAAAAGCACTGAAGTTCTTGTTGCCCTGTCGGCTGAAAGCAGGGCTGAGGTGGACAGCCTCATAAAGATGGCCGAATCAGCCGGAGGAAAGGAATACCGAAAAGCAGCAGACCATGGCTGGATGTATGCCCGCGCCTTCCATGATTTGGATGGCCATATCTGGGAAATCCTGTACATGGACGAATCAAAGATGCCTAGCGAGATGAAAGACAAGGGAGGCGAACTAAAATGAAATACGTTGATGGTTTTGTTCTGGTGGTTTCGAAAAAGAGGGTTAAAGCATATCAGAAGATGGCTCAGATGGCTGGAAAAGTGTGGAAAAAGCACGGTGCTCTTGCTTATTTTGAGTGTATGGGCGATGATCTTAATCCTGACATGTGCGGGATGAAAGCACTGATGTTTCCCAAAATGGCTAAGCTAAAGAAGGGAGAAACCGTCTGGTTCTCATTTATCATGTACAAGTCAAGAAAACACAGGGACCTGGTCAATGCAAAGGTCATGAAAGACCCCTTGATGAATGCAAACGATTGGAAAGACAAGCCCATGCCCTTTGACATGAAAAGGTTTGCGTATGCAGGGTTTAGGGCAATAGTGGAGGCGTAGACAATGGCAAATACAACAATGAACCCAGTAGTCCATTTTGAAATGCCGGCTGCCGACAGGAAACGAATTGCAGCCTTTTACACTGAAGCCTTCGGCTGGAAAACCAGGCAATTGGGCGAAGAGATGGGCAATTACGTCCTTGCAACAACCATGGAGACTGACGATAAGGGAATGCCAAAGGAGCCAGGCAAAATCAATGGCGGCTTTTACCAGCAGACTAAGGATATGCCACCACAGCATCCCTCTGTAGTCATTGCCGTTGATGACATCAGGGAATCAATGAAAAAAGTTGCAAAAGCAGGCGGCAAGATGCTTGGAGAGCCGATGGACATACCAGGAGTAGGAACATACGTCTCCTTTAGGGACACCGAGGGCAACAGGCTAAGCATGCTGCAGCCAAACCCGATGTGAAGGGGAATTAATAAATGAGAAGGCTAAATCTTCAGGTGCAACTGTCCTTGAATGGATTTGTTGCATGGCCAAATGGTGAGTTGGACTGGAGGGTCTGGAATAGGGATGACGAGTTAAAGAAGTGCGTCAATAAAAATAGGGCAAGAGAGGAAAACAAGCATGGCAACAAAGAAAGCAGCGTTTGGAGCAGGATGCTTCTGGGGAGTTGAGGAGGCCTTCAGGACACTTGCAGGAGTCAAGGAGACAGCAGTAGGCTACATGGGAGGAAGCACTGATAACCCAACCTATAAGGAGGTCTGCACCGACAGGACAGGGCACGCCGAGGTGGTGCAGGTAGCCTATGACCCTGAGGAGATATCCTATGCAGCGCTTCTTGAGGCATTCTGGAATTGCCATGACGCAACACAGGTCAACAGGCAGGGGCATGACGTTGGCACCCAGTACCGCTCTGTCATCTTCTGCCATGATGAGAAGCAGAAGAAAGCAGCTCAAGAGTCAAAGAAAAAGCAGCAGCAAAAGAATGGAAAGGCAATAGCGACAGCCATTGTGCAAGCTAAGGAGTTCTGGAGGGCCGAAGAATATCATCAGAAGTATCTCATGAGGCGGGGAATCAATGTGTGCCATTAAGTTTTAATAGCTCAGTTCTTTTTATTTTCTAATGGTATCAGATGAGCAAATCCGGAGATTTCAGAAGAAAGTTCTTTCATGGTACAAAAAGAACAGGCGGGACCTGCCATGGAGAAACACAACCGACCCCTACCACATCCTTCTCTCAGAAGTGATGCTCCAGCAGACACAGGTGGATAGGGTCATCCCCTATTATGAGAAATTCCTTCTTGCGTATCCCACTCTCCTTGATTTGGCAGCTGCTGGCAGAAAGGAGATTCTTGCCCTATGGTCAGGGCTTGGCTACAACAGCCGCGTTGTAAGGCTCCATAAGCTTTGTAAGGAATTAGCCGCGCATCATCAGGGCACATTTCCGCATTCTGAAGAGGAATTGCGAAAGCTCCCTGGAATAGGCCCCTACACTGCCAACGCCATCCTTGCCTTCGCATTCAATCGGGAGGTTGCAGTGGTTGATACCAACGTCAGAAGGGTCATCATGGCAGAACTCAATCTTCCCCATGTCTTCACCATGAAGGAGATTGCTCACATCGCTAAGCGCTGTGTTCCCAAAGGAAAAGCCATGATATGGTACAATGCCCTGATGGACTATGGCGCAACCCATCTTACGGCAAAAAAGACAGGGATAAGGCCAATAAGCAGGCAGTCACCATTTGAGGGCTCTGAGCGCCAGGCACGTGGAAAAATCCTGCGGCTGCTCATTAGAGAGGATGCAGTCCCCTACGAAAAACTAGCAGAAGAGGTGAAGCACAAAAACATCAAGGGTATCATCCAAAAGATGGAAAAAGAGGCATTGATAGAAAAAGACAAGAACGAGATAAGAATCGCTCACTGATGCTTGGGCCCTGCACTTCTGGTCTCCTCAGGCGCATCAGGAAAGCGCTCAAAATTCCGGATGAAGAGTCCTGCAAGTTCGCTTGCTTTCTGCTCATATCCTTTCCTGTCATCCCATGTCAATGCAGGGTCAAGGAGGGATGATGCAACTCCGTTGCAGGAGAGCGGGACAGAAAAACCAAATATCTGGTCAGTCCTGCATCGGGCTAACACAAGCTCGCCGGAAAGAATAGAAGAAACTATCCCTCTTGTCGTAGCGATGTCGAACCTCCTGCCAACACCGTAGGGCCCTCCTGTCCAGCCAGTATTGACAAGATATACCGTCGCACCATATCGCTGCATATATTTTTTCAGGAGCTTTGCGTATACTGACGGGTCCATAGGCATGAAGGGCTCGCCAAACAGTGTTGAGAACGTGGCAATGGGTTTTGTCACACCTCGCTCAGTTCCTGCAAGCTTGCTGGTATAGCCTGACATAAAGTGATACATTGCCTGCTCTGCTGAAAGCCTTGCTACAGGCGGCATCACCCCTGAGGCATCAGCAGTCAGAAAAATGATGTTCTTTGGGTGGCTTCCTCTTCCGGATTCCACTATGTTAGGGATATAATGCAGTGGATACCCTGCTCTTGTGTTTTCGGTGATGGAATCATCAGAAAAATCGTGGCTGCCATCCTCCCTCACCACGACGTTCTCAAGCAGTGCGCCATGCCTGATAGCCTCCCATATCTGGGGCTCTTTTTCCTTCTTCAGGTTGATGCACTTTGCATAGCAGCCTCCTTCAAAGTTGAAGATTCCCTGCTCGCTCCAGCCATGCTCATCATCGCCTATAAGCATTCTCTCTTGGTCAGCTGAAAGCGTAGTCTTTCCTGTTCCTGAAAGCCCCAAAAACAGTGCAACGTCATTGTCTTTGCCGACATTGGCACTGCAGTGCATGGGAAGGATTCCCTTCTTTGGAAGGATGTAGTTCATCACAGAGAACAATGCCTTCTTGATTTCACCCGCATAGCCTGTACCTCCAATGAGGATAATCCCTGCCTCAAGGCTTATGACGATGAAGGCTTCAGAATTGATGCCAAACTCTTTAGGGGAGTCAGCAACACATCCTGGAGCGACAAGCACGGTGAGCGAAGGGGTATGTGACAGCAACTCTTCTCTTATCAGCCGTCGCAGCAATTGGTGCGCAAACAGGTTATGGCTTGCGTGCTCCGTCACCACCCTCACCTGGAGTGAGCATTGCGGGTCAGCCCCCACACACCCATCGAACACATAGGTATGGGGCAGCATGGAAAGATATCCCCTCATGTGGGTGAGCAGCCTTAAAAAATTATCATGGGACAATGGCTTGTTTACCTTTCCCCATGCGATATCCTTTGAGACCGAAGGATCATTGACAATGAAGCGGTCATTTGGGCTTCTCCCTGTATAGGGCGCGGTATTGATGAGTAGTGCTCCCGTGTGGGTAAGCGTCCCTTCATCCCTTTTCAGCGCATGGGTGATGAGCTCATGGGGAGAAAGGTTCCTGTAGACTTTTCTGACAATGATTCCCATCGCTTTGAGTTGCTGCTCGACCATGGTGTGCTATTATGGAGAAATGCGTTGATATTGTGACACTGCGATGGATTGCATCTGCTGACACCTCTCCACGCATTTCGCCTATTGAATAATTGCGGCTACTGTCACATAAATACCGCAATTATCCATATTTTTCACTAATCCCTTGATGTTTCATTATCTTTGATATTTTCTTATCCAATAATACAAGCAGCCTTAATGTATAGATAATTGCTGCCAAACAACCGATGCTTATTAAAAAACTAATTTGTGCAAAATCCATTATTAACACCTCACTCAATCGTTTTTAAAAATTGTTCTGCAACTTTTGCAACATCTTTATCTGATGTTATGCCTGTCCATGGGTCTGCCGTAGTAACAATATTTACAACTACAATATTTGCACCATTAAAAATAGCACTGCTTGCTTCCTTTAAATCTACTCCTCCTGCCGCTGAGATCAACACGTCGTATTTACTTCTGATTTTATTGATATGTTTATACTTGATTACTTTACCCCAAGTGGTTTCTTCATCTCTTCCTTTATGTAAGATAACAACCTCTGGTGGGCGGTTTAATTTTAATACAATTTTCAATGGATCTTCAACATTAATCATATCAATCATAGAAACAAGATTTAGCTCCTTACACCTTTTAATAAATAGGCTGATTGTTTCAACAGACGCGCTTCCAAGGACAGTTGCAGCAGACGCCCCTGCATTATAAGCCAAATCTACTTCCTCTAACGCGCCATCCATAGTCTTTAAATCAGCAACGACAAAGCCGCTCCAGATTTCTTTTATCTTGTTAATTCCATTAAATCCTTCCCTTTTGATAAATGGTGTTCCAGCTTCAATAAAAATTCTGTCACTTCTGGGAATTAGTGGAAGAGTTCTATTAACCGCAAGTAAATCATCATTAAATGCTATTTGGAGATACCTCTTTTTATGTTCTAACATTTCTAAATCCTCCATTTATGCATCAAATATCACAAGTATTTTTGTGCGGGGTTTGACCAGTTGCTATGTTGCGTATTTTTAGGATTTCGAAAATTTTCTAATCAGGTCACCCATATCTGAAGGAAGGAATAAAACAATTTTTTCAGATGGGTCTGCTGCAATATCTCTTATGGTCTGCAGAGTTCTTAATTGAATTGCTACCGGATTTGTTGAGAGATTATCTGCCGCTTTTTTCAGATTTTCAGATGCTTTTAATTCTCCTTCAGCAGAAATAATAACTGCTCTTCTCTCTCTTTCAGATTCGGCTTGCTTAGCCATTGCTCTTTTCATTTCAGCAGGCAACTCAACTTCCTGAATTTTTATTGATTCAATATCCACCCCCCAGCCAGAGGTTTCTGTATCTACTATCTTCTTTATGCTTGCTGCAATTTTCTCTCTTTCTGTTAAAACAAAGTCCAGTTCATAGTTGCCTACAACATCCCGTAAAGCTCCTTGTGTAAATTGTCTGACCGCATATTCAAAATCCTCTATTTTTATTACAACATCAGCAGGCCTTTCAACTTTAAAGAAAACGACAGTATTTGCAAGGAGAGGAATATTATCTTTTGTCATAACTTCTTGTTTTGGAATATCAGCAGTTTTAATACGCATATCAATCTTTCTCATTGTTTGGAATATCGGCACAATCCAATTTAATCCAGGTTCTTTAATGTGGCTATATTTTCCTAGAGTAAAAACAACTCCCCGCTCATATTGGTAAAGCATTCTTATTCCAAATATTGCAAGAAAAACAATCAGTCCTATTATGTATATCCAAATCATTTTACCTCACCTCTTGAATAATAAGATTAGAAGATATCTATTTTATAAACATTTGTTTTCCGTTTCGTTCACCCGTCCCCTAAGGGTAAAAGCAATCGCTTCAGCAGAGCTCAAGAACGAGAGGGTATATTCAGAAATCCCTGCGATGGCTGCAACAAATGCCCTGCTGCCAGCGCAGCAAGAGTCTTTTTTGTTTTCCCTTCTTTTCCTTCACTTTTCTTTTCTCCCGTCGGAAAGTGCAATGAGGGGATTGCCTGAATAGAAAAGGATGAAGTTGCACATTGGCTGTGGGAGTGATGGGAGGCATGGCCAATGCCTTTTTTTCTGATGATGAGCTTTTAGATGCCGAAAAGAAAAGCACTGAAGAAAATCAGCTACAGCCTGATCTCCCTTATCTTCTCAGCAGCCTCCCTGCAGTCAGGAATGCTGGGAACCAAGGCAAAGCGGACATACTGCTTACCAGGATTCACACGGTTGTTCTCCCTTGAAATCCACGCACCTGGCGTCCCCACAACACCTTTCTCGACCAACTTCTTAGCAAAATCAACTCCTGAAATCATCTTTGGCACTTCCTGCCAGATGTATATTGCCCCCTTTGGCCTGCAGTCAGCAAGGCCGATAATGGTGAATGCCTTTGAAAGGATGTCAGCTTTTTTTCTGTAGTCAGCTTTTGCTATCTCGACATGCTCCTGATCCTGCAACGCGGCGATTGCCGCATCCTGAATGAAGTCAGGTGTCCCAGAATCAATGTTGGTCTTGACCTTCTTGAAGACTGAGATGATGCTCTCATCGCCCATAGCCCACCCTATTCGGTAGCCGGTCATGTTGCTGCGCTTGGAGAGGCTCTGGAAGGCAATAACGCCCTCTCGTGTGACTTCAAGGATGGAGGCTGGCTTCTCATCATAATACAGTTCAGAATAGACCTCGTCTGATGCGATGATAATGCCGTTGTCATGGCCGAAATCAGCAGCCTCCTTGAGGAACAATTTTGGAGCCAATGCTCCGGTTGGATTGTTGGGATAGTTGAGCCAGAGTATCTTTGCCTTCTTTACGACATCCTTCGGGATGCTCTCAAGGTCAGGGAGGAAATGGCTGTCTTTTTCAAGATTGTAGAAATGATTGTTTCCTCCCGCAAACATCGTTCCTCGCTCATAGGGCGGATACCCTGGGTTAGGGGAGATGACGTAGTCGCCAGAATTGACAAAGCCTAGCGGGAAATGGAACACCCCTTCTTTTCCGCCCATGGTTGAGCAGATCTCCCTGTCAGGATCAAGGCTGATTTTGAAGCGCTCGCCGCACCAGTTAGCGATGCCTTCCCGAAACTCCTTTGAGCCTATGTAGCTGGGATAGCCTGAGGACTTATGCTTATCTATAGCCCTTTTGCAATGGTTCCGTATTGCGCCAGGAGTAGGGTCCGTAGGGTCTCCAACTCCAAAATCTATGACCTTAATGCCCTTCTTCTTCTGTTCGGCTACAAGACTGTCGATGTCTGCAAAGGCGTAGCCTGGGAGGCTTTTTATCCTCTCACTTGCTGTGCATGGCATGTTCTGGCAGAAGAGGAGAACTATAAAAAGATATCTTTAAAAGAATCGCCCTTATTCTCAACCCGCATGCAGGAAAGAATCAATGCGGCAAAAAGGATCCTCATCAAGATAGGCACAGCCACCGTGACGCAGGGAGCTAAGCTTAACCAATCGTTCCTCAAGCAAAAGGCACAGGAGATTGCGCTGCTTATCAAGGCAGGAAAGGAAATACTTCTGGTGAGTTCAGGAGCAGTCGCTGCAGGATTAGAGATTGAGGGAAAGGCCATCAGGCCAAGGGATGCTTTTTCTTTGCAGCTGTTGTCGGGGAAAGGGCAAATTCGCCTCATGAAATACTACAAGGACAACTTCAGGGAGCATGGCATCCAGGTGGCCCAGATTCTCCTCACCCACCACAACTTCAATAATGCTGATGAGTTTGAAAATCTCAAAAGGGTCATCAACGCCTACATAAAAGAGAAGACCCTCCCCATCATCAACACCAACGACGTCCTGACCAAAGAAGAGTTTGCAGCAGGAACCTCAAGCCTCTTCAGCGATAACGACGACCTCGCAGCGCTTGTCGCCGAATCCCTTGATGTCGGTCTCCTGCTCATCCTGACCGACGTTGACGGCCTCTGCACCGACAACCCAAAAGTCAACGGGAACGCTCAGGTAGTTGATGTCGTGGAGAAGGTAACGCCTGCAATTGAAAAAATGGCATCCCGCGAGGCAGGATGCTACGGCAAGGGCGGCATGCTCTCAAAAGTAAGGGCAGCAAAAAGAGTCGCAGCTAAAGGCATCCCAACCATCGTCGCCAACGGAAAGCACGACATAGCCGACATCCTCAGCCAGAAAGTCAAGAGGACGGTGTTTGTCTAAAATTATAGATAATTGCAGTATTCAGTTTAATTTGCTGCAATTATTTAATAATCGGATTGCGTCGGAAGCATCATAAAGATACTACCGGCAATGTTAAACTGATTAACGCAATCCTCTATATTAACATGCTCAAAAAGTACAAGGCAGACTGCTTCAATACTCCTCATACGGCTGGATGTCCTTCCACAATTTCCTTGCTTTCTCAAGCCTTTCAAGATTACCGGTATCAAACCACTGGCCCGCAAACGGAAATCCCCGTAGCCTCCCCATCTGCGCCAGCTTAGGGAACACGTCCTTCTCAAGCATCTGCTTTCCTGGGCCTATCATGTCAAGCACTTCAGGCTCAAGAATGTAGAACCCTGCATTGATAAGGTTAGAGGGAGCTTCCGACTTCTTTGGCTTCTCCACAAACTCAAGGATCCTGGTGCCATCTAAGCGAGCAACCCCATATTGCGACGGGTCCTGCACCGTAGTCAAAGCAATCGTTGCAAGGGCATTCTTCCTGCGGTGCAGCCGGTACATCCTCGGGATGTTAATCTTCTTCAACTCATCACCATTGGACACAATGAAACTGTCTTTCATCCTCCCCTTCAGAAAAAGCAAAGGTCCGGCAGTGCCAAGAGGCTCACCCTCCTCAATGTAATCAATGGCTACCCCAAGTTTTGCCCCGTCGCCAAAATGCTCCCTTATCTTGTCCATCAGGTATCCCACAGAAAGGGTTACGTGGGTTACACCATACTTTTTCAGGAGGTCCAGCAGGTGCTCAGTAAGCGTCTTGCCGTGAACGTCAACCAGAGCCTTGGGTGTGCTCAGGGTAAGAGGCCTCAGGCGAGTTCCCATGCCACCAGCAAGGATGACAGCGTGCTTTGGAGTCCGTGAGCCAAGAGCATCTAAAAGGATGTGCTCTATCTCCTGCGAGCGGTTCTTGATGGTGATGCCATCTACTCTCCTGTCTATCTGCTCAAGAAGGTCCTTGTCAAGCGTTATCGTGATGCGCTCTTTTGTCTGTCCCATCCCCTATTGACAATGGTAAAGCACACCTATAAATATCTTCCTATTGGTATGAAAAGGTATGATAATTTTCATGAAAAATGTAATACTTTATATGATAAAGCACAATATTTATATACAACCCTTAAGCCAGCAAAAGAACAGGGGCTGGTATTGATGGACAAGAATCTTGCGCTGGAATTCGTTCGTGCTACCGAGGCTGCCGCCTTGGCATGCTCGAAATGGATGGGAAGGGGAGACAGTAAATCCGCAGACAGGGCAGCAGTCGAGGCCATGCGCCTTGCGTTTTCTGCTATTGATGTCAAGGGGACGGTAGTCATCGGCGAAGGCGAGCGGGACAAGGCTCCTATGCTCTACATCGGCGAGGAGGTAGGCTCAGGCAAGGGTCCTTCTATTGACATTGCTGTTGACCCTCTTGAGGGGACTGACATCACCGCACGCGGGGGCAACAATGCGATTGCAGTGCTTGCTGCTGCACCTAAGGGAGACCTCCTGGCAGCGCCTGATATCTACATGGACAAGATTGCTGTCGGTCCGCAGGCAAAGGGCCAGATAGACCTTGACATTCCTGTCAAAGAGAACATTCAGGCAGTGGCAGATGCCCTTGACAAGGACATTGATGAAACTACTATCATCGTCCTTGAGCGTGAGCGCCATAAAAAGCTCATTGAGGACATAAGAAAAGCAGGCGCAAGGATAAGGCTGATTCGCGACGGCGACATCGCTGGCGGTCTTGCGCCATCATTTCCCGATTCAGGCGTTGATATGCTCCTTGGCATTGGCGCTGCGCCAGAGGGCGTCATCACCGCAGCAGCGCTCAAGGCGATGGGCGGTGAGATTCAGGGAAGGCTTGTCTCAACAGGCAGGGAGTCTGAGGCGCGCGCTGAAAAGATGGGCATAACCGACATTGACAAGAAGCTATCCATCAACGACCTTTGCAGGGGGGACCGTGCAATGTTTGCCGCAACTGGCGTGACTGACGGAACAATCCTTAGGGGAGTGAGGTTCAAGGCAACGGGCGCCATAACGAATTCAGTAGTTATGCGAGCACAGACAAGGACCTGGCGGTTCATCGAGGCACACCATCATTACGATGATGAGCCTATCATCCATGATTTGAGGTAAAGGTCACTAGGACAGAAGCAATCCAACATTTGAGGTGAAACCATGGCACAACCAAAAAAACTCTTCGCAAAAGACATCATCACACCGGCAGACGTCCCAGCAGAGGCAAAGGAAAGCTACATCAGGAATTTCCTTGCCATGACCAGAAACACGGGAAGGCTTATGCTCTTTGCAGGGGACCAGAAGATAGAGCATCTCAACGACGATTTCTACGGCACCATAAAGGAGCATGGCAGCGAAAAGCGCATCCCCTCTGATGATGCAGACCCTGAGCACCTTTTCAGGATAGCATCAAAAGGAGCCATTGGAGCATTCGCCACGCAATTAGGCCTCATAGCAAAATATGGCCCCTCCTACCGTGACGTCAATTATATCGTCAAGATCAATTCAAGGTCCCATCTTGTGGGCGTGGGCCAGGCAGAACCTGTCAGCAGCTCGCTTGTTGAGCTTGAGGATGTCCTCGCTCTTCGGAGGAGTTCAGGGCTAAACATCGTTGGGGTAGGCTATACTGTCTATGTCGGAAGCGATAAAGAGAGCAGCATGCTCGCTGAAGCAGGCAGATTAGCGACAAAAGCCCACCAGAACGGACTCCTTGCAATTTTCTGGATGTATCCCCGCGGCAAAGCCGTGCCTAACGAGAAAGATCCCCACATCGTGGCAGGGGCAGCAGGAGTGGGCGCCTGCTTAGGAGCAGACTTTGTCAAGGTCAATTATCCCAAGGTTAATGAAGGCTCCACCGCAGAAGCCTTCAGGGAAGCAGTGCTTGCAGCAGGGTCCCGCACAGGGCTCATCACCGCAGGAGGCTCTTTAAAGCCGGCAAGAGAATTCCTGCATGAGACATGGGAGCAGATCAACGTCAGCGGCTGCAGAGGCAACGCGACAGGAAGGAACATCCACCAGAAGCCCCTTGACGAGGCAGTCAGGCTCTGCAATGCGATTTCTGCCATAATCTTTGCGGGAAAAGATGTAGCTTTTGCCCTCAAGGTCTATGAAGGGACAGAACAATGCTTAGTGTAGCAGGTGAACAACATGAAGAAAATAAAAGTGGGTGTTGTCGGATACGGAACCATTGGAAAACGCGTCGCTGATGCCGTCATGTTGCAGGAGGACATGGAGCTTGTGGGAGTCACTGCGCACTCCTACAACTACAGAATCCTTGCCGCACAGGAGAAAAAGATTGCCCTCTATGCTACTGACGATGGTGAGCATCTCAAGGAGCACGGCATAACTATAGCCGGAAGCATTAGGGATCTCCTGAAGAAAGTTGATATCATCGTTGATACCACCCCAAAGAAGATTGGCAAGGAGAACAAGGAGAAATATTATCTCCCCGGCAAGGTCAAGGCAATCTTTCAGGGAGGAGAGAAGGCTGACGTTGCCGAGATATCCTTCACCGCGCAAGTCAACTATCCAAAAGCCGTCAACAGCGACTATATCAGGGTGGTCTCCTGCAACACGACTGGCCTAGCGAGAACCCTGTATGAGGTCCACAAGAAATTCGGCATCGCTGAGGTCAATGCCACCATGATAAGAAGAGGCGCTGACCCCTGGGACATCAGGCATGGCCCAATCAATGCCATCGTTCCTGTCCTTGAGCTGCCAAGCCACCATGGCCCAGACGTTCAGACTGTCCTTCCAGACGTCAGGATTTTCACTACGGCCCTTTCGGTATCAACAACGCTCATGCACGTCCATACCCTCATCGTGGACTGCGTGAAAACACCAAGCGTCCATGACACCATCGAGGTCTTCAGGAAAGCCACAAGGATCCGTGTCCTTGACAATGCCTCAAAGGTCAGGTCAACTGCAGAGATCATGGAATTAGCCAGGGACCTTGAGCGCTCCCGCGGCGACATGCCTGAGATTGTGGTCTGGAAAGAGGCCATCGGCGTCAACGGCAACAAGCTTCTCTACATGCAGGCGGTCCACCAGGAATCTGACGTCATCTGCGAGAACATAGACGCTATCAGGGCAGCGATGGGCTTCCCTGACGCCAAGAAGTCCATTGAGATGACAAACAAGGCTCTTGAGATAGACAAGTGGGCAGGGGACAGCGAGTGGGTGTGTGAATAAAGGCAGATTCGTATTAGTCTCACTGGTTACCCTTTTCTTTTTTTCTAAAAAGAGAAGATGATGTACTGAACATATAGAGATGGTGAAATGCGGAAAATTATTCAACTAATAGCAGAAAACATTAATTATCGAACATGTCGGAAATCGCAAGAATCATAATCAAAAGGCGATTTCTGAGCATGCTCAAGAACACGCATCGCGGTTCTTGACATTTGTGTTTTCTGCTAGTATAGCAAAGTGCATATCTAAAAGTTTCATTATTACTGCACTTTGCTATAACTAGCGCAATT
>DUKR01000115.1 GCA_013329175.1 Candidatus Woesearchaeota archaeon
GAACGATATTAGGACACGAGGAGGCAAAGGGTGTTTACGATTATATAGCAGATTACAAAAGCATCCGATTTGCACGAAAAGGGGAAATGTTCCCTAACATTGAGCTTATCCCGTTTGGTCCGCAGCATAGGGAGAAGGCATTTGAGTTTGCTCATCCGCAACCAATAAAGATATCATCATTTTTGTTCAAAATCCCACCGATTGCTTTTGAAATTGCGTACAAAGAAGAAGTTCTTGTGGGTAAGAAGGACATTGAGGATGCTAGGCATCTGAGGCTGGTGTTTAATGATATCATTTCAGAAAAAAAGATTGGTGAGTACAAGAGGCTCATCCGGGAGGCCAGATGAAAAAGCCATACACCGAGCTGGATTACATTGGCCTCTATGCAAAGCGGCTCCATGAGGACAGTGGGGCTTATTTCAGGCAGCATAAGCGATTTCTAGACAGTCAATACCAGTCCAGCAGGGAGTTTTTTCACCAGATGTTTGGAGAAGGTGAAGAATTCAAGAAGAATGCCAGAAAATACCTGAAGGACAGGGGAATTACCTAACCGGGAAATCCAATGTATGGATAATTGCGGTATTTATGTGACAGTAGCCGCAATTATTCAATAGGCGAAATGCGTGGAGAGGTGTCAGCATATGCAATCCATCGCGGTGTCACAATATCAACGCATTTCTCCATATCTACTTACAGCCAAGCAAATGCCTGTACACGGCTACCGCAGCTCCCAATCTTGAATCCCTTCTCCTGATGTCAGAAGCAAGAGCAGCATTGCTGTGGACGTGCTCTACCCAGTTGGCAAAGTCGTTCTTGTGCTCGTTGACGTGGTAATAATAGGTGTCGTCAGACATCCATTCCAATGACTCAGCCAGATGATGCAGGCTGCTGATGACTGAGCCGTCTATTGCGTGAAAGCACAGGTTGTGGGGAAGGTCTGCCATTTTTGTTGCACCTCTCAATCAAAATTTTCTGATATGATGGGGATTGGGGATTGCTGCATCTTTGCATTCATCAATGGGGGTGATAAGGGCTGCTTCGATTGCTGCTGCGCTGCCTTGGCCATGTTGACCCTTGCCCTGATGTCATTCAGGGCATTCATAAAGCAGATGAAGGAGTCATAAGGGCTGTCGTAGGGGTTGAAGTATTTGTGCACGTCGCCGTCAGCGAACCACTTGGTGCACATGTAGTAGAAATGGTCAGACGTGGTGAGCCTCCGCCAGTCGCTTATCAGCTGGGGATCGCCTGTTGCCTTGACTTTCTCCTCAAACTTGTAGACGCTGTGCATTGCAGAGTGCTGCATAGAGTTGCCCAGCCACGCTGAAAGGTCACGCTCGACATCCGCCCATGACATGAGGTTGTGGATGTCAAGCTCGCTTACGGGCTTGTAGGCATCAATGACCTCTGAGGGAGTCCGAAAGTCAAGGGAAGGGTTCTGCATCAATGCGCCAGGCAATCTTTGCATGAAGCGGAAGATGCCGGTGGTTGACCACTGGTGCTCGCCAAAGGTCTCGTAGTCCATAAAGAGGTTGACCGTGTCGCCCTGGACCGCGTTGATCCAATTGGTGTATTTCTCGACTGTTAAAGGATGCTCTTTCCAGTCTGCGTTAGAGAAGCGAAAGGCAATGTCATCTGAGAGCCGGTAATTCTTGAGGAGCAGTGCAATTTTGGTAGTAGTCGTAGGGCGATAGAGATAGTTTGGCGACCTCCAGCCAAGGATATGGTCAGCGCCTTCAGCGATGATGCCCTTATAGCCAAGCCCTTCGATGAAGTGGGCAAGCTCGTTGTTGTAGATGAGCTCGGTGTTGCGAAAGACAGAGGGCTCCTGCCCAAAATAGGACTTCATGGCCTGCCTATGGAGCTGCACCTGCTCGGCAAATTCTGCTTTTGAATAGAGGAATGAGATGGAATGGTGGTAGGTCTCATCAAGAAATTCCACTGCGCCTGTGGAAGCAAGCTCACGGAAGGTGTCAAGGACGTTTGGGGCGTGCTCCTCAAACTGCTCAAGGGCAGTGCCTGTTAGGGAATAGCTTATCCTGAACCTGCCATCACTCTCGCTGATAAGGTCAAGCATGAGCCTGTTCGCGGGAAGGTAGCATTTCTGGCAGACTTTCTGCATGACCTCCCTGTTCTTCTTGTTGTCAAAATAGGAGTGGCTTTTGCCGATGTCAAAGACGGAATAGTTTCTCAGCCTGTAGGGCTGATGGACCTGAAAATAGAAGCAGATTGCTTTTCGTCCAAAACTATCAGATACGGCCATACCCTTCTCAACACCCACATTTTTCTTGGAGATAGAGTATATAAACCTGCCTATCCTGAAAAAGCCCTGGGGAGGGGAGGCAGTCTCATGGGGGGCGGGCATTCCCCAAAAGATCATTAGAAAAAAAAGGCAATAGCGATTCGCTGTTTTACCTCCAAAGGCAATGCGCAGCCTCATCCCTTTCGTTTCAGGTCATCTTCTCATTGCACTTTCCGACGGGGAGAAAGAAAAATGAAGAAAGAAAAGAAG
>DUKR01000095.1:0-7033 GCA_013329175.1 Candidatus Woesearchaeota archaeon
GGAACAAAAGGACTCTTTTTCATCGGACTAATTTTTTTCGCATATATGGCATCTTATGCTTCTGTATTTAGTGATTATACTAGTCCAGGTCAAAACTCACCCTATTTGTACCACTTTATTTTCTTTATCGTTATTTTGGTTCTTATGGCATTAATTTTCAATAAGTGGTTTTCCAAGATTCAATCGGAATCTTTGAAAAAGCAAGCGGTAATGCCTATTTTTACTTCGTCAATAATAGCACTTGTCGGCACTTTAGCTTTACAAGTTTTCACAATAACTACAACTAGAGGCAGTGATATATTTGGAGACAGCGGACAAGTTTATTTTCTGAACATGAAAATAGTGCCGCTACTCCATGTGCTGGTATTAGTCTCGGCTTTTCTCATTGCAATCATTAAGAACCAAACTGTAAAAAAAACAGACGAGATGAAAACTGCCTATTTTAGGATTTTAAGTTTCTTTGCGATATTTACTGTTCTTAGTGTAATTTCGTATATAATTTTCTTTGCTTGGGGTTTTGTTTGGTAGTAAATGAATTAACATAGCAATTATAATAAGAGATTTGGACATCGAAAAAACTAACCCCTCTTCTTTTTTGTGCAGTTCAGTTATGAAACAAACTCCACCTCAGCCTCCTGCAATGTCTTCTGCTCCGGAGTTAGCCTTTTCTTCAGTATCTTGAGGTACTTCTTTTCCTTTTCAATCCCAATAGAATTCCTGCCCATCCTCATCGCAACTGCAGAGGTGGTGCCTGAGCCAACAAACGGGTCAAGCACAGTTTCCCCCTCTTTGGTGCAGGCAAGAATAATCCTTCTCAGCAGCTCTTCAGGCTTTTGCGTGGGATGCTCTCCTGCCCACTTCTCCTTTTTTGGTGTCAGGGGAATGCTCCAGACGTTTCTGGTCTGCTTGCCTTTGGGATTAAGCTGATCTTCAATCAGGTTTTTTGTATCCTCATAATTGAATGTCCATCTTTGCCCATTGCCATTCTTTGCTGCCCAGATAAGATGCTCGCAGGATTCGGTAAACATTCTGCAGCTGATGTTTGGCTGGGCATTAGGCTTGAACCACACGATGCTGTTGTTGATCTTCAGGTCAGATGCATGCTGGATGATGTAGCCTAGCTGGTAGAGGTTGTGGAATGAGCCGCAGAGAAAGAGGCTTCCGCCAAATTTTAGAATCCGATAACATTCCTGCATCCAGACACAGTTAAAGGAAAAAAGCTCTTTCTTAGAAAAAAAATCCCAGCCTTCCTGTAGGGTGATATGCTTGGAAAATTTCCATCCCATCCCTCTTTTCTTGGCAAGGCCATAGGGAGGGTCAGCAAAGATGAGGTCAACAGATTCAGATGGGATTGTAGGGAGAATTTCAAGGCAATTGCCCTCATAGATCTTGGCGTAGGCTCTTTGGGTTTTTACCTGCCAATCCAATGAGTGCATTGGATCGTAACGGATCTGATCAGGTTGTTTATAAAAGGATCGTTGCCTTTATTTTGAAACATCAATTAATTTAATGCATACCTCCCATTCCCAAGAAACCGCAACAATCCCTTGTCCCTCATAATCTGCAACTGCTGTCTTATCTTCGCCTGAATGTGTTTATTGTCAGGATGAAGCAGCGAAAACTCCTGCTCAAACCCATACATCTCATTAAGGCTAAATTCTTTCTTTCCAAGTTTATGCACAAAGCGAAGGGTATCTGCAATCCACCCCCGTTCACTAGGGAAAGCGTCACGCATGAACGCTATTTTTTTCCATTGGCTTGCTACATTCTCCCTCTTCAAAATTGAGCCATTGTCAACTATCCATAGTTTCCCTTCTGGCGGAATTTCCCTCAAGAGGATGTTACACCCTACCCACCCCTTCTTTCTCGCTGTAGGAGAAAGGGGGTTTCTTCTCTCGATAATGGAGGGAGTAAAGAAAAAGTTAGGAACCATCAGAAGATCCTGAACTGCATATTCCACAGTATAATGGAGAAACAAAAAATGCGGCCTCATGCCGGAATCAATGGACTCTATCATCGGCTTATATGCCCCATCATTGACCTTGCCGCTAAACGACTTCTGCTGGCTTTTCAGCTGGTATTCTGATTTGCACTCCCCGCAATAAAAATCCTTGACCTTAGTGTTGTTGGGAAATGATTCAATGGCATCGCGGGAGCAAACAGGGCAATACATTTCATGGTGAAACCAGTTCTCCGTAAGCACCCTGATTCTTTGCGAATTGCTCTCGTACAGCGAGAAAACCCTGCGGTCATAGATGCTCAGGTTCATGGCGGAAGTTCAATGTGCAGGATTAAAAAAGTATCGAAGCTTAACTCAGTGTGCGCTTAGAGGGGTGCACTCCAGTTGAATGGATAAGCCCACTATGCCTGAACACCCCAAGATTTATATATTCTTACACCTATATTATGTGTATACACATTGGAGGGATACACATGGTTACTATGACTTTAGCAGTTCCAGGAGAACTAAGGAGTAAGATGGAATCATTCCCTGAAATCAACTGGTCCGAAGTAGCTAGACAAGCATTTAGTCAGAAGATAAGCGATTTGGAATTTTTGAGAAAATTCACATCGAAAAGCACATTAACAGAAGAAGATGCACTCAGGCTTGGAGCAGAAGTGAGCAAAAAGGTAGCAGCAAGGCATAGGGGCAAATAGATGGAGCTTGCTGTTGACGCCAACATATTATTTGCAGCTCTAATAAAAGCCAGCGCTACTTCTGACTTGATTGTTGACAATTCTCTTGATTTAGTATCGGTTGAGTTTATCTTTGAAGAGTTTGAAAAATACAAAGATATTGTCCAGAAAAAGACTGAAAGAACAGACGGGGAGTTTGATACGTTCATGGGGATTCTACAGAAGATTTGCTGAGGGAAATTAAGAGAGTGTGCTTTCAGCCTGAGGCTTTGAAGTATGGATAATTGCGGTATTTATGTGACAGTAGCCGCAATTATTCAATAGGCGAAATGCGTGGAGAGGTGTCAGCAGATGCAATCCATCGCTGTGTCACAATATCAACGCATTTCGCCATAATATTATAGTCACCGCCGATATCATTCTCGCAGGCTGGCAGTCCGTAATCTGACCGCCGTATCCAATCCAAAAGCCCCACACCAAACCTTAAATACTCCCCCGACAACCCTTTCACAAGCATGAACCTCATAAAGCCAAAACTCGAAGAAAACGCACAGACCATTATTGGCGCATATGATGAAATCAAGGACTGGGCCATGGACAAAAAAGGCTATTTCCTCATACGAATAAACAGGGAAACCAGAACAATAGAGCTTGGCCACTGCAAGAAAGGAAACCGGATAGACGTCCTCATCGCCGCAAAGACTCCGCAGCAAGCCTATTTCACCGCAATCCAGAAAGGGCTGCTCGAACGGATGGACCATGCAGCGTATTTGGGAAAAGAGCTTGAAAAAGCATATCTTGCACTCACCTACGGCCTTGACTATGTCCAGGATGATGAGCTTGCGCTCAAAAAAGAGTAGGAGTGCTCCCTTCTGGCGGCCATCTGAAAGGGAAGAAACTCAGGCAAAGGCCTATGGCGAATTGATGAAACGCACGAAAGAGGCCAATCTCATTGCACATTCCGAGGGAAACAAAAAAGCAGCAGGCGCAGGCCATTGCCGCGGTGTAGCACGCCGCACCGTCGGGTATGAAGGATAGGCGGCTATGCAGTGCACAACAGAATTTTCAAGAGCAATTTCACCGCAGGCAGGAGGAGGAACAAAGCTAAGGCGCTCGGAAGCAAAAGAAGCTGTCGGCAATGCCCGTTTTAAGGAATGCTTTTTGGGAATGATGCCCTTCGTAATTACAAAAAGGCAGGCAGGCTCGTGGAAAAGAGGCATTCCCTAAAATCTCATTCAAAAAAGGCAAGGTATATTCTCTCATCACTTCCACAGCCAATAGGTAACTTCATCCTGTGTATTGCAGAGCATGGTGCACTTTGAAATTCCGAGGGGAAAAAGAAAGAAAAGAAGAAAAAGATTGAAGAAAGAAATGTGATAACAAAAAAGGCTCGGGGCTGCGCTTTCTGCAGGGCATGTGTTGCAGCCATCGTCCCATTATTGAGCGCTGCACCTGCGGGATTTAAGGAGGAGTGCGAGGGGTAATGCACTACGGAATTATTGTCATCAATTTCACCGAGGGCAAAAGGAGAGAGAACAGTAGTGTCGCTTTTGGCAAGGAAGCTGTCGGCAATGATTTTTGGAGGAATGACCTTTTTTTTTCTGGAATGATGACCACCCCACGCTGCAAAGGGGCAGGCAACTTCATAAAGGTGAAGTATTACTTTCCACCCTAACTCTTATAAGGAGAAGCGTACCAACACCTGCCAGTGGAATCACATGGGGATGGCGCAACAGGCATCAGGAAGGATGAAGCCGCTTCTCATCCTGCTTCTCATCACCGTTATTATCCCTGCTGCCCAGGCAATCACCCTGGCACAGCTCCTCTCTTTCTACCACTTCTTCTACGATAGCGGCAATATCACCATCGGGGGCATCACCCACTACGCTACCAACGCCTCCCATCCTTTCCTCAATGATACCCTGAACCTAAACCTCACCCTTGCGGTCACCGAGGATGCAAACTATACCTTCCTTGCCGCAATCAAAGGCACCCCTCTTTACGCAACTGCTCGCGTATCACTCCCGCCAGGCACCCACACCCTCTCCTTGGCGTTCGGTCCCGAAACCCTTGCAAACGCAAGCTATAACCTTTCCCTCCAGATAGAAAAAAACAATGGTCTCGTCTACGACAACGCCACAGCCTACGCGTTTAATTTCAGCACCCAAGGCTATGCAGGGCCGAAAGTCGCCCTGGCAAACGTCACCCATCACTTTGCAGATACCGACGCCAACCCCAAAGACGATACCCTCATCCTCGCTCTCACCCTTGATTCCTCGCTTGCGGCAACACAGGAGCTTGCTGCCTTTTTTGCAGAAGACAGTAGCGTCATCATCACCCGCATCAACGCATCTCTCACTCCAGGGCTCAACAACCTCACCCTCAGCCTTTCCACCGATGCCATAAGAACAAAGCACATGGAGAGCCTCACCCTCTACCAGCTCCAGCTTGGCAGCCTCACCCTTCCACAGAATTACACCATAGCTGATTACTCCCTCTCTGCATTGCAGTCAAACGTGTCTCTCATCAGCAAGCTTGCGCAGCAGAGCCCGCTCTCAGATACAGGCATCCCCTCACTTGATGTAGATGTCACCATTGAGTCGGCAGAACCTGACACCTACGCTCTCACCGCAGACCTCTACGATGCCTATGGCGCCTATATCTACACTCTGGCAGCAGAAGATATCTTAGAAGCAGGCGCTCCCTCCCTCACCCTCGAAATTGATGGCAGGGCGCTCTACCAAGAGAAGGCAAACGGCCCTTATCAGTTGCGCAATCTCAGGCTCATCCAGGGAGGTGAGGTGATAGATTTCCTCGCAAATCCCCTCAACACTTCCCCCTACACATGGAATCAGTTCCTCGCTCCCCCCTTGCCTGACCTTGCAGCAGTCATCATCCCGCAGAACAGCACCACAGCAATCATCACCACATCCAACACAGGAACTGCCCCTGCCTTCCTCACGACAATCAATGTCTACCTCAATGACACTTCACTCCAAAGCAGCACAATCACCCTCCTCCTCCCTAACCAGTCACATAACCTCTCGGTACAGGCAGACAACCTCACCACCCTCTACGCTCTCATTGACCTCAGCAACAGCATTGACGAAAGCGATGAGGAGAACAACCTTGCAGCGCTCCCCCTGCCTGAGCATGACATCACCGCCGCCATCAACACTACCATTAACGCCACCATCAACATCACTATTAACGCCATGCAAAGGCATTTCCACATCAACAGTTCAAACAGAGACACCATTCAGAGTATTGACATTCCCGGTACCATTCCAGCAAACGAGAGCATCATCCTCAACCTCAGCATGGTAAAAGACGGCACCAGTGTCACGTTAGGCATCAACAACCTCACCATTCGAAGACAAATAAACGACACCACCTCCCACACCCTCATCATCCCCGCAAACGCCATAATCACCGGCACCTCAGGCTGGGACGGAACTATACTTTTCCCTGCAGTCAGGGCATTGCCAGGGGCAGGCATTAATGGAACAGCTGAACTCATCATCGAGCTTGGAGACACGCAGGGGATGCTCAACCTCTCAGGCGCAGCCATCATCACCTTAGCGGGCATGGCAGGAAAAGCTGCTGGCTACGTCGCAAAAGGGCAATTCCACCCTATCCCTCCCTGCAACGCTACCCAGGCCGCAGAGCCAGGCACCCTCCCGCCAGCAGGCGACTGCTCCTACAACCAGACGTCTGGCCTCATTATAGCAACAAAGCACTTCACCGAGTTCATTGCCTACACAGCAAGCCCTGCGCCAAAATACCCTGCTGGCAGCAGCCAAGATGATGGAGGAGGAGGAAGCGACAGAAACCTCACCATTCCTGACCTTGCCAAGCAAGCTGGCTGCTTTAACCGCTGGGAATGCCAACCGTGGAGCGCCTGTGAAGCGGGGATGCAGTATAGGAGTTGCGCCTATAAAGGAGACTGCGAAGAGCGAAGTCCAGCGCCAATCGTTGAGCAGCCATGCCTCATTCAGCAGGCACAGGAGAAAGGCGGCGAAGCAGCAGGTTTCCTCACCCAGCAGGGGGGTGATGGCTTTTCCACCCAACCAGCCGGAAAAGGCAATGCCATAACAGGCATGTTCATCAATGCCCTGAGCGAAGGCAAGAACCCCCTTATAGGGGTGCTCATCATCGCCATCATCATGGCTGTCGGCATTCTCGGCTACCGCTACGCCTCTAAGCGAAATCATTAGGTTGGCTATTGGCTTTTATTGTACTCCTTCACTCTCCTGAAAAGGAATCGGGATGGCATTGAGCGGCAGGCTTTGAAGGATAAAAGTGGATAGGCTCGTGGAAGTTTGGCATTCCCCTAAAGCTCATTAGGAAAAAGGCATTAGCCATACCCCCATCGCTTCCACAGCCAATGCGTAAC
>DUKR01000095.1:7199-7753 GCA_013329175.1 Candidatus Woesearchaeota archaeon
CAAAAAAGGCTCTGGCTGCGCTTGCTGCAGGCTATTTGTTGCAGCCATCGCCTAGGTATTAGAGCGCTGCGCAGGCGTGCATGAAGGATGAACGCCGGCACCGTGCACGACGGAATTTTCATCATCCATTTCACTGCAGGCAAAAGGAGGGAGAACAATAGCGTCGCTTTTGGCAAAGTAGCCGTCGGCAATGAGCTTCTAGGGAATGCATTTTTTCGGGAATGATGCCGAGCGCACGCTTGCATTGAGGCAGGCAGGCTCTATAATGTTTGCATCATGACCCTGCTGGCACTCCTGTAATGCGCACCTACTCTCTTTTCCGCTCTGGAGGCATAAGCCTTAAACCTATCCTTTAACCCTTTAACGAAATATAGTTATACCCCCAACTTAACAATAGTGTAGTGCGTGGCAGATGCCATGCGCTAAAACCGATGGGAGGTGAGACCTAATGGCAGGCGACGGATGTTGTGGGCATTGAATTAGGGTTATGCCATTTTTCTTTTTTTTCTTCACTTTTTGAATTCTCAAATCCCTGACTTTCTGAACTGAGATAA
>DUKR01000113.1:0-10542 GCA_013329175.1 Candidatus Woesearchaeota archaeon
TGCCTTTTTTTCTAATGAGCTTTGGGGGAATGCCAGCTCCCCACGAGCCCATCCACTCTATCCCTCAAAGCTTGCCATTCATGGCTATCCAACGAGCCTGCCCCCTCCCTCCCTACAGGGCTTTTTCAGGCTGGTGAAGTATTACTGCGCAACCAAAAAATTAAATACCCCTCATCCAGAAATTCTCCCTTGCCAATGAAAAAGAGACAGCAAAAAAAGACGACAGTGCAAAAGGCAGGCAACAAGAAGATTGCGTTAAATGCTGCCCTCATCATGCTTGCCTGGCTTATCCTCATTGGCATCTACCACACTCATAAGCCACTTCCAGAGGGCGTAGCTGTTGAAGGGAAAATCTATGGCCTTCCTGAATCTGACATTGTATTTCTCTCTGACATCACTTCTCTGAGCCCTGAAGGAGAGCGGATATCAGACCAGCAGATATTTGACGCAATCTTTGCTGCTATTGACGATGCCCATGAGTTCATCATCCTTGATATGTTCCTCTTCAATGAGTTTCAGGGAGATATCAAAGCATATCACCGCAACCTCTCCTCAGAGCTCACCACAGCAGTTCTTGAGAAGAAAAGGGATTACCCTGATATCAGTATTCTCTTCATCACTGACCCTGTCAACACCGCATATGGAGCAGGGGCTACACCAAGGCTGGAAGCCCTCAGAAAAGAAGGCGTTCAGGTCATCGTGACAGACCTGAAGAATCTGCGCGACAGCAATCCTGCCTACTCTGCCCTTTGGCGCGCCTTCCTCCAGTGGTTTGGGACAAAGGGCATAGGGACAGTCCCCCATCCCTTTGATGCAGGCAGCCCGAAAGTCCCTCTGCGCTCGTATTATGCCCTTCTTAATTTCAAGGCAAACCACCGAAAGGTCCTTGTAGCTGATGACGGTGCAGGCGGCTATACATCCATCATATCATCAGCAAATCCCAATGACGCGTCAAGTGCCCACACCAACGTCGCATTGAGAATAAAAGGCAGCATAGCAGAAAACATCATCCCAAGTGAACTTGCGATAGCCTCTTTCTCAGGAGGGAAGGCTCATGGCGTTATGCCAAAAGGGATGCAGCAGCAGCAAGGCACGCTCAGCGTCCAGTTCATAACAGAGCGCGCCATCAAGGACTCCCTGCTCGGAGCGTTCAGAAGCTCAGGGAAAGGTGACCATATTGAGGTCGTCATGTTTTATCTCTCAGACCGTGATGTTACAGAAGAGCTTCTCAGGGCATCAGCGAGAGGTGCAGAAATCAGCCTCACCCTCGATCCCAACAAGGACGCCTTTGGGAGGAGAAAAAACGGGATCCCCAACAGGCAGGTAGCCTATGAGCTCGTTTCAAAAAGCAAGGGCAGGATAAGCATCAGGTGGTATGAGACCCACGGCGAGCAGAATCATGCCAAGATGGTGCTTATCAAAAAGGCAGACGGCACTGCAATCCTTATCTTAGGCTCAGCGAACCTTACCAAGCGCAATCTTGATAACCTTAATCTTGAGGCAAATGTAAGAGTAGAGGCATCAGCAGATGCCCCTGTTATGCAGGACGCTCAGGAGTTCATAACCCTCATCAAGGAAAACACTGATGGGAATCTTTATACCGTGCCGTATGATCGATACAAGGATGATTCATTTTTCAAATACTGGCTCTACCGTTTCCAGGAATGGAGCGGTATGGGGACGTTCTGAAACGAAAAGGAGCGCGTTGTAACAAAAGGGGATAGTGCCCTGCCAACGGCAGAGCAACACCCCCAAAAAGATTTAAATAGGCTTAGGGGAAAAAGAATCCCATGCGGTGGGTAATTACAGCAATGGTCCTGCTTGCCTTAAGCATCAGCGGATGCGGGCAAGGCAGCACAAATGATCCTGATGCACCGACAGGCATAAGAGTCAGCGACTGGTACCCAAGTGAAAAGTACGGAAGGGATATCATTGACATCATCAACTTTGACCCCATCGAAAGGACTGTCAACGTAACAACAATATGCTATGACAAGGAAGACAACGCCCTTCCCGGCAACGACACGGAAATACTGCTCATCCCGCCGGAAAGCCAGTGGACATGGGTACCTGTCTGCCCTGCGGGAACCATCTCGTTTTCCCTGAGCGTTCTTGACCTGACTAAGAAAAAATAGAGTGCTAAACAGATTCTAAATCATCTATGATAATTGTGGTATTTATGTGACAGTAGCCGCAATTATTCGTTTCCTGCCAGTATAGCACAGTGCCTATTCAAAAGTCCAAATATTACTGCACTTTGCTATTAAATGTGCAGGCCTCCCTAGCCCCGAGCCTTTGCCTGGCCCTCAATTCTCTTGTGCAGGTCAATGCATGCTCTGTAGATGATGCGCTGCCTGTCCTTTTCAAGAGACTTGTAGATGCCCATAATCTTCTGGTAGACCATGGCTGCCTCCCCTATGTTATCCTCCCTGGTGTACTGGTAAGCCTCTGCAATCATTTCCAGGGCATGCTCAAAGGGGCTTCCCCTTTCAGCCTCGTCAAGCTCCTGCCTGAGATCGTCAAGGAGCTTTTTGACCCTCAGGATGTCCTCTCGCTCGTAGGTGACTTTTGCCATATTCAGTTTTGGAGAAAAGTCATAGAGGAGTATCTCTGCTGCTCCAGTATACTTTCCCTTCTTCCTGATTTCAGACAGCCGTGCCTTAACCTGGGCGAAATTATCTGCAAGCTCAGATAGCTCGTTCTCTATCCTGTCGTTAGTGGGGCGCTCTATGACTGCCATACGCAGGGATTATCAGGATTGAGGTTTAAATAGCTTTATGCATCCTTCCTTCTCCGCAGGCTCAAGAGCAACATTTAAGAAGGAGAAAATACGTCCAACAAGGGATACACTATGGTAATCATCACTGAGGACGAAAACCCAAATATTGCAAATCCTGCCTCGTTTCTCATCAAGTCATCATCATCGGACAAGGGATTTGACCTGCTCCTGCAATCCATATCGCAGGGTTGCAGCGGCTTCTGCATAACGCGTGCGCATCCTGAGGATGTCAGGAAGCGCTATCACGTCACCATGCCTATGATATGGCTTGCTGAAGGGACATTCAGCCATCCTGACGTGCAGGTGACCGCTGATATAGGGGAGATTAGGCAGAGCATCCACACTTTTCTTGAGGGGCATCCGAATCCTGCAATCCTTCTTGACAGGGTAGACTACCTTATCATGCGCAGGGACTTCAAACAGGTCATGGAGTTGCTCTATGGGCTGAATGACGCAGCACGCCAAAGTGGGGGCACTATTATTCTCTCTGTTGACCCCGCTGCCCTGACCTCCCAGCAGCTAGCGGTGCTGGAGCAAGAGCTGCAGGAGATTCCCCGCTCAAAGCGGCACCTGCCAGTTGAACTTCAGGATGACCTTCATGAAATCATGGCTTTTGCAAGCGCTAATGAAAGGGTGACGTTCAAGGACGTCTGCAGGAAATTCAAGGTAACCAAGGCAACGACGCGAAAGCGCGTAGCGAGGCTGGCAGAGTACGGATACGCTATTGTCAGCAAGAACGGGAGAAGCAAGATAATCAAGCTGACTAAAGAGGGCATTGATGCCCTTTGAAATATGCTTATAGCAAAGTGCAGTAAGAAACTTTTAGATATGCATTTTGCTATACTAGCAGAAAACACAAATGTTCGATAATTAATGTTTTCTGCTATTACTGCTGTAACGATAGGGCATAAATGGCACGAGACTTCAAGGCGGAGGAAGAGCTTCTTGACCAGTGGTTCGACGAGCAGAAGGAGAAGCTCTCTGAACAATACGAGAAAGGCCTCAAGGCACTCTACGAGACCACCTTTGATGAGGAAGAAAAAAAAAAGAGGCAGAAAGCAGTGCCTGCAGACACCGACGCTGCAGTAAAAGAGCTGCAAAATAAGTTTATCACTGACTCAAAAAAAATAAGGAAGCGGTACCAGAAGAGGTACGACAAGCTTAAGACCGCTGAAGAGAGCTTTAAGCGAAAGAAAAAAATGGAGAAGGCAGCAGCGACTCCCTTCAGGCTCATCTTCAGGCTCACCCTCCTCCCCGCAGGGAAAGCACTTGTCTTCATCTGGAAGCATGCCACAAAGGGGATAAAGGGAGCATCTGCAAGAGTGAAAAAAACGGTGCATGACCTGCGCTACTGCCTTCGTGACTGGTATCTTTTCAGGGGCAGAAGGCCGCTTGCAATCATTGTCGTTCCGACAAAATATGCCGTCATGGGGGTCATGCGGCCAGTCGGGAAGAACGCCACCCGCTTCAGGATATGGTTGATAGCAAAAAGGAAAGAGGCTATCAAGAATACCGTTGGCGCCCTGACAAAGGCATGGGACAGGGTCATGGGAGTCTACAAAAAGTCCTCAGAGTTCACTGCAAAATACACCAAGCTCTATGGGGAGAAATGGACAAAGTTCCAGAAGTCATCCTCAGAGACCTTTGGCTTCATCTTCAGCCCACTCATCAAGCTCCTTGCAAAATTCAAGAAGGACGAGACCGAGCCGGAGTGAGGTAATCCTATAATAAAGATGAAAAGGCCAACTATTAATAAAGGGAATTTGATACCTACAAAAAGACAAAAAATATTTATGCTTATCTCTTGAAATGGGGGCCAGGAAATCAGTAGAAACTACAATATGGCATTTAGGCTACAGGGGATATTCTCAAAATGAAAGATTTTACTCCAAAACAGCTTACACCAAAACAAGAAAAGGAAAAAGAAGAATTGCAGAAACAGAAATCATTTAATGGCTTAACTGCAAAAGAATGGGCTTCTTTAAGTAAAAATGTTTGGAATGATGTTAGTTCTCCTAGAGTTGGAAAACACTTAGATCATGGTGCTACTTTTCCAGAAAAGTTGGCTAATAGGTTTATACAAATGTATTCTAAAGAAGGAGATTTAGTATTAGACCCATTCTTAGGCACAGGCACAACATTAGAAGCTTGCAGAAATACATTAAGGAATGGTGTCGGAATTGAATTAAATGAAAGATTTATTTCTTATGCGAAAGAGGTTTGCAAACAATCTACTCTAAACAATACTGTGAATTTAAAAGTTATTCATGATGACTGTAGAAACCTGTTAAATCATCTGGATGAAGAAAGTGTGCAACTAATGGTAACTTCCCCCCCATACGCTAATTTTATTCAGAGATCAGTTGAAGATAGAAAGAATACTCATAAAACATCATTGATAAAAAGCGAAAATAATTCAACAGTTAACCAATATAGCGAGAAAGAAGAAGATTTTGGCAACTTAGATTATCTTAAATTTTTAGAAGAGGTTAGGAAACTTATGGGAAAACTCTTAAAAGTTACCAAAAAAGGCGGTTATAATGTTTGGATTATAAAAGATTATCGCGATACAAAAAATAAAATCCCCTACATTCCGTTTCATTCTGATTTAGCAAGAATTGGGGAAGAAGTTGGATTCAAATATCACGATTTAATAGTATGGGATCAAACAGGACAAAGAAAATTAGTGCTTTTAGGATATCCCTCAGTGTTTTACACTAATCAAAACTGTTCTTTTTTGGTCGTTTTGAGGAAACCAAATGGAAACTAGCAGTTTAGTTATGGAAATGGAATTTGAACAATCAAATGGTAATGGTAGTACAACTTATTTAACTCATAACTTCCATACTTATCCTGCAAAGTTCATACCCCAAATACCAAAAAGCACAATTCTTCAGTTCACTAAAGAGGGAGATACAGTATTAGACCCATTTTGTGGATGCGGAACAACATTAGTAGAGGCCAAACTTCTTAATAGAAACTCAATAGGTGTAGATTTAAATCCAATCGCTGTTTTAGTTTCTAAAGCTAAAACAAACAAATTAAGTGATTTGGATATAACCATAGTCGAAAAAATCTTAAACAAAATAAAATTGGATGTTACTAGTTATTATGATAACAAGAAAGTAAACATTAATTACAATATTCCTGAGTTCAATAATAGGGACCATTGGTTTCAACAAAATGTCTTACATGAATTAGGAATAATAAAAGCCCATATCCAAGATGTAAATAAAAAAGAATTGAGAGAATTCCTAGCTACTGCGCTTTCTTCTATTGTTGTTACAGTATCTAACCAAGAAAGTGATACTCGTTTTGCTGCAATAGATAAGCAAATAAAACCATTTAGAACTTTTTTTGAACTAAAGAAAAAACTGGAAGGTATGAAAAAGGTAATTTTTATATGGAATAAATTTAATGGCCTAAAAGAATTTGATAAATTGCCGGAACTAACTAAAATTGGAGATTTAACATCATTAGATGAAGATTTAGTAACTTACATTACAATACATAATATTCTCATCCCAAATGAATTTAAAGTACTAGCGGCAAGTTATCCTGGTGCGCAAGCTGACCGAGTTGTTTTAGTTGAGCCAGGCACAGGCCGAAAACAAAAAAGGAAGTATATTGATATTATCTCTTATCTTCCAGACAAAAATATAACAGCAATGCAAGAAAACAAAGGGGAATATTCAAAATCTTCAATTCAAAAAGAAATTACAGAAATATCAAAATATAACACTGATAAGAATTACAAAGAAGCACTAAAAACATTTCAGAGAAGGTTTGAAGAGAGTTCTGTTGATTCTGTACTTAAAATAGGAGTTGGTTTTTGGTCTAGCCCTAAATTTTCATTAGCAACCATAAAAGAATTGGATTTAAGAAATTTAGATTATTATGTTTACATTAGCAGAGATATGAAAAAGTGGAGCATTTGGAGAACAGGAGATATAGATATTTTCAAAAAGAATGAGGGAGAAGTAAAACTTCCCAACATCAAGGAAATAGGCGGCAGTCAAACTGCAAAGTTAGAGGGGGGGTTTTGAAACACAACCATGGCAAAGCTCTGGCAGAAAGGATACGATGTCCTTGAAGAAATTGAAGCATACACCGTTGGCAATGACTATATCATAGATAAAGACCTCCTTGAGTGGGACATATTTGGGTCGTTAGCTCACGCCGCAATGCTCAAAAAGATTGGCATCCTCAAGGAATCAGAGCACAGGGAGATAAGAAACGCCCTGAAAGCAATCCTTGACGATAAGGCATTTGAGATACTGCCTGAGGATGAAGATGTGCACACTGCCATCGAGAACTATCTCATAAAGCAAATAGGGGATGCAGGGAAGAAACTACATACCGCACGATCCAGAAACGACCAGGTCCTCCTTGATATCAGGCTGTATGCAAAAGAGCACCTCCTGTTTGTGAAGGAAGCGGCGCTTAATCTCTGCGAAACTCTTGCAGCAAAGGCAGAGGAATACAAAGAAATCCCGCTTCCAGGCTACACCCACACAAGAAAGGCAATGCCCTCTTCTGTTGGGCTTTGGCTTGCAGCATTTGCTGAAAGCCTCCTTGACGACGTCGAACTCATCAACACCGCTCTGCAGCTCAATGATCGCTCCCCTCTGGGAAGCGCAGCAGGCTATGGCGTCCCTATCGCAATTGATCGCGAGTATGTTGCAGAGCTGCTGGGTTTTGCGAGTGTCCAGAACAACGTCCTGTACTGCGCGAATTCGAGAGGGAAGATTGAGGAAGTCATCCTCCACGCATGCGTAAGCGTCATGCTTGATTTGGGCAGGCTTGCAACCGACATTATCTGGTTCTCAACTGATGAGTTCGGCTTCATCACCCTTCCTGACGAGATAACTACGGGATCGTCAATAATGCCCCAGAAGAAGAATCCTGACGTGCTTGAGCTTATGCGCGGCAAGGCTGCGCTTGTTGAGGGCTATGAGTCGCAGGCAAGGGCGCTTATCAGAAACCAGTTCTCAGGCTACAATCGGGATTACCAATTGACCAAAGAGCCCCTCATGCTCGGGCTGAAGGCGACAAAAGCGTCGCTTTCCATCATGCAGCTTGTCATCGGCAGGATGGCGGCCAATGCCAGTGCTTGCGAGAAAGCCTGCACAAAAGAGCTTTACGCTGCCGATGCTGCCTATGAGTTTGTCCGTAAGGGGATGCCTTTTCGGGAAGCCTACCAGAAAATTGGGGCGGATATCCAAAGCCTGAAAGCCCCAGACAGAAAAAAGGCTCTTTTGGAGCGTATCCACTCAGGATCTTCAGGGAATCTCGGACTTGACGGGCTCAAAAGCCTGATCAGCAAGGGCATTGGGGAATTCAGGAGCGATATGTCCTGCTTTGAGGGGAAGATAACACGGCTGCTCAGGCTATAGGAGTATGCACCTTCACTACAGATTCCTTAGTGTCCTAATATCGTTCCCAGAGCATCCTATTCTCCTCAAGGGAATAGTGGGTCAAGAACGATTTAAGGACACGAGGACAGATTCATAAGGGTGAAGTATTACCCTGCTTTCTCATCCCCTTCAGATACACCCAAAGCTTTCTCTTCACCTCTACTTTCAGGGAATCATCAATGGAAAGCCTGGCAACCTCAGCATCCCAATCAGCCTCAGGAAGCGCAGTGAGCGTTCCCCTGAATCTCCTGCCAGCCTCTTCACATCTCCCCACCATCTCCTTAGCCGTTTCTGTCCCAAATAGCTTCACCGCTTGCAATTTCGAGATGGAATTGGCGCCTGCCTTTAGGAGCAGCGGAATCCTGTCCGCCCGGTTGCTCCAGATGCCGCACTGGATATCCAGCGAAGGAAACGCTACCCGCAACTGAGCAATCCACCATGCCTGCTCTTCAGCAGTCGGTATGCAGGCACCCTCATACAGAGTCCCTGCAACAGGAATCAGCCCGTACACGTGGATCTTATCAATCCTATACTTCCTGATGAAATCAATAAGAATCTGGACATCATCGCGTGTCTCCCCCAACCCCACAATGAAAGTCATCGCTTTCTGCAGGCCAAGGCAAGCGGCATCCACAAACATCCGCTCATAGGGGGCTAATGGCTTTGACGGGCACACTTTTGCGTGAAGCTTAGGATTCACGGTCTCTGTCGAGCCGACTATTCCCCTGATGTATGGCTGATACCGCACCAGAAGGGATTTTGGCACAGGGCCAATGGAAAGCCATATACGCTCACAGGTTATTTCATGCGCAACCCTCAGCATAAACTCTATCTCATCCGGGGTGAATACTCCTATACCTCCTGTGAAGAATCCGATGTCCCATCCGCATTTTTTGGCAAGCAGGAACTCTGCAAAGATGGATGCTCTGGAGCGCTTGGTTTCAAGCGGCTTTTTGTCAGCAGGCTGGTTACTCATGTAGCAGAACTGGCAATCACCAATGGTGCATCCCCAGGAAAAGAAAACTGCACGCTCAAAACAGCACTCCATGGGAAAATGCTGCCTGTACACTGCCTGTGCTCGCTCAAGCAGGGAATCAAAACTTTCTTCCATAACCGCGGCTGTAGTAGCATCCATGCGGCAAGGGAATCCCATTATCATTTTAAACGTTTGGTTCAGAGGTATGAATTAAGTTTAGAGGGGAGGAATCACCATGGCATTCCAAAAAATAAATCACAAAGAATCAATAAAGAATCAATAGCCCAAAAATCAATACCTCTACCTTTTCCAGCTTCCACCAACAGGGTGTAACTCCCTTCTTTTCGTTTCAGGCTGTCGTGAACATTAAAATTCCGAGGAGTGAGAAAAAACAGCTGAGGATAGAAAGCAGGCCATCCCCCTATGATGGTACGCTGCACCTGTGGGCATGAAGGATGATAGCCTCTGCAGAGCATGATGGAATTTACAATATCACTCCATGCAGCAAAAATAAAGGGAGAAAGGAAATCAGAGTGCTCGGATGAGAAAGAAGCCGCAGTCATTGATATCTTATAATGCCCGACCCCACACGAACCATCCAGAAAAACAAGAGCCCTCTCAAAAAAGCACAAAGAGATGCAAACCAACCATTGATGGACGGAACTTAATGCATCCATTCAAAATGGAAGCTACGGACTCACTGCCCTCTTCACTAATTCCCCCTCATAGGAATATTCTGGCTCGCACCCAGGCTCATTCCTGAAGACGAAACGCACGCTCTCATTTGGCTCAAGATGCCGTGATTCAGATACCATGAATCTCTTTCGTGTGCAGTTCATGTATGCAGTCACATTGCCTGCTATAGTATCCGTGTTTGACAGGTTCATCACAAAGCTGCCTGTCCTCACATCAAGCGTGAACTCTTGCTGGCGTATCTTCACTTGCTCGGTAAAAATCTGTTTCCCTTTGCCTGTTGCAACAATATCATGCTCCTTTGCCTCAAGCACCGTAAAGCCAGTCATCTTCCGTGAGACATCAAAGCCTTGCCATGCGATGTGGATGACAAGGGCAAGCATGGCAAAGAACAAGATCTTTCCGGCAATTACTTTTTTATCCATATTATAAAAGATGCGCTTAAACTATAAAAAGATGCCTCTGATTGCTCAAGCTTCCTCGCTCTGGATAGGCTGCTTTTGTTCCAGCACTCAGACGGGACATTTCCTATCTGGCATTCTAAAAAAGCATCAATTATTATGAAAAAGGCATTAGCCATGCCTCCCATCGCTTCCACAGCCAATGCGCAGCATCATCTTTTGTATTGCAGAGCATAGTGCGCTTTGAAATTCTGAGGGAAAAGAAAGATGGAGAAA
>DUKR01000113.1:10823-11092 GCA_013329175.1 Candidatus Woesearchaeota archaeon
AAAGTAAAGGATGAACTATGACAAAGTGTTCGGAAGCAAAACAAGCCGTTGGCAATGAGCTTTTGGGAATGCCTTTTTAGGGAATGATGCCCTTCGTAATTAAATCGCAGGCGTAGACTCCGCCTCAAGCAGAGCGCAGAGCTAAAGTTAAGCCTGCCGATGCCCCAAAGCACGAGAAATTGAGAATTTCTCTATTTCATAAAGTACTTCAGACTTTATGACCATCAGAGAAGAAAAGGTTGGCAAAACAGGAATCTACGGACAAGGAA
>DUKR01000113.1:11352-16713 GCA_013329175.1 Candidatus Woesearchaeota archaeon
TCAACCCCAAGTGCTCGCTACGCTCGCATTAACTTTTTATACCCCCGCCCTATCGGCGCAAAGCATGGCAACTCACTCCATTCTCGAGCAAACAAAGAAAGACAACGTCAAATTTGTGCTTTTGCAGTTCACTGACATCTACGGCATCGTGAAGAGCCTGACAATCCCCGTGGAGGCTTTAGCAGACAGCCTTGAGCATGGCAGCTGGTTTGACGGCTCCTCAATCGAAGGATTCATGAGGATTGCTGAATCTGATATGTACCTCAAACCAGACCAGGCAACGTATGCTATCATCCCTTGGCTCAAGTCTGAGGACGGCAATACCTGCCGCTTCATCTGCGACGTCTTCAAGCCTGACGGAACCGCCTTTGAAGGTGACCCACGCTTCATCCTCAAGAAGGCTATCAAGGAAGCAGAGTTGATGGGATACACCTACAATACTGGCCCTGAGCTCGAGTTCTTCCTCTTCAGGAAAGCTGATGGGCATGAGCCCCTTGCCCATGACAGGGGAGGGTATTTTGACCTCATAACAGACGATGCATACGAGATACGCAGGGACATGACGCTGGCATTGCAATCTTTCGGGATAGAAGTGGAAGCATCACACCATGAGGTGGCCATAGGCCAGCATGAAATTGATTTCAAATACAACAACGCGCTGACAACAGCAGACAACGCAACCACCCTGCGCTATACCATAAAGGCAATAGCACAGAAGCACGGGCTTCATGCAACTTTCATGCCCAAGCCCATCGCAGGCCAGAACGGGAGCGGGATGCACGTCCACCAGAGCCTGTTCCATGACGGCAAAAACGCCTTCTATGACAACAACAACCCCTACAAGCTTTCTGAGACAGCTTTGCAGTTCATCGCTGGGCAGCTTGACCACATCAGGGGCATGATTGCCGTGCTTTCACCAACAGTCAACTCCTACAAGCGCCTGGTGCCAGGTTATGAGGCTCCTGTCTATATCTCATGGGCATGCACCAACCGCTCTGCTCTTATCAGGGTGCCGCGATTCTTCAAGGGAAGAAGCCAAGCCGCAAGGATTGAGTTGCGCTGCCCGGACCCTAGCGCAAATGTCTATCTTGCCTTTGCTGCCATGCTCACGGCAGGCCTTGACGGCATCAAAAGAAAGCTCACTCCACCTAACCCTATCGAGGAGAACCTCTATCATTTTGATGGAGCAAAGCTCAACGAGAGAAAGATAGCGACACTTCCTTCAACTTTAGGCGAGGCAATCGCTGAGCTTAACAAAGATGAACTTATCAAGAAAGCCCTTGGCACCCATACGTATGAGCGCTTTGTTGAAGCAAAGAGTGCTGAGTGGGACGAATTCAGGCTTCAGGTAACGCAATGGGAGTGGGACAGGTACATGGATAGCTATTAAAGTATCGTTTGTGGGATTTTCTGATGTACTCCTTGTGCTCTTCTGGTAGGGGATGATGGGGTATGCTGCAATGCCAGCACACTCTGTGAGGGGCTGTAGCCTGCCTTGCCACCAACCAACAAGCATTAATACATGGCCTCAACAACAGCCAGCCTATGGCGACCTATGCAATCATCCCTGCTGCAGGAACCAGCAAAAGGATGGGCGCTGGGATGAACAAGATCCTGCTTGGCATAGGGGAAAAGCCAATGTTAGCCCATACCCTTTCAACATTCGAGAGGCGCAAGGACATAAGCAGGATAATCATTGCGACAAACGAGACTGGTGAAGTGAAAAATAGCATTGCAAGGGAGCGATTCACAACACCCATAACTGTCGTCAAGGGAGGAATCCGGCGCCAGGATTCAGTCCATGCAGGAATACAGGCTATTGATGGCGCAAGCTATGATGACATCGTCATTATTCACAATGCGGCAAATCCGCTGGTCACGGCAGAGACTATCACCAAGGTAATTGGCGCAGCGAAGAGATACGGAGCTGCGGTTGCTGGATTCTATGCCGTTGATACTATCAAAGAAGATGATGGAAAAGGCTTCATCAGGCAGACACTTGACAGAAAGGCAATATTTCAGGCGCAGACTCCACAGGCGATGACCTATGGCATTGCTAAGGAGGCTTTTGCACGGGCACGGGCTGAGCAGTACCAGGGGACTGACGACGTATCCCTTGTAGAAAGGCTGGGAAAAAAGGTGAAGCTTGTGGAGTGTCCAAGAGAAAACATCAAGATCACCATTCCTGCTGACCTCTCATTTGCTAAGCAAGTCCTGAAAGGCTCCAGAGTCGGCTTTGGCCAGGATTCCCACCCCTTTGAGCCAGATGGCGTAAAAAAGCCGCTTATCCTCGGCGGAATCACCATCCCTGGCTGCTCTGGGCTTGCTGCACATTCAGACGGCGACGTCATCCTGCACACCATATTCAACGCCATATCCCAGGCATTAGGAAAGAAATCATTAGGGCACTATGCTGACCCGATGTGCAAAAAGGGCATCACTGACTCATCAACGTACCTGATGGTGATTCTAAAAGAGATGCAACAGGAAGGCTATGCCATCAATAACCTTGGCATCATGATTGAAGGAAAAAAGCCAAAGATTGACCCTTATGCTGACAGCATAAAAAGGCACATCGCAGCACTCTGCGGCATAGCCGATGGCCAGATAGGCATAACCGCAACGACAGGGGAGGAAATGACGGCATTTGGAAGGGGAGAAGGCCTCCAGTGCTTTGCCGTTGCAACGCTCATACGAACATGATGCAAGCTATTTCCATTGAGGCATACGCCAAGCTCAACCTCACCCTTGAAATCCTTGGCAAAAGGAAGGACGGCTATCACAACATAGCATCAGTCATGCAGCAGGTGTCGCTTGCTGATGAGCTTACCTTCACTCCACTCAGCACTAATGGAAAGACAGCAATCACTGGGGCATTAGGCGTTCCCCTCACCAAGAACCTTATTTACAAAGCAGTGCAGCTCATCAGGATAAAAGCAGGAATCACAGGCAATGGCCTGGCAATAACGCTGAAAAAGCGCATCCCGCTAGGCGCCGGACTTGCAGGAGGGAGCGCTGATGCTGCTGCAACCCTTCTTAGCCTGAACAGGATGTGGAAGCTCAATCTTCCCTCTGATGAGCTGATGGCTCTAGCCAAAAACCTTGGCGCAGACGTGCCCTTCCACATCATAGGAAAGACTGCGCTTGCTCAGGGGATTGGAGAGCGGCTAACGCCTCTATCATCTCCAAAACTGCATTACATCATTATCTATCCAGACATCCATGTATCTACGGCGAAAGCCTATCAGAAAATAAAGGGATGCTCCGTCTGGGGAAAGGCAAAGGGCATGATGAAGGCATTGCAAAAAAGAGATGTAAGAGTAATAGCCTCATCACTTCATAATGCTTTTGAGCAGGCCATCATGAGTGAATATCCTGTAATCCATGTGGCAAAAGACGCCCTTACCAGAGCAGGCGCTCTTGGCACAGCAATGTCTGGCTCAGGCTCTGCTGTTTTTGGCATATTCATTGATGAGCATGCACAGGGAAAGGCCTATCTTCAGCTGAAGGGAGCATACAGGCATCTTTGGAAAGCCAACACCAGAGTATGAGAACAATGGAGCATGCCTATCATTTCGAAAGCCTGAGAAAGGATGTGGATGCTGAGCTTGCTACGCTCTTTTTGGAGATGCGAAAGGAAACCAGCCATCCCTTCATTGCATCCCTTTACGAGTGGATTTTGGGCTTTGTCTGCTCAGGCGGCAAGAGGCTGCGCCCAGTCCTGACGCTTGCAGCCTTAAAGGGCTTGGGCAAGCCAATTGGCCAAGAGGAGAGAAGGGCAGCTGTCGCTCTTGAGCTTCTGCATGCCTCAACCCTCATCCACGACGACATCATGGACGAGGACACCAGAAGAAGAGGAAGCCCTTCCCTGTTTTGCCATTACCAGGGGCTGTTCAGAAAGGCGTATGGCGAGGCCAAAGGGACAGGAGCATTGTTTGCAACCTCTTCAGCAAGATTCGGAGCATCGCAAGGCATCATTGCCGGCAACCTTCTCTATGTGCTGGGTTTCTTCTGCCTTGACAGAAACTGTAGAGCATCTGAGGTGTACCGCAGCGCTGCAATCGCCGTTAATGAGGGTCAGGTGCTTGACCTCTTAGGAGAGCTTGAGGACATTTCCGAAGAGAGCTATCTTGCCATGACAGAAAAAAAGACAGCAAGCCTGTTTATAGCTTCTGCTAAGATGGGAGCAGTGCTCGGGAATGCCGATGAAAGAAGCACAAATGCGCTTCAGAGTTTTGCCCTTTCCATTGCCATGGCATTTCAACTGCAGGACGACATCATTGACATCTCTCCGGATGCGGCAAAGGGCAACACCTTCGCCTCAGACATCAGGAACAGCAAGAAGACGCTGCTGGTCATCAGGGCACTCGCCGCCTCGCCGCAGGCTGGCAGGCTCAGGGAAATCCTTGCAAAGAAAGAGAAGGCGGCTGATGACCTAAAGGAGGCTGTGGCAATCATTGGCAATTCCTCTCTGCAGTCAGTAAAGGATACCATTGAAGGCTACTATGATAAGGGGATTTGCTCCTTAGAGAGAGCATCCCTCTCTTCGGAGGGAAGGGAGTTTCTTGCCTGGCTTGCTGGCCAGATGGTGCACAGAAAGAGATGAGAAGCAATATTTCTTAGGCAAAAGGTAATTGAGCCTCATACATACTCGCGTTGTACATACGTGCAAAAGAAAAGCTCTTATACGGTATGAAATCTTCCCGACTTCCATGGGGCTGTAGTGTAGCTTGGCTATCACTGGCGGTTCGGGGCCGCCCAACGGGGGTTCGAATCCTCCCAGCCCCATGGTTTAGTTATTTTATCATTTAATAGTGGTTATAAACACGAAATATTTATAAATAAGCGTTTATTTTAACTCTTAAAATGAAATTAGAAAACGTTATAGGAGATTTATTGGGTTACAAAAGATTATATTCAAGCACATTTCAGCATGTTGACCAGCTTACTACTGAGCAAAGAACCAATCCTGAATTAAGAAATCAATGGTTTTATACTGCTGATGGAGGATTATATACTTTTCAAAAAAGAAAGTGTTTATGGATTATTACTCGTGAACCACAAAATGTAGTCTTAGAAAATATTGACGAAGCATATAGGCAACTAACAGGACAAGGAAACTATTTTCCCGGTACCGAAGCTGCTAAAACTTCTTTAGAGCATAAAGACAGTGTTGTTGTTAATCTAAAAGAATTAGAACTTGTGAGAGCCTATGGTGGTCAGGGTTACTTTGTGGTTGATCCTAAAGCAGTAAAGAAGTTAAATTCTGAGGAAAGAAAAGCTGCTCAACGTATCTATGGTCCCGATGAGGAAAATTTTGGCCTAAACATGGAGATGTTTGCAGAAGAAGGAAAAACTCCC
>DUKR01000123.1:0-7615 GCA_013329175.1 Candidatus Woesearchaeota archaeon
GGAGATAAACTATTCACCTGGTTGCTGTTTGAGACAAACAAGTAACCAGCCCACTAATCTAAAAAGTTAGTGGGCAACCTTTACTTCTTGTGGAGAATGCAGAATTTCATACTTTATATACCATTAAAAAGTTCAAATAGTACCCCACTTTGGTATGGGAACGCAAGTATGGATAATTGCGGTATTTATGTGACAGTAGCCGCAATTATTCAATAGGCGAAATGCGTGGAGAGGTGTCAGCAGATGCAATCCATCGCTGTGTCACAATATCAATGCATTTATCCATATGTATGGGGTTCAATTCGAGTTTGTACTAACGTCAGCACCTGGCGACAATCATATTGTATTTGCTTGACACTACCATCGCCTTCACCAAGCCTTTTGATGCAGCGCAGCCTATGAGAGCAACAGCCCGTGCCCCTTGCATAGTTGCATAGACCCCTAAGCGGTCATTTCGGTATCTCCCTTCGCAGATGATTTTTACGCTGATGCTGTCACCTTTCCTGCACAGTTCAGGAAGCTCCTTTGTCTCCTGTATCTTGCCAAGAGGCCTGATGAGCTGTATTCCTGTTTCATCCTGTAACTCTTTAAGAAAATCGAAAAAGGGCTCCCACTGCTCCTCTTTAATCGGGTTCCTTCCCCGCTTGTTCTTGCAGAATTTCTGGATAATGACCTCAACATCCTTATCGGATTCCATTGCAAGCCTTTTGGCAAGGCTGATTATGCCTGGCATCTCATCTTCATTCATCCCTGCGACAAGCACGGGTGTGATGCGCAAGGGGAGTTGCCTTGCAGCATACGCTACATTCCTCATCACGAGGTTCAGATTATAGCTCTCGCCCATCATTTGGCGCGCCTTGCCAAGGCCCTTCTTGTTGTGCTTTGATTTTTCCTGTGGCACAGAAGAGATTCCAGACAACGACACAGAAAGCGATATTTCCTTGCCGTGCCTGCCCATTATCACATGCAACAGGTCAACCAGCGGCTTTGTCAGGAGCATGCCGTTTGTTATGATGTTAATCAGCCTGACATGCTCATCAGCAAGCATGGCATCGCAGTATTCTGCTAGTTTTGGATAGAGTGTCGGCTCGCCATGGGGGTTGAGCCAGAGGCGCATATCCCTTGCGCCCTTATAGGCAAGCAGCGCCTTGGTTTCAGCAATGAGGAAATGAACGTCAACCACAAAATCAATTTCCTTGCTTGAGCCAGGCCCCTCATTGACTGAGCAGAACACGCAGTTGGCGTTGCAGTTGGTGATAGGCTTTATCTCAAGGATCTCCGAGCCCTTGTCAAGGATGCCCAAAAAATTAAGTCCTATTAATGGCATGCCCATGTTTTCATCGGCATAGATTGCCCTGTTGCCGTTGAGGCGGTAAGTGAGATTTTTCGTATACCTGCCAATGAGCCGAATGAGCTTTTTGTCCGAGTGCTCATGGGGGAGATTTGTGATGCGAAGCTTTCCATCAGCTATCTCAAAGGGGCCAAGCGCTTCCCTCACTTCATCTTCAGGGATATCCTTATAGAAGTGTGAATAGATAGTGAAGCGGAGGATATGCTCTTTTCTCTCTTCAACACTGATGTCTTCAGGTTTGAGCATAGAACAGGGGAATCAAAAACGGTATAAAATGGTTTCTGGCAGTTTCAGTCCTCCTCAATCCACCCATACCCCTTCTCCTCAAGCTGGTCAACCAGGTCTCCAGAGCCTTCAAGCTTAATCCTGCCGTCAATCATGATAAAGAGGCTGTCTGGCTTGATATACTCAAGAATCCTCTTGTAATGTGTGATGATGAGGATGCATTTTTCCTTCCCCATGAAGGCATTGACGCCGCCAGCTACGGCTCTTAGCGCATCAATATCAAGCCCAGAGTCGGTCTCGTCAAGAACCGCAAGGGTCGGATTCAGAACAAGGAGCTGCAATATCTCAGAGCGCTTCTTCTCCCCGCCTGAAAAGCCCACATTGAGGTACCGTGACAAGAACTTCCTGTCTATCTTCAGGATATCCATCTTCTCCTGAAGCAGCCTCTTGAAGTCCATCACTGACATCTTGTTTTTCTCTTCCCTGCGTGCGTTCAGCGCTGTCCTCAGGAAATTCGGTATCGAGACGCCTGCTATCTCAGCTGGGTACTGAAACGAGAGAAACAATCCATTTCTCGCCCGCTCATCAGCTTCCATCTTCGTAATGTCCTCGCCATCAAAGAGGATATTTCCTTTCGTCACCCTGTACTTAGGATGGCCCATGAGGGTATTTGCTAAAGTGCTCTTGCCTGAGCCGTTTGGCCCCATCAATGCATTCACCTTTCCGGCCTCAAGCCTGAGGCTCAGGCCCTTGATGATTTCTTTGTCCTCAACATTGACGTGCAGGTCATTGATTTCGAGTAGCGCCATCTTTGTTTCCCCATGCATTAGCGTTCTTAATAGCTATTCTGTTGAGCTTATCCCTCTGCTGTTGATAATCGTTTTCTGCACTGCTTCCAGTGGGAGCAACACGCACTTGAGCCGCACATGGCTTACGGGAATTTTCATCATGCCAAGCACGTCATCTTTTTTCAGCCTCAGCACCGTGTCAATATGCTTTCCCTTGACTGCATCAGTGATGAGCGAGGCTGACGCGATGCACAATGCGCAGCCATTGCCATGGAATTTGACATCCTTCACCCTCTTCTCTCCATCAACAATAAGCTCTATGGAGATGTCATCGCCACACAGCGGATTATGCCCTCTATGAGAGTGCGTTGCCCCTTTTAGCCTGCCCGTGTTATGCGGGTGCTTGTACAGGTCCAGGATATGCTCCTGGTACATCATCCGGGATTCCCATGTGTCCATCTTCCTCAATTGAACATCTCCTTTGCCTTCTTCAGTCCTGCAACAAACCTATCGGCATCATCTGTCGTGTTGTAGAGATAGAAGCTTGCCCTTGCTGTTCCTGCTACCCCAAGCTTGTTCATCAGCGGCATTGCGCAGTGATGGCCTCCACGTATGCAGATGCCCATATCATCCATAAGTGAAGCAAGATCATGGGCATGGATGCCAGCAAGGTTGAGGGAGAGAATGCCTGCGCTGTGCTTATGCCCTGGATTGAAAAGCCTGATGTCACCCTTTTCCAAGGCGCTGCTGATGGATTCCAGCGTGTGCTTAAGCAGCTCTTTCTCCCATGCAGAGATGCTCTCGGGCCCTATATTCTGCAGGTATTCAGCGGCTTTGGCTAAGCCTATTCCCCCTGCAATATGGGGAGTTCCTGCCTCAAATTTCTGTGGGACATCATTCCATTGTGCGCTCTCATAAGTGACGCTGGATATCATGTCGCCCCCTGTCTGAAAAGGCTCCATCTGCTCAAGCAGCTCATGCCTGCCATAGAGGGCTCCTATCCCAGTGGGCCCTAGCATTTTATGGCCTGAGAATGCCATAAAGTCGCAGCCTATCTCTTTCACGTTGATTGCTCCGTGGGGGGCGCTTTGGGCAGCATCCACTATGGCCAGTGCCCCGTTCTTTTTGGCAAGCCCAACAAGCCTTTTGACGTCATTTATTGTCCCAAGGGCATTGGATATATGGCTGACCGAGAGGATTGCGCAATCATCTGCGAGCTTCTGCTCTGCGTCGCCATAGTCAAGGGTGAAGTCCTCTCTCATGCGGATGAAGGAGAGCTTCATCCCTTCCTTTTTTGCCAGTTGCTGCCACGGCACAAGATTGGCATGGTGCTCCATCTCGGTAAGGAGAATGGTGCTGCCCTCAACTAAAGGCTTGATAGTGTGGGAGAGCAGGTTGATTGCTTCTGTAGCGTTGCGCGTGAATGCGATCTCGTTTTCGCCTGCTCCGATGAGCTTTCCGACAGCATCATGTGCATCCTCATACTGCTCAGTTGCTTCCTGGGAAAGCTGATACACACCCCTATGGATGTTTGCATACGAGTGCTCATAGAAATCCTTGATTGCGTTAATTACTGCCTGCGGCTTCTGCGTTGATGCGGCATTATCAAGATAGCACAGCGGCTGGTTATGGATCTTCCTTCTGAAAATGGGGAAATCCTCTTTCAGCTCCGCTGCCCTGTCATTGGTAAGTTTCATCGTGCCTACTCATTCCTTAGAGCATCCCCAGCATCATACGCACCTCTTCACTGGGCTGCCAGGGAGGGTCAAACACAAAATCAAACTCGGGATCCTTAAATCCTTTCCCAGCCAGGGCGACCTTGATCTCAGCGACAAGCTGCGGCGCATAGGGGCATGCTGGGCTTGTAAAGGTCATCTTGATTATGACCTTGTTGCCTTCCTGTATCGTGACATCATAGATGAGCCCTAATGTCCACACGTCAAGGCCTATCTCAGGATCCTCGACACTTTTCAGGGCATCAATCGCCGCTTCCTTCTTAAGCATTCCGATGCCAGCAGGCTTATCCGAAACTGCCCTTCCTTCTTCCCTCGTCTTGTAGTATCCCTCAGAGTGCTGCTCTTTTTCCTGCTTCTTGGCAGGTGATGGAGAAGGTACAGTTTCATCCTGCACATCAGCTGCTGCAGCAAGAGCAGGCTCAACATTCCACTCCCTGTTAAGCGAGAGCATGATGCGTTTTCGTATCTCATGGTCAGGTATCTTCTCAAGGGCTGGGATGAAATAGCCCTGGATGATAAGCTCTTTTGCCTCTTCCTCAGGCAATCCTCGTGCAGTGAGGTAGAAGAGCTGCTCGGAATCTATCTGCCCGACAGCCGAGCCGTGAGAGCACTTCACGTCGTGATTGTGAATCTCAAGGTTGGGAATGGCATCAGCCTCAGCGGTGTCTGAGAGCATCAGCGCATCCTGCTTCTCATAGCCATTTGAGCCAGCGGCATCCTTCTCGATTTTCACTAATCCCCTGCTCAGCGCCTTTGCCCTGTCGTTGAGAACTCCCCTTGTAGTGGTATATGAATCAGTTTTTGGAGCAACATGGACTACTGAAGTGCAGATGTCCTGCCTCTGCCTTCCTTTTGCCTGATACAATACTATGGTTTCAACGCTTGCGCCGGCTTCCATAAGCCTGGCTCTGACATCAAGCTTTGCATGCAGCGCCCCTGCCTGAAGCTCAATCCAGTTCAGTTCCGCATTTTTTTTCACCAAGGCTTTTCTGGTCTGCACAGCTACTGCCTCCCTGCTGACGTTCTGGACACCCACCACTTCAATGGTTGCGCATGGCATGGCAAGCACCCTCAGCGTATTGGCAATATAAGCGCCCTTCTCCCCGCCTGATGTTGTGATGACTACTCTGCTTCTGGAATTTCTTCCTGCGATGATGAACAGGGCAGAGATGCTGCTCCCTTCCCTTACATCATACTCCACTTCTATGGGCTCCTCAGCAGCGGTGTCTTCAGGGACCATGATGGCAAGGGCATTTTCGATGAAGGCTTGGTTGAAGTAGTAGAGCTGGTGCTGCTCATCAGGCTCTGCAGGTGTTGCGCTGAGCAACTCCTGAACCTCTAGTGTAAGCCTTGCATCGGATAGGTCTGGCGTTGCAATTATCCTGCGGTCAGGGATGCGCGTCTTAACCTGCATCCTGGTCTCTTTTGCGGTGACAAGCCTGTTAATGTCCATTCCTTCAATGCTCATGTCAATGTATTGGCCGTATCTGAATTGTGGGGCTTTGGCTTTTTCCATCTCATGATAGGATCTTTTCCTAAATGCCGTGAGCCAGGCTGGCTCGTTTTTCCTCTCTGTAAATTTTGGGAACTGCTGGACTGATAGCTGCTTGGTCATGGTGTGGCTGGAATTTTTCCGTTCATCTCTACCCAAGGCTTCCTTCCATCTCAAGCTGGATAAGCCTGTTAAGCTCTACTGCATACTCTAAGGGAAGCTCTTTGACAATCGGCTCGATGAAGCCTGAGACAATCATCTGCTTTGCCTCATCTTCAGACAGGCCCCTTGACATGAGATAGAATATCTGCTCATCAGATATCTTCCCGACAGTCGCCTCATGGCCAAGTTCAACAGTATTTTCATGGACATCCATGAAGGGATAAGTGTTGGACTGGCTCCTGTTGTCCATCATGAGGGCATCACACTCAATATTGGATTTGGTATTGGTCGCTCCCTTACGGACAGACACAAGCCCCCTATAGCTTGTGATTCCCCCATCGGCGCTGATGGACTTTGAGGTAATGGTTGAGCTTGTGCTCCTTCCGATGTGGATTACTTTTGAGCCTGTGTCCTGATGCTGACCTAAGCCGGCATAAGCAATTCCAATGAAGTCAGCTTTTGAGCGGTCACCTCTAAGGATGGATGCAGGATAAAGCATGGTGACGTTTGAGCCCATGTTGCCGTTCACCCACTCAATGATGCCATCCTCGTGGACTATGGCGCGCTTGGTATTGAGATTGAAGGTGTTCCTGCTCCAGTTCTCGATGCTAGAGTAGTGTGCCCTTGCACCCTTCAATACGTGAATCTCGACACAGCCTGCATGCAGCGAGTTCTCGGTGTATTGCGGGGCACTACAGCCTTCGATGTACTGTACCTCTGCTCCATCATCCACAATAATCAGGGTATGCTCAAATTGCCCTCCTGATTTGGCGTTCATCCTAAAATAGGCCTGTAGCGGCACGGTGAGCCTGACGCCTTTAGGGATATAGATGAAAGTTCCGCCTGACCAGACTGCTGCATGCAATGCAGAGAACTTATGCAGCCTGATAGGGACGCAACTCGTCATGAAATAGTTTTTGACAAGCTTGGGGTGCTGCTTCACTGCCTCGTCGCAGTCAAGGAAGATAACGCCTTTCTTCTCCCATTCCTCTTTCAGCTTGTGATAGACCACCTCTGACTCGTACTGCGCCCCCACTCCGCCTAAGGTGTGCTTCTCTGCTTCAGGGATTCCCAATCGCTCATAGGTTGCCCTGATATCAGCAGGCACTTCCTCCCACTTCTGCGAGTTTTTTTTTGCATCGGGCCGGATATAGAAATGAATTTTGTTCAAATCAAGCTTTGCTAATGAAGGCCCCCAGTGCGGCATTGCCATCTCGTGGAATGCCTTCAGGCCTTCAAGCCGCTTTTTGAGCATCCACTCAGGCTCATGCTTGTCTTTTGATATCTGCCTGACCAGCTCCTCGGTGAGGCCAAAGCCTGACTTGTAGCTGAGCCTCTCAGGATTGTAGTGGTCGTACGTCTCCCTGTTGATGGTTATCGCTTCCATGGGTTATGGCTCTCTTGTGGGTTAAAGCTCACTTTAAAATGTTGCTGGAGTTAAATATAACCCTTAAATATCAATCCTAATTAACAATTGTTAAGTGCGGGTTGTATTTAAAGTTTGTGAAGTTTGTTGCTGCCTCACGATTCTGAAAAGGAATTAGGATAGCCATTAGTGTGAAGTTAGGGGATATCTATTGGGCAGATTCGTGTTAAAGGAGCAATAGCAAAAAACCAATAGCAAAAAGGCAATATATCTCATCTCATCGCTTCCACAGGCAACAGGTAACTTTCTTCTTTTCGTTGCGGGCCATCATCTCAATTGCACATTCTGAGGTAAACAAAAAAAGCTGCGCCAACGACCACGGCATCACCGCAGCATTAAGGGCTGAGCAGGCGGGGTTGAAGGATGGGCAGCTATGCAGTGCACAGCGGAATTATTGTCATCAATCTCACCACAGGCAGAAGGAGAGAGAACAGT
>DUKR01000123.1:7774-8000 GCA_013329175.1 Candidatus Woesearchaeota archaeon
TAGCGTCGCTTTTGGCAAAGAAGATGTCGGCAATGAGCTTTTAGGGACTGCGTTTTTTCGGGAGCGATGCTCTTCGTAATTACAAAGAGGCTGGCGGGCCAGTGGAAAATGGGCATTCCCAGAAAATCATTATGAAAAAGGCATTAGCTGCCGTTTCTTTGCCTCGACGGACAACGGGTAACCTCATCCTTTTCGATATTGGTAATCATCTCATTGCACTTTCCGA
>DUKR01000101.1:0-2114 GCA_013329175.1 Candidatus Woesearchaeota archaeon
TATTTATTTTTTGGATGAAGCCCGATAACTATTTAATCCTTATATGAAATTAAATGCCAGCGATGGGGTAGTCCAAATGGCAAAGCTCACCAAAAAGCAGCAATACATGCTTTTTTTGCTGGGAGAATACTACAAGATTGAGCGCTTGCGGCTGAAGAAAGACTTTCTTGACATAACGATATCAAAAGCAATCTTTATTAACCTTTGCCGGGAATCAATGCTTGTCGCAACGCAAAAGAGGACACTCTACCGCAAATTGGAGCTTCTGGAAAAAAAGAAGCTTGTCTCCTACGAGTTGCGCATGCTCCGGCTCACCAAAAGCGGCATCAGGCACTTCCAGGCGATAGAGAAGGAAGTAGCGCCCTATCTTCAGGCAATAGAGACCATAGCACAGAAAAAAACCAAGGCAAAGAAAGGGCAGGCAATATTCTCTACGAATAATAATCCCCTGTGCCAAAATCAGGTGCGATAAAGGGCATTGATTTCGACATACTTTGGCCCTAGGTCGCATCCATAGGCAGTAGCTGAGAAATCTCCAAGGCCAAGATCGACGGTTATCGCCACCTCATCCTTCTTCATTTCCGCTGATGCCTTTGCCTCATCATAGGAAGCGATAGCTCCTTTATTCATAAGCTGGATGGAGCCTATTGCTACAGAAAGCCCTGCCTCATCAAGCTGGCACCCTGAATTCCCGACTGCGGATGCTATTCTTCCCCAGTTAGGGTCATTCCCATAGAATGCGCACTTAACAAGAGGAGAGCAGATGATTGCCCTCGCTGCCTTCCTTGCATCGTTCTTGCTGGCAGCTCCCTTTACATAGGAAATGATGAGTTTTGTTGCCCCTTCTCCATCCTTTGCTATGGCCTTGGCCATTGCGCAGCAGACAAAGGTAAGGGCATCATGGAACTGCTTTTTGTCAGGTACCCCTGCTAAGCCGTTTGCAAGCACCAGCACCATGTCACTTGTGGAGGTGTCCATGTCAACCGAGAGCATGTTGAATGACCCATCAACCGATGTAGCAAGCATATTCTGCAGCTCCTTGTGCTCAAGCTTTGCATCAGTTGTTATGAAGCAGAGCATGGTTGCCATGTTGGGATGGATCATTCCCGAGCCTTTGGCTATTGCGCCAACAGTGAAGCCTTCGCCTTTCACCGCTATCTGCTTTGCAAAGGTGTCGGTTGTGAGAATGCCTTCAGCAGCGCCTGACGCGTCTGTCGAAAGATCTGCCTTTATTCCTTTTAGTCCTGAAGTGACGCAATCCATCGGGAGCATGACCGCAATCTTTCCCGTTGAAGCGACCAGCACGTCATGGGGCTTGAGGCCAAGTTCCTGTGCTGTCAACTCGGCCATCATCAGAGCATCAGCCTTTCCCTGCTTGCCTGTCAGCACGTTTGCGATGCCTGAATTGATGACGATAGCCTGTGCTCTGCCGTCGGCAAGGTGCTTTTTGGTGATGTGCAGAGGAGCACCACTCACCTTGTTTCTGGTGAACACCCCTGCAGCAGCGCAGGGCTTTTCGGAATAGATGACTGCCAAATCCAGTTTTCCCTTCTTGATGCCGCAGTTCTTGCCCAGAGCCTTGAATCCCATGGGGGCGCAGATGCTGTTCTCTACTGTTTTCATGCTTCTCCTGAAAATGAGCGGCTATTTTTAAGGTTAGCTGTTTTGCGGTAGCACTTCACCGTCCTGAAAGCGTAAGCAGGGAAGAGCGGGGTAGCCTCATAGGGAGTTTGGCATTCCCCAAAGCTCTAGAAAAAAATGCATGAGCACCCCTTCCATCGCTTCCACAGCCAAATGCGTAACCTCCTTCATTTCGTTTCAGGTCATCATCTCATTGCCAATTCCGAGGGAGAAAAAAAAACGAAGAAAAAAAGTGAAGAAAAAAAGGTGAAAACAAAAAAGGCTCGGGCTACGTTTGCAGCAGTGCATGTGTTGCAGCCATTGCCACGAGGTTGAGCGCTGCACCTGTGGAGTTGAAGGATGGGCGGCTATGCAGTGCACGACGGAATTTTCAAGAGCAATTTCACCGCAGGCAGGAGAAGAGAGAACAGCAGCATCGCATTTGGCAAAGAGGCTGTCGGCAATGAGCTTTCAGGGAATGCATTTTTTCGGGA
>DUKR01000101.1:2223-10999 GCA_013329175.1 Candidatus Woesearchaeota archaeon
GGGCATTCCTAAAAGCTCATAAGATAAAAATCAATAGCTATAGCCTTTTTGCTTCCACAGCCAATGCGTAACCTCATCCTTTTCGATTCTGGCAATCCTATCATTGCACATTCCGAGGAGGTAAACAAAAAAAAGCCTCAGTTGGTCAGCAGGCCATTGCCGCAGTGTAGCGAGCTGCTGCTTGCGTGCATGAAGGATGGGCGACTCTGCCGTGCACGACGGAATGTTCATCATCAACAATTGCTGCAAAACAAGAATGAAAGAAAAACCCTCGTGTCCTTAAATCGTTCTTGACCCACTATTCCCTTGAGGAGAATAGGATGCTCTGGGAACGATATTAGGACACTAAGAGAAAAACAAAGTGCTCGGATAAGAAAGAAGCCACAGGCAATGAGCTTTCAGGGAATGCATTTTTTCGGGAATGATGCCTTTCGCGCCTTACAATCGAGGCAGGCAGCGAAACTAGCGTCTCTGGCCATGCGACAGGGTCGCAGGCTTCATGATGGTGAAGTATTACTGTTTTGCTAAGCGAGGTTGTTAAGAATCTGCTAATGTGCTTTATTCATTTTATCCTCTCATAAATACTGACGAGCCTGGGGTATGCTTTCTGCTGCTCTTCAGGAGGAAGGGCAATATACATCTGGCGGGCATTGATATAGAGAAGCTTTGCGTTTCTCATGTCACCTCTTTTTGCATGGGCTTCGATGCGGCCAAGGACGTCATGGATGGTGGGCTTCTTTGATTTCTGCCTTAATTCCTTCTGTTGCTCTGGCTTCTTTTGGGCATGCTTCAGAAAAAGTTTTGCAAAGAGTAAATGCCCCTTACCTTTTTTCCCCTCCTTCTTTTGCGTGCTCTCTTCCTGCTTCCTGAGCCTAAGCTTTTCAAGGCGCCTCTGCTCCTCAGCCTTCTCCCTCTCAAGCAGCAAATCGGCAGCCCTTGCGCTGATATCCTTCACTGCTTTGGGCAGTTCTTCTTTCCATAATGAGAGATAGGCAAAGGGCTTGTGTTCCTTCTTGAAGGATATCTCCTGTGATGCAAGCTCCTTTTCCCTTTCAGCGATATCCTTTGTCTCTCCCTCAAGCTCCCGTGCACGCGATGCTGCAAAAGACTCTATGCTATGCTCCTTCTTGTCAATCTCCCTTGAGATGAGGTCTTTTTCCTGCAGATGCGCTCCCCTCTCAAGGGCGCTCTCTATCTGCTTTCTCCTGTCCTTTTGCTTTGCAAGCAGGCTCTCCCATTGCCTCTTGATGAGCTCATGAGCACGCTCAGCAGCAACAGCCAGTTCAAGCCTTTCCCTGCGCAGCTCCTCAAGCCTTTTGGCGTTCAGGAGGTGCTTCTTGCGAAGGTATCCTGCAACGATTGCGGGCTTCTCGATAAGGCAGGCATGAAGCTTTTTTGCGTCTCCTGGCTTTGCATTGAGAACTTCCTCGCGCTTCTTGCGCTCGCGATGCAGGCCAAAGAGCTGCTTCTCATAAGAAAGCTCAATCTCCTTTCTTTTTACCTTTGCCTCTTTTTTCAGGTTCTTCTGCTCTTGGCTCGCCAGATGCCTTAGCTGCTCCTTCTCAAGCCTCTCCCGCACCTTCAGCTGGGCAAGAATCTCCTTTGCCTGCTCTTTCGCCAGCCTCTTTTTGCGCTTTGCTTCTTCACGCTTCTCCTGCTCCTTGTCCGCATCAAGAGTATCCTCTTCCCTCTTCCCCGGAGGGAGTGGTTTATTCTCCTCTTTCTTTTCCTGTATGGACCTGCTCTGCTCAAGGGTATCAGCCTCTCTTGCCGCTGCTATCTTCTCTTGCTCACGCTCCTTCCAAGGCTTCCTGAAAAATTCCCTGAGTGTGGCAGGCGCTTCTTGTAAAGGTTTGTGCCCTGTTGCATCGCCTGTGCTGCCGCTTCCAGGCAGAGGCATCGAAAGCTTCCTGAAGATGAAGGCGCCAAGAACGAAATAGGTGTATGCGCCAAGCGAGAAGATGATGAGCGCCATGATGCCAGCCAGGCTCCAGCAGAGAACGTCATCACTGCAAAAGGCAGCGATGTCATAGGCTTTGGCCTCCTGCGCGGATGGGACGACCTCAAAGAGGTAGCTTGCTGTCCCGACTGATGAGCCGTAGGAGGCAAGCGCAGTAAAGACATACTGGCCCTGCGCCATATTATCAGGAACTTCTATGGTCTTGAAGAATGAGGACTGGGTCTTAACAACGACGCTTTCACTCTCGGTGATGATAGCATTGCCCTTAAGGTCTTTGACTGCATACTGCATGCCAACGTTGACTGCCGCAACCCCTTCAAGGTTGAAGAGGCGGATCTCAATAGCAGCATCCTCTCCCTGAGCAACGGTTCTGCTTTTTGCAAGCGGATTGAGGTTGATGTCAAAGAGGACATATTCGGATTCCAGTTCGATTACCACCGGTATCTCATGGACGGTGTCGTCTGACGACAGCTGCAGGCTTCCTACATAGATGCCTTCCTGCTGCCTGGTCCTTGCCAGCTTATTAAAAGAGGAGACATTCAGCTCAAGGATTTTGCTCTGCCCTGGCCTTAATCCAAAGATAGGCTCGCTGATATCAATGAAGTCATTGACGGTGTAGGATGCCTCTGCCCTGATGTTCTCAACATTCAGGCCGGTATTCATTACCCTTACGGGGATGGTGCTGTACTCATCGGCCCTGATGAGCACTTTGAGAAGAAGCTGATCGACGTCAAAGGACTTGGGAATCTTCAGCTGCCGCTCTATGCTCTCAAGCCGCCTGTTCTCAAGCAGGAGGAAGAGCGAGCCGATGATAAGGAGCATGATGAGCGCGGCGAAGGAGAAGGCTATCGTCTTTTTGAGGATGGTGCCTTTTTTCTTTTCAGATAGCTGCGTAAGCCCATCTTTCTTCTGCGCCTTTTTTTGCGCAGCTTTTCTTTTTGCAAAGGCGCGCTTCCTAGAAGGCACAGCAACCACCGCCACAGGTGCAGCGCAGTTCAACCCCTAAGTAAATATGGTCTAGCTCCACCACGCACCTCTTTTTTCTCTGCACAACCCACCACCAAGCATCACTTTTCTCATTACAGCAATTTATAAACTTTTTGCATTTTCCCGTCGGTACTCTTCAGGTACTCTTCATAATCCCTGTAAGCCTGCGCATCCTCCCCTCCGCTGATAGCTACATTCCTGGCCAAAGGATTCATCTGAATATCTTACGCATCCTTTCTCCCTCCCCTGAAAAGGCGCGTTATGAGATAGGCGTAGAGCACAGCGCCGATAAGCAGGATGATAAAGATTGACAGGAGCTTTATGCGCCCTTCATGGCGCCCGATAACGTCTTTTGAGGGCACCACCTCAAAAAGCTCGCTTGAGACTGCATAGGAGTTGGCGTATCGCACCTCAATTGCTGCCAGGTACTTTCCCTGGGGAATGCCATCCGGGAGCTCGAATTCCTTGACATAGGAGCGCTGGTCCTCTATGGCGAAGGCTTCGCTCTCTTCATACAGGACGTTGCCCTGGAGATCCTTGATGAAGTAATAGACTAGCGCGTCAACCTCCCCTCCAAGGACATTGATGAGGGATATCTGAACACGAAGCAATTCGCTTGCCAGAAGCTCCTTGAACAGTGCTGGTATATCAAGCTGGACGTCAAAGAGGGCTGTTGCTGTGACCACTTCAAGTGCTATGGGAATCTCAATCTTCTGGCTTTGGCCTGAAATGGTCACTTTGCCCCCATGCGCTCCAAATCTGCTTCCTACCATGTTGAGGGTTATCGTTTTTGTCTCTCCCTTAGGTAAGTTGATGAAATGATGGGACAGGGAAAGATAGTCATCAAGGCCCTCAGTGGTAATGGACAGGGTGATTGCTGCTGTTCCCGTGTTGGTGATGGTTATTGCGCCCTTAGCTGATTCACCGATGACAAGCCTTTTCGTTATCTCATAAGGCTCAACTCTGAAGCTCTGCTCAAAGAGGCTGGTTGTCGTTGTAATGCCTGCGCCCCCGCCCCCGCCGCCCCCGCCGCCTGATGAGCCACCTGGTGATGAGACGGGAGTCTCCTCTGAGGAATATGTCGTGAATCCAGTCACATTAAAGCGGAAAATGCCTCCTGAGTAGCTCAGTTCAGTGCATGCAGGGCAGAATGCTCCGTTTCGCAGTGGAAGGGGGTTGCTGAAGGTAAGGCCATAGAGATAGAGGTCTGCTGAGTTGTTGAGGGGATAGGAGGTGTTGGAATCTATTGCTATGGCGTTGAATGAGATGTTGACAAGCGCTGAGATGTTGATGCCGTCGCTGAGGTCAAACTCCTCCTGATAGACTATCCTTCCTGCGCTTGTGTTCTCTATGATGAGCTGCGTCACGTTGGTGACGTCAACGGTCGAAAAATCGGTAGTGAGGCCGTCAAAATCCCCCGTGGGGATGACGGTGAATGTCCTGTTTTTTGAGTGGCCGGTGTTTCCTGCGCTGTCAATGCAGGAGACGCTCCAGTTATGCTTTCCTGTTGAAAGGGAGGATGCCGAGAGGTTCTGCATTACATCTTTGGAGAGATAGGTCTTATTATGGCGCAGGGAGCCATCAATAAAGAGGGAGCAGTTTGACAGGGTTGTCGCATCGTAAGGGATGAAGGTAAAGTTGATGTTGCCGTCATTGTCTCCTGAGCTGTTCATCGGGCTTGCAAGGGTGACGTTGGGCAGTGCCCTGTCAATGACGACGGTAATTGCTGAGGAATTTGCGCCGTGGACAAAGCTGTCATAGGCATCAACCTTTATCGAATAGCTGCCATCGCCGATATCAACAATGGTGTAGTTGCCAGCTACGCTTTCGTTGAGCGAGTCGTTGATGTAGTAGAAATAGGTAAGGCCGTCTGCCTCTGCATCTGTCGCGCTGACGTTGATATCAAGGAAGTTAAGGGTGTCTCCCTCCTGAGGGAAGATGATTGTGGGCGCTGATGGGGGATTGTTGCCTATTATTAAGACCTGGGTTGCTGTAACCGCGGTGTTGCCAAAGACATCACTGCAGTAAAAGAGCCAGCCCAGGGCGCTTGGGTCAGCAAGGGCTATCTGGAGGGTATAGTTTATCTCGCTTTGCTTGCCTGAAATTGCCACAGCTGCTTCGTTTGTGAATGCCTCTGAATTGTTGTGGCTGAAGATGAATGATGCAAGCCCAATGGTGTCGGCGCATGAAGCGTTGAAGCGCACGATATTATTGGTCGTGACGGTTGTTGCATTGGCGCTCACGTTGGTTATGGTCGGAGGTATGGTCTCGCCTGCGGCTGCGAGAAAGCCGAGTGCAGCAGAAAAATTTTGTGAGGAGAGGTTTACCGCCACTGCTGGCGAGATTTCTGTGATGTGCTGAAACAAAGTGCTGTTCACGGTTTCAGCCCCTGATGGCATGGCAACGGTTGCCTGGAATGTTGTGCTGTTTGTTGTGGCGCTCAGGGCCGTGGATGCAATGAAAAGGGGCAGCAGCAGCGCAATCCATTTTCCGAACTCCCAGAGGTGCTTTGTTGTCATGCCCATCCATTCTTGCCCATTTAGCCAAGCCTGATAATCACTGAGCCTCCGCTTGAGGTGATGGTGACGTTGGTGTTCCCCGTCGTGTTGATGACAGGTGGATTGATGTCTGTGTCAATCGTGACTGAGCCAGCACTCCCTCCAACAACAAGCCTTTTTGCTGGTGAGGTTACGTTGATGCCAAGGTTTTCTCCAATGGTAACATTGCCTGAAAAATAGATGGCGCCAAGGTACTCTCTCAGGAAGTTTCCTATAGAGAAGAGGATGCGGTCTCCAATGGTTGCATTCCCCGTAACATTGGCGCTCCCTGCAATGCTGAGGCCTCCTGCAAGCGCTGTTGCGCCTGAGACGTTGAGGCCTGCAATGACGGCTCCTGACGTTACGTTAAGGCTTGCTATGGTATAGGCGCTGGCAGGATTAAGGCTCTCCGAGAGGTTTGCCCTCACTGCGTAGGGCGCAGTGGAGATGTTGACCCTTGGCGTAGCTTCTGAATCGTTTGCAATGGCTAAGGCAAGGTAATACTGCTCGGAGAAATTGAGGCTTACCCCCTCCAGCAGGATTTCATAGACACCCAGTATATCAGTCGTTACGTTTGCCGTATGCTCATAAAGCATATTGCCTTCGGTGAACTGGTCATATATTCTGAAACTGATGTTGTAGGTGCCGACTTGTGGGCTTCCTGACTGGGTGGAGAGCTTTCCAAGAAGCGAAAGGGTATTGGGGACTGCATTTGCGGGAAGGGTGAAGAGGGATATCGCCAGGAGGGAAAAGGCAGCAAGAAGGAGTACCTTTTTCCGGTTGTCGTGCCTGCTGCCTGCATTGTCATGAAGCGTCATTTTTTCCCTCCTTTCTTCTTCTCAGTAATGTCAATAACAGCGACATTGCCGTTGCTGTCAAGAATGAGCGCTACCTCGCTGCCCTGGCCCCATCCCTTGAGCCTTGCAATGTCCCTGGGAATGGTGAGCCTGAACTGGCCGTTGTTGTCCTGAATCCTCACCATAGTACTTATTCAGGTTTTTATTAATATTATTTATATACTTTTCTATTCCTTTATTAAGTATTTTCTAGATATATATCAGTACTAAATTACACGCTGCTGGTGAGGGGGTTGAGGCACTATATCCTTAGAGTGATTCCCCAAGAATGAACACCGCATACAGCAGATAGCCATTAAACGCAAGGAGGATAATGCCAAAGAGGGCGGCAAACCACGTAGTCACCTTGCGGTTGACAAGGCTTCCCATGATATTTTTGTCCGCGGTGAAAAGGATAAGGGGGATGAGCGGCAATGGTATCAGCAGGCTGAGAGCGACCTGGCTTAACACCAGGATCTCAAGGGGCTCAATCCCGAGAAACACGGCTACAGCAAGGGGGATGATATTGATGAACCTTGTTATAAGGCGCCTTATCCATAGGGGAATCTTGAAGTCGGTCAGGCCATCCATGATGGACTGCCCTGCAAGAACGCCAGTGAGCGAAGAAGAGATGCCTGCAGATAGCAGGGCTACTCCAAATGCCAGTGCAGCAAACTCTCCGAAGAGCGGTATCAGGGTTCGGTGGGCCTGGTCAATGGTCGCCACCTCAAAGTCTAAGGCATAGAATGCTGCTGCGGACATGATGATGATAGCGGCGTTGATGAATCCTGCTCCAAGGAGGGAAACAACGTTGTCAAATCCATGGTACCTGAGCGCATGTTTTTTGTCAGAAAATCTCAAATCTTTCATCTTCTGCTTGATGAGCCATGAATGGACAAACAACGCATGGGGCATGATTGTTGCTCCAATGATGCCGACAGCAATAAGGATGCTCTTGTTGTTGAGGATTGGCGTCACCGAGTGCTTGAAGATCAGCCCAATGTCAGGCTTTGTGATGAATATCTCATAGACGTAGGCAAGGCCGATGACTGAGACGAAACCGATGAATGCGTATTCCATAACCCTGAAACGCTTCTGGGTGAGCAGCAATATGAGCAGCACATCAGCTATGGCAAGAAAAATGCCCCACATGAGCGGAATGCCAAAAAGCAGATTGAGGGCGACAACAATTCCGAGCACTTCTGCTATGTCTGTAGCAAGGATGCTGATTTCAGCAAGGATCCAGTAGGAAAGCACTGCCCATTTTGCTTTGAGCTTATCCTTGACTAATTCGGGGAGAGAATAGCCTGCTATCCCCAGCTTTCCCGAGAGATACTGGAACAGCATTGCCATGCCGGAAGCCATCCAGACAACCCAAAGAAGCTGATATTGGAATGCCGCTCCACCACTGATACCTGTTCCCCAGTTGCCTGGGTCCATGTAGGCCACGCTGACAATGACGCCTGAACCCATGAACCCCAACAGGTTCTTATTGAATAGCCTATGCTTTTGCGGGGGTGGACTCATCGTTATTCCTCTTGCATCTTTTTATGTAGAAACAGGCTTGAGCAATCTCCCGTGGGGACAGCGTGAGGGGTTGTTAAGGAGTGCCCTTATTCTCTTTATGCTTTCATCAGAAAACGCGTGCTCCAGGCGGTCTGCTTCCTCATGCAGCTTTTTTTTGCTGACTCCCAGGACATCATGCAGAAAGCACTCAATAAGCCTGTGCCTGTAGGTGAGCCTTTCTGCTATTGACTTGCCTTTTGATGTAAGCTCTACGCTGCCATAGCGGTGCTGCAGGACAAGCCCCAGTTCAACGAGGGACCTGAGCCGCTCTGATACTGTTGATTTTGCAAGATGCATCCAGAGGGAGAGTTCTGTGACTCCTATCTTCCCTTCACCCCTTGAGGAGAGCAGGCTTATCGCCCTCAGGTAATCCTCCTGCACCACAGTTGCCATAAAAAGTTCGTATTACCGAACTTATATTTAAGGGTTGCTAATTTTGCTTAGTGTCCTAATATCGTTCCCAGAGCATCCTATTCTCCTCAAGGGAATAGTGGGTCAAGAACGATTTAAGGACACGAGGATTTTCGTAGAGGGATATTTATTTGCTCTATCAGGGAGAAATACGCTGAAAAGTGAAATTGATGATGGAAATTCCGTCGTGCACTGCGCCCTCGCTCATCCTTCAACCTCACCTGTGCAGCGCTCTAATACTAATGCGATGGCTGCAGCAAATGCTCTGATGCCAGCGCAGCCAGAGCCGTTTTTGTTTTCACCTTTTTTTTCTTTTCTTCCTTCACTTTTCTTTTCCCCCGTCGGAAAGTACGATGAGATGATTGCCTGAAATGAAAAGAAGGAAGTTACGCATTGGCTGTGGAAGTGATGAGATGAGTGCTCATGCCTTTTCAGAGAATGAGCTTTGGGGAATGCCACTTTTCCACGAGCCTGTATGC
>DUKR01000101.1:11284-16071 GCA_013329175.1 Candidatus Woesearchaeota archaeon
CCTGCGGTGAAATTGCTCTTGAAATTCCGTCGTGCTCTGCATTGCCGCTCATCCTTCAACCTCACCTGTGCAGCGCTCTAATACTAATGCGATGGCTGCAGCAAATGCTCTGATGCCAGCGCGGCCAGAGCCGTTTTTGTTTTCACCTTTTTTTTCTTTTCTTTCTTCATTTTTCTTTTCCCCCGTCGGAAAGTTCAATGAGAGGATTGCCAGAATCGAAAAGAAGGGAGTTACGCATTGGCTGTGGAAGCGATTGGAGGAGTGCTATTGCCCTTTGTGAATGAGCTTCTGGGGAATGCCAACTCCAACGAGCCTATCTACTTTTATTCCTCAAAGCTTGCCGCTCATGGCTATCCAGATTACATTTCAGGAGAGTGAAGTGTTATGCTGAAAACAAACCCTTATTAACCACTGAGCCATTTTCTCAAACCCATGAACCAGAGCCACATAGGGATCATCGTCATCCTGCTGGGCATCATCCTTGCATCAATCATCTTTGCTGTCAAGGCCGAGCAGGACAGCTACTTTGATAAGGTCATAGCTGAAAAGGGCTCCTGCTTTCTTGATGACGGAACCTGCCTGCATGACGCCAAAGGCTCTGCCTGGTACATCTTCGGCTGGATAGTGGCCGCATCCCTCATCATCCTTGGCATCTATCTGCTCTACTTTGACAAGACACAGGCAAAGCTTGCTGAGCACCAGAAATTAGTCTCAGAAGCACTGAAGGAAGCAAAAGAGAAAGACGAGTTCAAGGCCTTCCTCGCCGGATTCACGAAAAACGAGCAGAAGATTCTGGAAGCAATACAGGGGCAGGATGGCATTCTCCAGTCAACCCTGCGCTACAGGACCGGCCTGTCAAAGACTGACGTCTCCCTTCTCCTCAAGTCACTGGAGGAGCGGGAGATAGTTTCCAAGAAGCCCGAGGGAAAGACGAATAAGGTATTCCTGAGGAAGAAGTTCTGAGCACCATTAGAATAGGGGCAAAATTAGCAACAGTTCACCATCATGAAGCCTGCTGCATGGTCAGAAACGCAAGTTTCGCTGCTTCCCTGCACCTCTGTAATTATGGAGGGCATCATTCCCCGAAAAAATGCATTCCCTGAAAGCTCATTGCCGACGGCTTCCTTGCCAAAATCAGCGTTGCCGTTCTCTCTCCTCCTGCCTGCGGTGAAATGGATGATGAAAATTCCGTCGTGCACTGCTGCCCTCGCCCATCCTTCAACCACGCAGGTAGCAGCGCGCAACGCTGAGGCGATGGCCTACCTGCGCTCAATACTGATGCGATGGCTGCAACACATGCACTGCTGCAAACGTAGCCCGAGCCGTTTTTGTTATCACTTTTATTTCTTAACTTTTTTTCTTCTTAACTTTTTTTTGTTCTTAACTTTCTTCACTTTTCTTTTCTCCCGTCGGAAAGTGCAATGGGAGGATGACATGATACGAAAAGAATGAAGTTACCTGTTGCCTGTGGAAGCGATGGGAGGGTAGCTATTGCCCTTTTGCTATTGATTTTTTACTATTGCTCCTTTAACACGAATCTGCCCAATAGATATCCCATAACTTCACACTACTGGCTATCCTGACTGCTTTTCAGAATAGTGAAGCAGTACCAAAATTACCTCGTGTCCTTAAATCGTTCTTGACCCACTATTCCCTTGAGGAGAATAGGATGCTCTGGGAACGATATTAGGACACTAAGACGAAAATGAAGTTCACTCTAAATCAGGAGCGGCTGCAGAGTATTGAGCAGGTATCCTGACAGAAGGATGCCAGCTGCAATTATTGCAAAGAATATGGCTATCGCCTTCAGTTTCATGGCTTTCCTGAGAATGACAGCTTCAGGAAGGCTTAATGCGCTTGATGCCATGAGAAATGCCAGGGCAGTCCCAAGCGGCATCCCTTTCTGGAAGAGGACGACTGCGACGGGGACGACTGCTGCGCAGTTAGCGTACATGGGGACACCAAGCGCGACTGCTAGGGGGAGGGTGAAGATGCCGCTAGCTCCTACTGTTGCCTGAAGAAAGCCTTCAGGGAGATAATTATGGATGGCAGCGCCGATGCCCACACCGGCAAGGACCCAGAGCCAGATTTTTTTTGTGATGTCTTTAGCTTCGTTTAGCCCGGCTTTCAGCCTCTCATCGAATGAGCGGCAGGACGGCTCTTTTTTTTCCGATGCCGCCATGAAAGGCTCAAGCTGCCTCTCAAGTCCCAGCTTTCCCAGAAAGAGCCCGCCGGCTATGCCAAGTGTCATGCCGATGATGATGTAAGCTATAGTTATCTTCCACCCGAAGAGGCCGAACATGATGACGACAAGGTATTCGTTTACCAGAGGGGAAGTGACCAGAAAGGAGAAGGCAATGCCCAGAGGGATTCCTGCCCTGATGAAACTGAGAAAGAGCGGGATTGAAGAGCAGGAGCAAAACGGGGTAAGTGCGCCAAAGCCTGCTGCAATGGCGTTGCCAATCCCTGCAGGCTTCTTGGCAATCCATCTTTTCATTTTTGATGCAGGAAGATAGGTGCGCAGGTACCCCACAGCCGTTATCATCACAAACAGGAGGAAAAGTATCTTCACCGAGTCATAGATGAAGAAGTGCAGGGACGAAAAAAGCCTTGTTGAGGGGTCAAGGCCTGCTGCCTGCTCAAGAAGCAGGGTCACTCCTTCCTGCAGCACGGGCCTTCCTCTTCACAGCAGCACTTTTTCTGCTGTGCTTTTTGTTTGAGGGTGTTGTCCAGCCTTTCTGTGAGCTTTGCAAAGAATCCTTTTTTCTTTTTCTTCATGGCTATCCCTCCAGGAATGCCCTTGCTTTTTGCTTATCTGGTATTGAACAGAGGAGGCGCTTGCCTTTCTTGACAGCTTCGATGAGGCCTGCAGCTCTCAGGATTTCTATGTGGCGGAACGCTACGGACTGGTCTTTTTTGATTTCTTTTGCTATGTCGCAGATACAGGGCGATTCCTCTTGCCTGAGGGTGAAGGAGAGGATGCGCAATCGTATAGGCTCTGAGAGGGCTTTGTAGAGGGATGCTTTTGCGTTGAGGTTCATTTGCATGTTTGTGCAAATGTGCAAGCATTTAAATGTTTTGTTTTTGGGTTGTTGAAATTGCCGGAGGCTTCATCTTCTGAAGCTGCGCTTAGGCTTATTCCTATGCCTGAAATCCTTGTAGAATGGCCGCCTGTTCCTGGGTGGAGGCTTTGCTGCTGCGCCTACCGCGCTCTTAGCAGCCTCTGAATGGCGGGGATGGTTAATAACCTCAATCTTCTGGCGTATCAGCTTCTCAATATCAGCAAGATAGCTCCTTTCTTCTGCTGCGCAGAATGAGAAGGCTGTCCCTTCTGCTCCGGCCCTTGCAGTCCTCCCTATCCTATGGACATAGCTTTCAGGCTCGTTCGGAAGCTCAAAGTTAATCACATGGGAGATGTTATCAATGTCTATGCCTCTCGCTGCGATGTCTGTTGCCACCAATACCTTAGTCCTGCCTGTCCTGAAGTCTTTTATCGCCTTAGTCCTTGCGCCCTGCGACTTGTTCCCATGAATAGCATCGGAAGATATCTTGTGCTTGCTTAGAAACAATGCCACCTTGTTTGCCCGGTGTTTTGTGCGGGTGAATACCAGCACGCTTGTCAGATGCTCTTCCTTCAGAAGATCCAGCAATAAGCCCTCTTTTGCAGGTGTGTCAACAAAAAAGAGGCATTGCTTTACGCTATCAACGGTTGTTGCCTGGGCAGCGGCCTCTACATGGACCGGAGCCCTGAGCAGGTCTCTTGCAAGCTTGCTGATATCGGGAGACATCGTCGCTGAGAAGAAGAGCGATTGTTTTTTTTGCGGCAGTCTTGATATTATCTTCCTGATGTCATGGATGAATCCCATATCAAGCATCCTGTCTGCTTCATCCAATACAAAAAACTCTACGTCCTTCAGGGTGAGCTTTCTTTGGTTCATCAGGTCAAGGAGCCTGCCTGGTGTTGCAACAAGGATGTCTACGCCCCTTGCCAGGGCCTGGACCTGCGGCCCTTGGCCCACTCCGCCGAAGATGACGGTGTGCCTGAATCTGAGAAACTCTCCGTATGCAGAGAAGCTCTCATCAATCTGTGCTGCAAGCTCACGGGTGGGAGCAAGCACGAGCGTGGTTATCACCCTTGGATATTTTTCAGTCATCCTCTGGAGTATGGGCAGTATGAACGCTGCTGTCTTGCCTGTCCCGGTCTGCGCTATCCCTATGAGGTCTTTTCCCTGCAACAGGCCAGGGATGGCTTTTGCTTGTATGGGGGTAGGTATTGTGTACCCTTGCTTGGCTAATGCCCGCTCGATCTGCGGCTTAAGATTAAGGCTCTTGAATGATTGTTCCATTTATCGGTGTCAACGCGGGAGTAGTTATAAAGATGTGGGTAATGCGTACTCCTTCACCATCCTGAACTGCCCTGCGGTAGGAAGGAGGCAGGCTCGTTGGATAGCCATGAGTGGCAAGCTTTGAGGGATATTAGCAGGCAGGCTCATGGTGAGCTGGCATTCCCCCCCAAATCATTCTCTGAAAAGGCATTAGCCATACCTCCCATCGCTTCCACAGCCAGTATGTAACTTTATCCCTTTCGTTTCAGGTCATCATCTCATTGCACATTCCGAGAGGGGAAAGAAAAGTGAAAACAAAAACGGCTCGGGCTGTGCTGGCAGCAGCGCATGTATTGCAGGCATCGCCTCAGGCATTGAGCGCTGCACCTGCGAGCATTAAGGGGGAGTGCGAGGGGTAATGCACGACGGAATTTTCATCATCAATTTCACCGCAGGCAGGAG
>DUKR01000102.1:0-4005 GCA_013329175.1 Candidatus Woesearchaeota archaeon
TTCAGGATAGTGAAGTATTACATATCTTTCAAGAGCAGACGCCAAAACAAATCTTTCACAATCCTTATAAACAAGAATATCCTGCCCCGTTACCATGGGGCTTGGCAACCAGTTCAGGACAATCCTTCTGCTAGGATTGCTTACGGCATTGATGCTCTGGATAGGCTCGCTGTTTGGAGCAGTTGGCTTCTACATAGCACTGGCAATGGTTTTGCTTTTCAACATCGGCTCCTACTGGTTTTCAGACAAACTTGTCCTTGCCATGTATAAGGCAAAAGAGATCCTGCCTGAGCAGAACCACAAACTCTATGCCATGGTCAAAGACGTTGCAATGAGAGCAAACCTTCCAACCCCAAAAGTGTATGTCATCCCTTCACAGAGCGCTAACGCGTTTGCAACAGGGAGAAACCCAAAGCACGCAGCAGTCGCAGCAACCGAAGGCATCATGCATCTGCTCTCCGATGACGAACTCAAAGGGGTCATCGCTCACGAGATGGCCCACGTCAAGAACAGGGACATCCTCATAGCAACCATAGCAGGAACGATAGCTGGCGTCATTTCGTATGTAGCCAGCATGGCGCAGTGGGCTGCAATATTCGGAGGATTTGGCGGCAGGGACAATGACGAGGGGGGAAATTTTATCAGCCTGCTTGCCCTAGCAATTATCACCCCTATCATCGCCATGATTATCCAGATGGCAATCTCACGCCAGAGGGAGTACCTTGCTGACGAGACAGGCGCAAGAATAATCAAGAACTCCCATGGCCTGGCAGCGGCGCTTGAGAAGCTAGAAAGGGATGCAAAGGTCCACCCCATGCGCATGGGCTCCTCAGCGACTGCCCATCTCTTTATCACAAATCCCTTTCGCGGCAGGGGAGCAGCATTGATGAATTTCTTCTCAACCCACCCACCCATGCACGAGAGGATTAGGAGATTGAGAAATCTGGCAATATGATTGCGTGCTAAGGAATCCTCTGGATGAACCCGCGCCTTGGCTCAAAGATTTCCCCGCCTATCTTCAGTTTGTTAATGGATTCCTCTACTTTTTCTTCAGTCAATCCCTTGCCTTTTGCCTCAGCAATGATGTCATCAATGGGGATTGACTTCCCTTCCTTTCCTTCCATCTCAACGACAATCTGGCGGACGATGGTTATGGTGCTCCTCTGCGAGGCAGAAATGCCCGTAGCTATCCTGTCAATGTCAATCTTTCCTGTCTCCTTGTCCAGACCAACCTGCAGCAGGCAATACTCCAGAAGATCAATAGCGCGTCGTGCCTCTCTCTTGGTCACCACTTCCTGCAGCCGCATCCTGGCAGCTGCCTCGCTCATCCTAACAAGCGCCTCAAGCTGCCTTGCGGAAATAGGAATAGCCCTCACCCCACCATCGCCTGAGCCCGATGCCCGCATCTTCATGTAATACTCAAGAATTTCATTCATTGCCTCATCGGTCATCCTCGGCTCGATGCGCTTGGCATACGAAACGTACTTTCGCAGGAGCTCAGTAGGGATTTCAGGCTCTATTGAGTCAGGGTCCTTGTGAAGCGAGAGGATGTGGGATGCAATCTTCTTATCCTTTATTTCATCTGGAATGTCCTTGATGGCAAAAATCAGGTCAAAGCGGTTGATGAGCGTCGGAGGAAGGTCAATCTGGTCGGCCACAATGCCATAAGGGTCAAACCTCCCGTATTTGGGGTTGGCTGCCCCAAGGACTGTCGCACGCGCCACAAGTGTCGCCTGGATGTTTGCTTTGGCTATGCTTACCGTCTGGTTTTCCATTGCCTCATGCATCGCAGAAGTATCGTCACGGCTCATCTTATCAAGCTCATCAATCACACAGACGCCGTCTGATGCAAGCACCATCGCTCCTGCTTCCAGGCTCCAGCCCCGCAAAAACTCATCCTTCACTACCGATGCCGTAAGCCCTGCTCCTGATGCGCCTTTCCCTGATACGTACCGCGATTTTGGAGCGACGTAATGAATGCGCTTGAGCATGGCACTCTTCCCAGCACCTGGATCCCCTATAAGCAGGATGTGGATGTCCCCTCGTGAGACAACGGCATCTTTTCTCACCTTTCTGACGCCTCCCAGGAGTTGAATGAGGAGTGCCTCCTTAATTATCTCATAGCCATAGATGGAGGGCACAAGGGATTCCACAAGGCGCGACACGCAATGGGGATCTGATGCTATTTCCTTGATCTGCTCTTCCTCTTCCTCGCTGATGAGAAGCTCAGCATGGCTTGACTCCAGAGGCTTCACGTTGTTGCCCTCAATAATCAAGTCATACCGCGTTGAGATCGCGCCGGTCCTCAGAAGGACAGGCACTTCCTTAAGGATTCCCACTATCCCTATCTTTGAGCCAGGATTGGTCTTCCTCTCAGTAAGCGGGCTCACCAGGTCCTCCATCAGAAGGATGCGCATCCTCTTTGGCTGCTCCCCTCCCTCAAGGCTTTCAGGCACTTCCTCAAGGACCAGGCCCTGTGCGTCAACAAGGTCTTTCTCAGCAATCCTGAACTTCCCCTTGTGTCCGCATCCAGGGCACTTTGAAGGCGTCTTGAACTGGGTATCCACCTGCAGCACGTTGATGATGTGCCCGCACGCTGGGCACTCAAATTTCGCTGCCGTCACCTGCGGCCGGACATCGGACTTCTGCCTAACGACACCTTCGATGAAATGCAGCTTCCCAAGGTGCTTTGCCCTGATGTCTTTTATCATGAGGTGTTGCGACTCAGGAATGTTCTCTAGGCGAACCCGTATCCTGCCTGCGTCCCTTCCCAGGTCAATCTGTTCAATTGCTAGCTCAGCGGCTTTCAGCACCTCCTCAGGCTGCTCAAGAAGGATGTCGCCTAAATCTGGGTCAAACCGCGAGATATTGGAGAAATCAACCGCAATGTGCTGCTTGTCTTCCCGAACGCAGCGTAGCAATGCCTCTTTGTAGCCCGAATCAAAGAATTCCGTGAATTTCTGGATCTGTTCTACTGCATCCATTGTCTTGGGGAAAAAGACAAGAGAATCATGCCTTCACGGCCTTCAGGTTCTCAATAAGCTTGTCCAGAGCCTTATGCGCCTCAGCCTCAGACTTTGTCCCCGTGCATACGATTTTGCCGTTGGAGAACAGCAGAAACGTTGCTTTCGCTTCAGCAAGCTTATACACTAGGCCAGGGAACTGCTCAGGCTCATATTCAGTATTGTCAAGCTTCATGGCCAGCGTGTTCAGGTTCAGGTCCATCCCGACACTTCCTGATGCCACGATGTTCTGGATGTTGATTACAGGCTTGATCTTAATTTTAATGCCAATCTTTTCAAGGCTCTTGATGATTTTTTTGATGGATTCCTCGACCTTTTCCATGCTCCGCGCACCGGTGCAGACCACTTTTCCTGACGAGAATATGAGTGCAGAAGTCTTTGGCTCCTTGATGCGAATCACAAGCCCTGGGAACTGCTCAGGATTGTATTCGGTGTTGGACAGCGTTGCCGCCATCTTCTCCAAGGGTATATCGTGCTCAAGCGAGGTAGAGACGACGATATTTACCACTGTAATACTTTTCTTGGTTTCCTTCTTAACCATTGCAAAAACCCCCCAACGGCTGCTCCCATTAGGAGCATGATATATATAAAGCCTTTATAACAGCCCTTTATTTATAAATGCTTTCATTTCCCGTACTATTCCACCTTTATGAAGTTTGGAGGCATTATCCCTATCAAATGGTGCCGCCAATTGTTGCGAAAGCGCAGCTTGAGTCGATCCAGAAACGCAAGTTTAGCTGCTTCCCTGCCCCTTTGTAGCGTGCGCTCGGCATCATTCCCTAAAAACTCATTGCCTACGGCTACTTTCTTATCCGAACACTTTGTTTTTCTTTCATTCTTGTTTTGCAGCAAATGTTGATGATGAACATTCCGTTGTGCGCTGCAAAGCCGCCCATCCTTCAACCACGCAAGTAGCAGCGCACTATACTGCGGCAATGGCCTGCTGGCCGACTGAGGCTTTTTTTTGTTTAACCTCGGAATT
>DUKR01000102.1:4191-23139 GCA_013329175.1 Candidatus Woesearchaeota archaeon
CCCGTTGAAACGAGGGGAGGTACGGCCAATGCCTTTTTTCTGATGAGCTTTGGGGGGAATGCCAACCCCAAAACGAGCCTATCCGCTCTTATCCCTCAATGCTTCAATTCATGGCTATCCAACGAGCCCAGCAGAAAAAGCGTCACACTTTAATCACAGTCTCTTTCAGGATCCCAAACACCTTATCAATGAATCCTTTCAGCTTGTGGTAATCCTCAGTCACCGTATCTATGTTCACCTCAACGATGTTGTCATCTACTGTCGCTATCATGGTAACGTGCCTCCTGAACTCTTCACGCCTGGAATATTCAGCATTGTTCAACTTGCGAAGCAGCCGATACATCCTGAACATCTCGGCAAAGTCAGGGTCATTCCCGTAGAGCGACTCAAGAGATTCAGCCCTAAGAAGAGGAATTACTGGAAAGCTTTCAATAGCATTGCGCTCCTTCTCAACTTCCAGCATCTGGAGGATGAGAAAGTCAATCGTCGTTATCATGCGCTCAATCACGCTCTTGATTACATCAACCGTTCGCGTGTATTTCAGACTCACGTGGACGAGATGGTCAACACGTTTGAACTCTTCGATTGCATCCTGAAAATGTTCCATTGTAGACGAGAATCAATCAGTTTTTGACTAAAGGGATAGTCGCTTCCCGTATAAAAATCTTTGCCCTCTGGAGATAGCTGCGCAACCGCTCTTCAGAAATGATGTCAAGGTCATAGTCGTCTGAGCACAGCACAAGATTGCTCTTTCGCGAGAATTCCATAGGGCACTCCCTATGCTTGCGCACCAGGCCATGCAACTCTTCAATGAGATCTGCGTCTTCCTTTTTTATCTTGTGCAGCGCAAGGCAGTATCGCCTGAACAAAAGCATCCTGTCCCGAAACGAGGTGCGCACAGGAGGTATTTGCTTATAGCGAGCATCAGAGTACAGAAATGCGTCCATTGCGCCTTCGGTAGCGTTTGCGATATGCTCAAGGGTGGGAATAAAGAGCTTTTCATCCTTCAGGAGACGATAGGTCTGCGTCAGCATGTGCTCAGCTCGTGCCAGATGCTGCTGTGCCTTGCTGAGAATATCATGGGAATCAGGAAGCGCTGGTTGCGGTGAGGGGTGCATACAACTGCAATGGCATCAGTGGTATTTAAGAATTGCCGGGAAGGGAGAGGATTGCTGCGGCCAAGTCGCCCTTGTGCACTTTTATTGCTGCCTTCGCCTGCTCTTCTGATGCCCCTGTCTGCGCAATCACCGTCTGCACGTCATCATCATTGATGTCAGGCTCGCTGGAGCGTTCCCGCTCTTCTGCGTCCCCCGCTATCTGGAAGGTCTCCTGCCCCATCATGTTGACTTTCGAAACTTGCGGATTCCTGATGATAATTTCCTTCTCAGGCATCCTGATGATGACTTCGGTTGCTTCTATCTCCTGCTGCTGGATGCCCATCCTCTTCATCATCTGCTTCATCTGTCGGGGATTGACTCCAGGAATCATGTGCTCAAAGAACCTCGCTATACCAGCCCGAGAATCTGTGCTCCATAGGAATACAAAACCATCATCAGCACCATAATCAGCGCACAGAGGATAATAATATGGCCTGGCTTGAAAGTAATCTTAGACTTATACTCATCAAAATAGCGCATCAGGCCGCCCATCCCTGATGGCATCGATATCCGCGTGTCGTGTGACATAAAGAAAAGAAAAGTCTCCAACTTTAAATAGTTGTCGGAAAAAAAGTAACGTGGCATGGGCATCAACCCCGAAAAAATGCATTCCCTGAAAGCTCATTGCCGACAGCTTATTTACCAAAAGAGATGCTACTGTTCTCTCTCCTTTTGCCTGCGGTAAAATTGACGGCAATAATTCAGTCGTGCACTGCTGCCCGCGCCCATCCTTCATCCACTCAAGTAGCAGCGCTCAATACTAAGGTGATGGCTGCTCCATCTTATACCCTAAAGTACAAAACTTAATGTATAGCCCTATCCATTTAAAAAAATGCAGGGCAGGCATACGCCGCCTTCTGTAATGGCCAAAGCATCAACTGGTGATGCCGATGCCACTTCGCAGCATTCAACTAAGCGGGCCAAAGCCCTTGCACAAGCCGGGGCTCACCGTTTCATCCATTCCTGCATACTGCTCAGGAGGTCTCCTCAGTTCCGTTGCCGAAACCTTCGCTTCCATCATCGGTTGCCGCATGCAGGCGGTCTCGTTTCTGTGTGGTTGCCACCCATTGCTGGGTCCTGCTCTCGCAGGCAGCTGCTCCACCTTACCTAGGGGATTGAACCACAGGATAAAGCTTCAGTGGGCGGACGTTCCTCAGCGCAAAAAAGCACCGTCAGCTGCGTGCCGTCCCTGCACAAAAGAGGGGGGAGGCCTCATTTTTAAGCCTTACGAGAAAAAGTAGTGCTTCACCTTCATGGAGCTTGCCTGCCCCTGCTGTAATTACGATGAGCATCATTCCAAAAATGCATTCCCTAAAAGCTCATTGCCGTTGGCTTCTTTGCCAAAAGCGACGCTGATGTTTTCTCTCCTCCTGCCTGTGGTGAAATTGATGACAACAATTCTGTCGTGCACTGCATTGCCGCCCATCCTTCATGCACGCCTGCACGGCTCGCTATACTGCGGCAATTGCCTGCTGGCCAGCTGAGGCTTTTTTCTTTCCCTCGGAATCGCCAAGAGCTAGGTCAGATGCAACGAATGGGATAAAGTTACGCATTGGCTGTGGAAGCAAAAAGGCTATAGCTATTGATTTCTATCTTATGATTTTGAGGGGAATGCCACAGCCCCACGAGACTGCCCCCTTCCTCCGGAAATGGCTTTTCAGGAGAGTGAAGGATTACGAGAAAAAACAATAAACCACATCCTTCCCATCCCTGAATGCACCTCACGCTCAGAGGTGACGCTAAATCCATACTCTCTGGACTTGGCAGCGAGCAAGTCTTTTCCTGACTGCATGATGCAGGCAATCCTGCCATCTTTCTTGAGCACAAACTCCGCCTGATAGAAGAATTCCCTGTACGTCTTCTCAAAAATCCGCTCTTCTGCATGGCGCGATGGCTGCGGAGGGTGGGTGACTATCCTATCTACGCTATGCTCCTCACATTTGGTGTCAAGCCAAGCAATGTCCCCTCGCGCTATCTTCAGGTACTTCTCGACTCCTGCAATCTTGGCGTTCTTCTTGGCATTTGTCGCATAGAGAACGCTATTATCATAGCCGATAATCTTAGCGGCAGGCTCAACAGCTTTTGAGTCAATCGCTGCGAAATCAAAGCATGGCGCAAGCCTCTTGGTGAACAACAATTTCTGCTTGTTGTAGTGGTTGATGGCAAAGCCAGACAGGTAATGCGCCGCCTCAATCGGTATGACTCCAGAGCCAGCAAAAGGATCAACAATGAGCTGGCCATCCCTAATGCCTGCAACCCTGCACAACCCATAGCCAATGATTCCCTTCAATGCCTGCGGATGGCCGAATATCTTATACGCCCTTTTAGACAGGTCAATCCCTGCAACGTCCACCCCAATGAACCATTGCCCAACACCAGCGCAAAATCCATAGATGATGACATCTGGTGACTTCAGCTCAACCGCAGGAGTAAATCCCTGCCTCTGCTCCACAGCCTTAACAACCCCTTCGCCGATTGCTGCTGACAGCTCCTCCGATGAAGCCTCGCCCGTATGGATACATGCAGCCTTAAATGATGTGCCTCTATCAGGTATCCATCCTGAAAAATCAAGCCCTGCTACTTCTTTGGTGATTGTGACAGCATCATTCCCCTCCAACATAAAAGAGCCGACAATAGCAATAATCTTCCCCACCGCCTGCGCCTTGTAGCAGAGCAGGTATAAATCCTCAATGCCAGAAACTGAAAAGGAAACATGCGAATCGCCTTCTGCCAGAACCTTACCTTTAGCTAATTCAGTAACCTCAAGGGCAGCAATGTCCGTAATCCCTTTGTTGGTCAGAGCGATTGCATCCATAAAACGTGAAGTGGCGGCAGTTGCTATTTAATGGTTTGCGGATTGTGCAATCATTTTTCCTGTTCTTCTAGCTTCTTCATTTTTTCCAGCAACTTTCTCTTTTCTTCTTCTTTTTTTCAAATTCCATAATCTCTTTTTGAATTTCTCCATACTTCCGCAATATAAAATACATGGCAAGGTTTGCTCCAGAGCAGGCAAATGGATTATGGAATCTCTATAAGCAGGAGTTTTTTCAGGACTATGGTATTATCGGGGGGTTTGGAGAATGGCCAATTGGCATAGATAAGGGAGCTGATATTGATTCTGGCCCAATCGTGAATGGGATAGGAGCTGCCGCAACTGCTTTTGGCATTGCAAGTGCAAAACACATGGGAGATATGAACACTTACAACAAGCTTGTAAGGACACTTCATGTTTGGTATTCTACTGCAAACTTTTTCCCAGAAAATGAAAAGCTCACTAGTGGTCTATTAGCTGCCTCTATAAGATTTAGTGCAACAAAGCATTGAAATTAGTAACCTGCGTGACCCACTCTGCATGCACATCAAATTCTCTGGCTAGCCCATGCTTGACCAACGAATGGCCCAAAAGGTGGGAAAGCACTATCATCCTATCAGTTCCCGGCAAACGAAAGTTCGTAACTTTATCTGACTTTTCAAAATCATACCTATCATCAATGCTCCACCTTATGGCAAGCTTGTTTTCTTTAAATTCATATGCTGCTTTGAGATAAAACTTATGGACTGCATAATACATGTCTTTTCCTTCAATTGTTCCTGTTCCGGGAATTAACACGCCATTCTCAATCTCCCCTTGTCCTTTCCAGCCTCCTTCCAGCTTATGATTCTTAGGCAGGACATCTGAGGAAGAAATAATTCCAGTTGGCCTTATCTTATTTTTGCTAAATTCAGCGGCAAGGTATGCTTCCATCTTTTCCATGGCATATGCAACAATCGGTAACCTGGTATAGTTGTATGCACTTAAATTGACAGTTTTTCCAGTGCCGTTGATATAATTGTTCAGAAACTGTGAAGATATCTGAAAGCGATTATACATCCCCCCAAGAACGAATGCCTGATAGATGTTCTTGATGAAATTTTTATCATCTTTTGTTAGTGCTTCGCCCTGCGAAATTTTCATAGTTGTTTCATTTATTTTTTCCTGAATCTCATTAACATTTGCCCCCTTCAGGTCTTGAAGCACCTCTATCTGGCTAAGGGGCCTTGTTAGAAGGCTAACCATAGAATCCCTGACTGTTCCTATTGCAGAGCTGCTTGTGCTGCTATAGCCTGAGATCATGAGCGTTGCCATTATTGATAAAAAAATGTTCCTTATCCTGTGTTTCTTGATGTAGTTGAGTTCATGATTTACGATCTCCAAATCGGGTTTCATTTCTTCCGTTAGCATGCGCAGACCTTCCTTATTAACTGACTCTATCACATGGCTAAACTCATGCTGAAAGCGCTCAAACTCTATTTTGACTCTTTTAGAGAAGCATATCATCTCCTTATTTTTTTCATTGCCATTATTGCCCGTTATATCTTCATAGAACTTATCTAATTCACCTTTTATATTTTTAATCCCTTCATAATACTCCATCTGCATAACTATAGACTCAATGATGATATAGTTAGCTATGTCAGCCCTTTCTGTGCAAAACGTAAGAAGATTATTAAACTCCTTCCTGAAAAACCTAAAAAATCCAAGAAGTGTTTGGGTTTCCCGCTCATTATTGCTGTTCAGTAAGTGTAAATCTTCAGTTTGTTCTTCCAGTTTTTTAATTTGAAACTGAATTCTTTTGATGTTTCCTGAGATCTTATTCTTAATCGCCCCCCTTTTCTCCAGATAAGTCTCTAGGGCATACTCAGTCTCATCCCTCTGATTGAACCTCTCAAATTCAAGGCCTATGCTCTGATAATACCTGAAATCTTCCTCAATAATTTTAAAAAGGTAATCAACCAACTGGTTGAGCGCATTGGCAATTTCTTCAATGATAGTCTGAAGCTCTTTTTTTTGCGCTGAGCCCATGTGCACTTTTACGATGAACCCCTTTCCCTTCTCTGTAATAAGACCAAACAGAACTAAGGGATCCCGAATGTCAAACAGAATGTCAAGATATTCGTTCTTGATCAAGTCACGCAATGTTTTGATGATTCTGATATAATCAAAAAGCAGTTTTCTTGTGTTTTTTTCATAGGTGATTAAATCTTCCCTAGCCTTCATTTCAGCTTTTTTTTCTTTTTTGAACTCGATTTGCCCAATCAATTTCCGCAGCATAATAATACGATTTCTTGATTTTTTTCTTGCAACTGACACATTTATAACTTCACGTTGTGCAGTAATGATCATCTCCATTAGCTTTTTGTTTTTAAATGTAAGCTGATCAGAAGCAACAACCACATGGGAGATAGGCATCCTGGCTAATAGTGGTTTTAGCATTAAGAGACTCATTTTTATTTTATCGATAGCCAATAGTTATAAATTTTGCTGCACACGGGGGCATGGGGTAAACTTAGTCAGAGTACCAAGACCATATCACTCCTTATCTGCCATAGGGAATTACTGTCTATTCCTCACTGCCGTCGTTCTGTGATTCTAGAGACGAAGCATCCGCAACAGGTATATCAGTAGCCTCTTCAGAAACACCCCCCCCCTCACCAACTACCTTTGCTGCAGCAACAACCAAGTCCCCTTCTTCCAGGCGCATCACTCTTACGCCCTGCGTGTTCCTGCCTATTTCTGATATGTCTGTTGCCGGAATCCTTATCATGATGCCGGACTTGCTCATCACCATAAGCTCATGCTGGGGGGTGACTGAGAGCACTGCCGCTACAAACCCATTCCTTTCAGAGCAGATGATGTTGCGCACACCTGAGCCGCCACGGGATATCCTGCGATAGTCAGCAATGGCTGTCCGCTTTCCATATCCATTCTCTGTCAGGGTCAGCAGGGAATCGCTTTCCATCCCCCTAACCATGGCAATGACTGAATCATCGCCTTTCAGCGACACGCCACGGACTCCTCTTGCAGAGCGTCCGGTGGGCCTCACGTCGCTTTCGCTGAATCTTACTGCCTGGCCGTTTCTTGTTGCAAGGATGACGTCCTGCCTGCCGTCAGTCTTGACCACGTTGATAAGGCCATCTCCCTCATCAAGCGTGATAGCAATGATTCCTCCGCGCCGCGGGTTGCTGTATGCGCTTAGTGCAGTTTTCTTGACCGTCCCTTTTCTTGTCGCCATGATGAGGAAGTGCTCATCATCAAACCTCTGGACAGGAATAACTGATGATATCTTCTCGCCCTCCTGAAGCTCAAGTAGGTTCACGACTGCCTTGCCCTGCGCAGTCCTCCCTGTCTCAGGAACCTGGTAAACCTTCATCCAGTGCACCTTCCCTGAATCCGTGAAGCACAGCAGATAGTCATGGTTGTTTGCCGCAAAGAGGGATTCTACAAAATCCTCATCCCTTGTCCCTGTCGCAATCACGCCCTTACCCCCTCTTCGCTGCGCCCGATAGGCCTCAATGGGCTGGCGCTTGACGTAGCCTGCATGCGTCAGGGAGAGCACCACCTTCTCGTTCTTTATGAGGTCTTCTACCTCAATGTCGGTTTCATCTTCAGTAATCATCGTCTTTCGCTCATCGCCATAGGTCTGCGCAAGAGATATCAGCTCATCCCTTATGATGGCAAGCACCTTCTGCTCTGACGCAAGGATTGCGGCAAGCTCTTCAATGCTCTTCAGAAGCTCCCTGCGCTCTTCCCTTATTTTTTCCTGCTCAAGTCCTGTCAGGCGCGAGAGCTTCATGTCAAGGATGGCCTGCGCCTGCACGTCAGTTATCGAATACTGCGCAATAAGCCCCTGCTTAGCATGGTCGCTGCTCTTTGCATCCTTGATAAGCACGATGGCAGCGTCAATGTTGTCAAGCGCAATAATCAGCCCTTCAAGGATGTGCGCCCGCTGCTCAGCCTTGCTCTTATCAAAGCTTGCGCGCCTGATTATGACCCCCTTGCGAAAGCCGATGTATTCCTGTATCATGTCCTTCAGGTTCAGTACCTTTGGCTCTCCCTGCACAAGCGCAAGCATGATGACGCCAAACGTCGTCTGCAGCCTGGTATTCTTGTAGAGCTGGTTAAGCACAACCTCAGGCTCTGCCTCCCGCTTAAGCTCAATAACGACGCGGATGCCCTGCCTGTCAGATTCATCCCTGATGTCAGAGATGCCTAAAATTCTCTTTTCATTCACCAGTTGCGCTATCTGGACAACCACGTCAGCCTTGTTGACCATGTAAGGCATGTCTGAGACGATGATGGCCCTCTTCTTTTCTGATGACTCAATGTCGGTTGTTGCCCTCACCACTAACTTGCCCCTGCCTGAGGTATACATGTCATAGATGCCCCTCTTTCCGCAGATGATGCCGCCTGTAGGGAAATCAGGGCCTTTGATGCACTCCACAAGGTCTGACACGTGCACGTCAGGTCGCTCTATCTGCTTCACAATGGCCTCTGCCACTTCCTTCAGGTTGTGCGGAGGGATGTTTGTTGCCATCCCTACGGCAATCCCTGACGAGCCGTTCACCAGAAGGTTGGGAAGCTTTGCAGGAAGGACAGACGGCTCCTTGAGCGAGCCGTCAAAATTTGGGACGAACTCAACGGTCTCCTTGTCAATGTCAAGGAGCATCTCCTCAGCAATTTTCTTGAGCCTGCTTTCTGTGTAGCGCATCGCGGCAGCAGAATCCCCATCAATCGAGCCGAAATTGCCCTGCCCGTCAATAAGGGTGTAGCGAAGCGAGAATTCCTGGGCCATCCTCACGAGAGAATCATAGACAGCCGAGTCGCCATGCGGGTGATACTTTCCAAGCACCTCACCCACAACCCTGGCCGATTTCTTGAAAGGCCTGTTGTGCAGCATCCCCATGTCGTGCATCGCAAACAGGATGCGCCGATGCACTGGCTTTAGCCCATCGCGGACGTCAGGCAGTGCCCTTCCCACGATGACCGACATGGCATAGTCTACATAGGACTGCTTCATCTCTTCTTCAATCGGCCTGGGAAGGATATTGCCCTCTGGTTTTGCTTGCGTCTCACCCATGGTTTATCGTCGAGAAAATGATTGTTCTGAACACAAAAAACAAGCGTCCCACTTTTTAAAAAGCTTTCGTAAAAAAGCACTGCATTATCATCATGGAAAGCAATCGGAACAGCATGAGTTGAATCTTAGAGGGATATAGCTTGTGGGGAGCTGGCATTCCCAACAAAATCATAAGATAGAGATTAATAGCTATAGCCTTTTTGCTTCCACAGCCAATGCGCAGCCTCATCCCTTTCGTTTCAGGCCATAGTTCAATTGTACGTTCCGAGGGAAAGAAAAAAGCAGCAGGCACGGGCCATGATTAGCGTAACCCTTTCCTCAACCCTCCCTCACCAAAAATGAATGGCCGCAATACACGCATCTCTTGCGCTTTCCGGTAAGGGCGGTAGCTTGCGTCTGGTACTTCTGCATATTTCCGCAGTTGGGGCATTGCAGCAAAAACTCATGCATTTGCATCATCCTCTTCACTATCAGAAAAGTCGCCCTCTTCAGTCTGCCGCTTCTTCCTACCTGGCAACTTATCATCTCCATGATCCCCTTCAGCATTGCCGAAGGATTCATCTGGCTCTGCCTCATCCAATGGCGAATGCTCATCGCTCTCTGTGGAAATGCCGTCCTTCTTGCGCTTAGCTATATCCCTAAAGGGATCGTCAGGAACATCCTTTTCCTCTTCCCCCTCGGATGAAGATTCATGGCGGGGGTTCAGCATGGCCTCAACCCTTTTATCAATATCCGACTGGCTCTCAGCAGGCGCAGCCACCCCCTCAGCCTCTTGTGGCAAACCCCCCCCCTCACTCAGCGGCTCAGGCTGCTCGTCAGTGGCTGCCTCATCATCAGGATGAGCATCATTCTCCTGATCCTCAGCATAAGTTTCCCCCTCATAGCTGTCAGCAGGTTCCTGTACCTCTTCCTCTGCAGGTGCATCCTGCTCCCCATTATCCCCCTCACCTAATGGCTCAGCCTCTTCAGAGCGTTCCTTACTCCTAACCGCCTCCTCTTGCTCAATTGGCTCATCGACAACCTCCAGCTTGCCAAGCCTCGCCTTGAAAGTGCTTGCGTCATCCCTAGCTTCATCCTTACCTTCAGTCTCTTTGGCATCAGCGTCAGGAGCCTCATCTCCGCTCATCTCGGGCTCGTCAATCACATCAAGGGCGACCTTGTTGCCTTCATCATCAACAAGGTCAATCTCTCCCTCGCGCACTTCCTGAGCCTTCTTCATCTCCTCGGCTTCCTTTTTCTGCCTGACCTTGATTCCTTCAATCACACCCTCTTTCTCTTCGATCGCCTTTGCTATGGACTCAAAATCCCTGAACTTTTCCCTCAGGCTCTCCTCAGGAAGGTTGAAATAATGGAAGAACTTGTCAGCAAGCTTGATAAGCTTTGACCTGCCATGCTTCTTTCGCGAGATGAATCCCCTCTCCTCAAGCTCACTCAGGTGCTCATAGGCCTTGTTGGTTCTGATTTTTATGAGGTCTGCCTGCTTGATTGGGTACTTGAATGCAATCACCGCCAGCGTCTCCATCAACGTCTTTGACAACTCAGTCTGGGTAACGACGCTGGACGCTGCCTCCTGGTGCTGGTCCTGCACCGTCAACTTCCAGTACTTGCCATCCTGCACAAGGGCTAAGGATGAGTCCCGCTCCCCATACTCTGCAAAAAGCTCTTTGAGAGCCTCCTCTGCCTTATCTGCAGTCGCTTTGCAGAGCCTGGCAATCTCCTCAATCGCCATCCTTCTTCCTGCAGAGAACAAGATCGCTTCTATCTTATGCTTCAGCTTGGCCATAGTGGATGAAAAGTGATTACGCTGGTGTTTTCTTGAGGGAATACAGCCCGTCCTTCTCCGCCAGCTCCCCCTTCTCCTGCATCTGCTCAACTATCCTCTTCAGTTCATCTGCAGGAGCACCGCTCAGCCCTGCAAGCCGGCTAAGGTCCATAGGCTTGATCCTGAGCAGCACCGATATAGTATTCTTCAGAGAATTGTTCAGGCTCTTTTTAAGAATGTCGTTTTGGCCCCGAAGCTGCTTCACTATCATGTCAACTTGGTGCAGCCTTGCCTGAAGATCATTCAGAAGCCCTGCTAACTCAGTATTTTTGACCATAAGCTCCTCAGGCTTTGTGATTTCAACAGATGAAGGCATGTAGTCAAAGCAGAAGCCAATCAGCGGCGCAGGCCCCTTGAAGATGATGTCAAGCTCGGCATAGGTTGAGAAAAACGGCTCGCCTCCCTTGTCATCCTTCACTTCCTTCACCTCAGCGATGTCTTCCTTCAATACGACGTAATTACCGTCTTCCTTGATCCTGTCGACGTACATCCTCATCGTGGACTCTACGTGCTCTTTGGGCTTTCCCAATATTTCAAGGATGGTCGTCGCACGAAGGTGATTTTTTTCGTCGGCCATGGCCTGCCTTTGCTGGATGCCGTTATAAAAAGTTAATTGCAGGTCGCTACTGCCCTTGCAAAGATTTAAAAACCTGCCTCAAATCCCAGAAAACCTATGGGCAAGAAAGCCAAAGGCATCAACGCCGCAAAGAAGCTCAAGAACAGGCGTATCAATGGCAGATGGCACAGCAAGTGGTACGTCAAGAAGGTCATGAACCTCAAGGAGAAATCGGACCCGCTCAAAGGCTCGTCGCAGGCCAAAGGCATAGTCCTTGAGAAGATACAGCTTGAGGCAAAGCAGCCAAACTCAGCGATGAGGAAGTGCGTTCGCGTCCAGCTCACCAAAAACGGCAAGCAGATTTCCGCATTCCTGCCAGGAGACGGAGCAACAAAGCTTGTCGACGAGCACGATGAGGTCCTGGTCGAGTGCATCGGAGGGTCCATGGGAAAGAGCAAGGGCGACATCCCAGGCGTCAGATGGCAGGTCATCAAGGTCAATAACCAGAGTCTCAACGCCCTTCGAAGAGGGAAAATAGAGAAGGCAAGAAAGTAACATGGCAGAACTGAAGCTTTTCAACAGGTGGGATGCAGCAGGAATTGAGGTGCAGGATGCTGGTCTTAAGAGTTACATCACCCTCAATCCCATTGTGGTCCCGAAGACTGGCGCAAAGTATGCAGGCAATCGCTTCCACAAGAGCAGGATATCGGTGGTCGAGCGACTCATCAACAAGGTGATGATTCCAGGGCATAAGGGAAAAAAGCATTTCAAGACAAGCTACCACGCGACAGGCAAGGCACATACCGCAGCATCAATTGTTGAGAAGGCGCTTGGAACAATTGAGGCAAGGACAAAGAAGAATCCCATAGCGGTCTTTGTGAAAGCTATTGAGAACGCAGCCCAGCGAGAGGAGATTCTTACCATTGAGTACGGGGGAGCGCGCTACCCCAAAGCTGTTGATTGCGCTCCGCAGAGAAGGATTGACCTTGCCTTAAGGAACATGACCCAGGGAGCATACCTCAAGTCCTTCAATTCCAAGAGATCTATTGTTGATGCCCTCGCCGACGAGATCATAGCTGCATCTGAACTCAGCCAGAACTCCAACGCCATATCAAAGAAGCTTGACACCGAGCGCCAGGCCGACAGCGCAAGATAAGTGTGAATATTTTTAGTGCCTCGTTCCGAACTGCGATGCGTGTTCTTGAGCATGCTCAGAAATCGCAACTTTGGATTATGATTCTTGCGATTTCCGGCATATTTGATAATGAATGTTTTCGGCTATTAGAAAAGGATCTCGTCAACCTTCCCCTTCAACTCCTCAACGTGAGCGACAGTCTTCTCAAACAGCGCCTTCTCTGCGGGGTCAAGCTTCACCTCAATCACCCCTTCCATACCCCTCTTCCCTAATTTGGCAAGGACTCCTATGAACAGTCCCGAGACGCCATACTCGCCGTCAAGCTGCGCTGCGCACGGCAATACCTTCTTCTTGTCCTTCACGATGGATTCAACCATATCAATGATCGAAGCAGCAGGCGCTACCCACGCCGAGGTGTTGAGCAGCGGAAGGAATTCCCCCCCTCCGTTCTTGGTGCGCTCGACAATGGCATTGATAGTTTTTGCATCCATCAGCTCAGGCAAGGGCACGCCTCCGACTGTAGCGTAGCGTGTCATCGGCACCATGGTATCCCCATGGCCCCCAAGCACAAACCCCTGCACCGACTCTACCGACACCTCAAGGGCTTCTGCAACAAACGCCCTAAAGCGTGTCGAGTCAAGAACGCCAGCCATCCCGATGATGCGCTCCTTAGGGAATCCTGACACCTTCTGGCAGGTGTAGACCATGGCATCCAGCGGATTGGAAACGACGATGATGATGCAGTCAGGCGAGTATTTGATAATCTGTTCTGTTACCGATTTTACGATTCCAGCATTGATTTTTACAAGGTCATCTCTGCTCATCCCTGGCTTTCTTGGTAGGCCTGCTGTTATGATAACGATGTCAGATTCCTCTGTAGCCTCGTATGAATTTGAGCCGACAACATGAGCATCAAACCCTGCAACTGGGCCAGTCTCAGCAATGTCCAATGCTTTTCCCTGCGGGACTCCCTGTACGATGTCAACCAGCACAACGTCGCCAAGTTCCTTGAGTGCTGCAAACAATCCCGTTGTTGCCCCGACGTTGCCTGACCCTACAACCGTAATTTTATTTCGCTTCATGGTATAACCACCCTTCCTGTGCTCAAAACCGCCTTTGATTTTTAATGGTTTCTTTTGGGGTGTGAGAAAGTATATTGAGCAGCGTATGCCTGTTCAGCACGCAGATTGCCGCACCATGATTCTCTGATGATGAGGCAGCGAACAACAGAAGAACATCCCCTTACCCAAACATATGCATATACTCGCTTGCCTCAAGTTCCTCGTCTCGCTTGACTTTCTCTATAGCGTCAAGGAAGTCCTTCTGCTTCACCTGAGAGCGCTTGGCCCTTATTGCAAAGTAGCCAGCTTCTGTACAGACTGCACGGATCTCTGCGCCGGAGAACTGCTCCATCAACTTGATAAGCCTCTCAATCCTGACGTCATTTGCCATGCTTATCTTCCTGGTGTGAATCGCAAAAATCTGCTTTCTTGCTTCATTATCAGGGATGCCGACGTGAATTATCCTGTCAAGCCTTCCTGGCCGGACAATTGCGGGGTCAAGGATATCTTTTCGGTTGGTCGCTCCGATTATCTTGACATTGTCAAGAGGCTTGAAGCCGTCAACTTCAGCAAGAAGCTGCATGAACGTCCTGTTTACCTCGCGCTCGCCAGACGTCCCCACTTCAACGCGCTTTGCCGCAAGTGCATCAATCTCATCAATGAAAATGATAGACGGCGCTCTCTTTCGGGCAAGCTCAAATATCTCCTTGACAAGCTTTGCCCCCTCGCCTATGAACTTCTGGACTAATTCTGAACCGACAACCTCGATGAAGGTGGAGTTGGTGGAGGCTGCAACAGCTTTAGCTAGCAGCGTCTTCCCTGTTCCTGGCGGGCCATACAGCAGGAGACCTTTTGGAGGCTCAATCCCAATCTTTTTGAAGAGTTCTGGGCTCTTGAGGGGAAGCTCAACCACTTCCTGAACCTCCCTCACCTGATCCTTTAGGCCGCCTATGAGGTTCCATGAGATAGTTGGCTTCTCGATGATGACGTAGCGCTCGACGTTGAACTTGCCTGACAACTCAAGCTTGTTGATGACGGTGAGGTTTTTCTGCTCTGCTAGGACATTATCGCCAGGATTGAGCTTTGCGCACCCGCTTGCGACGTTGACTGAGAACTGGTTGCCGTTTGGAATTCTTATGATTGCCCCTTCGTCAAGGACGTCGGTGACCTCGCAGACCATAAGGGGAGTCTTCTTGAAGGCTTCCACCTCTTCCCTGAGCTTTTGGATGGTCTCTTTGAGGATGCGGTTCTCTTCCTCAAGCTGGTTTGCCTGGGATGAATAACTGTAGATGACAGAATCTAGCATCTCTTTGTCTTTTGTGGTCATCAGCCATGGGTACCTTTGGGGCATTTATATAGTTTTGTGTCGCCATCGGGTGAAGCATAGAGAGCCACAGGCATCCTTGCGGTCAGAGCAGCCTTCCATCCCTTATGATGGGCTTGCCATCAACCTCCACCGTCGGCCTGCCAACAACGCCGTCAAGATGGACTGGCGAAGGGGTTGTGCCGCCTGCATAGCTTGTGTTGTCACCGATTGCCATGTGGATGGTTCCTGCAACTTTCTCATCTTCCAACGTCAGGCCAGTGACTTTGGCTTTGGGATTGGTGCCTACGGCAAATTCTGCGATGTTGTAGACGCTGCTGTCTCTCTGTTTTTTGAGAAGGGTTTTGAGCATGCCTGCCTGCTTTCCTCCGGCGATACCTGTGACAAAGCCACCCTTGATGTTCAGCTTGAGAGGCTCAACTAGCTTTCCAACTCCAGCCATGGACTTGTTGATTACGAGGATGCCACTTGTCGTTCCTTCAACAGGAGCAAAGCCTGCTTCTCCTGCAGGAAGATTGCCAAATGCCCCATCTTTTGTGTAGATGCCGTTGTCGTTAAAAATCTCAGGGCCGATAGTCAGGGTGAGGTCGGTGCCTAACGGCGTTGTGAGATGAAGCTTTGCCCCAGGCCTGAGAAGCTTTTGCAGTTTTTTCCCTTTCTCGTCCAGCCCTTTATAGTCTATGGCAAGGGTGCGCCATGCCATCTCTTCGGTGATGCCTGGCATGGATGCTGCCCGTACACCGTGCTTTTTGGTTGCATTCCTTCTGGCATCGGTGTGGGACAATGATTTTGAGGTGATGAGAAGAAGGACGTCGCAGTCCTTCATCTTTTCTGCTATGTATTTTGCTGGCTCTTGCCCGTTTGTCTTTGGCTCTGGGATTTCCAAGGCTTCTACTTTCTCTGTGATAGTCTGGGCAACGTCGTAGAATGCCTGCGCTATTCCCTTCTTCTTTTTGTCAAAGACAATAAGGCATCTCTCGCCTTTCTTGAGCGCCATGCATTCGCTGTAGACTATCTGGGCTGAGGCTTCAAGCGTCATTCTTCCGTTTACACCACCAGCTTCCCCTGCTTCATCACCCATTGCTCCCTGCCTTTCTTGTCAAACCCATAGATGTCAATCTCCTGCTCAGGGGCATTGATGACAATGTCCCAGTGATAGACCGTCTTCTTGTCAGTCTCAAAGCCCATCCCCAGCGCAAGGTGAATCATGCCTGCGATCTTTTCGTTGACTATCAGATAGTCGCAAAGCTTTGCTTTGGGATTGGTGTTGACAGCAAACTCGCCGACGCCGTCAATGTTCTCGCGGTACATGTCAGTCATGCTTTTAGGAAGGCTCCTTTGCTTTTCAAGATGCTCTATTCTCTTGAGCCCTTCAGCAATCTCCTTCTCCATCTTTTTCCTGATATCCTCAGGACCATCGTTGAGCGTCCACCTTCCCTTATCGCTGAAGTGCACAATAAGCGGCCGGTTCTTTGGGATGACCCTGCTCCTGTCTATGTTGATAACGACGTCTCCCACCAGCGTGCCAGTGACCTTTTCGGGAGTTGTAAATGTCTCGCCTGAGGGGAAGTTAGCGTAGTTTCCTGCTTTCTTCCCTGTCTCCTTGTAGAAGTCCTTATCAATCATGTAGCGGACGTCGCAGTCGGAACTTGTGAACATCCTGCGGTGGTTGTCAGTCTTTCTGATGAGGTCAACCCTTAAATCAGTCTTTGCCCCTTTCTTTGCCTTATTGCCTTTGACCAGCAGGTAGTCGCACCTGTTGAGAACATCACGCACGGCATCGCTTCTCTTCTTGAGGATTGCGTAGTCAAGGTTGCAGGTCTCGATGAAAATGTCAAGCGGCAGGGTCTCAGTGAGCGCATAGCGCATCATGGGATCCCTGTCTTCGATGAAGGTCTGCGGCGAGTACCTGTCCTTAAGCATCATCTCGCCAGGGGTAGTCCATCTGCTCTTGCGGTTCTTTGTAGGATAGCCTATGGATTCGCCGAAGAGATGCTTTCCAAAGTAGCCCTTGCCGTGGATGTGTATTGCTGCGGTGTTGAAGGTAAGCCTTTGCGCTCCAATCGCTTGGGAAAGAGTTCTGAATGCCCTAAAAACTGGCTCAGGGATGTCTTTCTCTATTTCGCAGCCTCGAAGGGTGGTGAGAACGTCCATGGTCCTGACAGGATCGTCAAGCCTTGAAGCCCGCATGGTAACTGCTGCAAGGGACACCTTTGACCCCTTTTTCAGGGCAATCTCAGTGAATGCCCTTGCCATTGCATAGGAGTCAAGATAATCCTCAAGGGGAAGCTCAATAGTCTTTGCTGAAGGGATAAGCTCAAACCCAATCCCAAAGCGATCTGTTCGCTTGAGGGCATAGCCCTGGGTAAGCACCCTCTCTGCAGTTGCAAGCAGCTCATTCCAGCGATAGGGCACATGCCATGAAACACGATAGGGAACCGCAACGCTTCCTTCAAATCCTCCGTCTCCTGCTGCAAGGACGAGGTCTGGCCTTGCGAAGAGGGCATCAAGGTCTTTCTCTGCTATTTTTTTTTTTGCTTTGCCGATGAATCCAGCAAGGGCCCTGGCTTCCCTTGATGCTGCGCCTGCCTTATGCTCATCAAAGGAGTCCCAGAGTGACTGGAGGATGGTAGCGTCACGGTTTTCCTTGCTGATGACAAGGACATGCATGTCTCCTTCTAAGTTGTGGATGGCTGCTGAGAGGGGGGCAAGGCTGTAGAACGCAATTTTGTTCTCTATGGGAAGAGTGATGAAGGTGAGCTTCTTCTCAACTTTTCCTTTAAGTGCTTTGACATAGGCGTGGACTTCCCTATTGAAGGTCTGTTTGCTGTATTTCATGGCACGTTACCTCAATTCCTGTTGGTTTATACGGTGATGAGTTTCCTGGTTGTCCTGTTGAGGATTATGGGCTTTCCCCTTACAAGGACATCATCCTCAATCCTGATGCCCCATTTACCTGGTATGTAGATGCCTGGCTCAACCGTGACTATGCTGTTTTCCTTTAATTTTTCTTTGTTGTTTGGGACAAGATTGGGAAGCTCATGCAGGCCTATGCCTACGCCGTGGCCTAAGCCATGAGTGAAGTATTTGGCTTGTACCCCAAGCTCCGCTGCAACAAATTGGTAGACGTCCTGGCAGGTGGTGCATGGAGTGCACATCTTCACTGCGCCTTCCTGTATTTTGAGGATGGAGTTGTAGGTCTCAATTTCTTTTCTGGTTGGCTTCCCTACGTAGATTGTCCTTGTCATGTCTGAACAGTAGCCTTTGTAGCGGATGCCAAAGTCAATGATGCAGAAGCCTTTTTGAATAGGCATATTTTGAGGGGCGTAGTGGGCCATTGACGCATGCTTTCCTGAGGCGACAATCGGCGAGAAGGAGAGCTTATGCCCAAGCTTTCTCGCCTCACATTCAAGGAAAGCCGCTGCCTCTGATTCTGTCCTGAATGAGCTGAATCTTCTGATGGCGCTTTGCAGAATGGTGTCGGCTAGCGCACATGCCTCCTTGATGGTGTTGATTTCTGATGCGGACTTCACTTCCCTTGATTTTGCCGTTGCGAAATGCTTCCATCTGATTCCTTTGAATTCCTTTTTCAGCGCTTTGTTCAGAGCAAGCGAAACAGCGTTAAAGTTGATGCCAACGGTTTGGGGGCGGATAGCAAATTTTTGGTTGTATCCCTTTATGCTTTCCAGCAGGCGCTTCTTCTCCCATGCATAGGTGCTGGTTTTGTGGGTGACCCTTGCCCGCTCCAGCTCCATCTTTGGGACGAGAAGATAGTGCTTTTTTGGCGTGACTATCATAGCTCCAGGGCCGTCGTAGCCTGACAGGTAGAGGAGGTCTGTGTCTATGCCCCCTATAGAATCAAGGTTGAAGAAGAAGGCTGCCGACAGCTTCTCTTTTTTGAGTTGGGCCTGGATTGCCTTAATGGTCATTGCCTACGCCCAGTACGAGGCAGTAATTAAATCTTTTGTATCGTTGTATGTATTAAGCTCCCTCTA
>DUKR01000103.1 GCA_013329175.1 Candidatus Woesearchaeota archaeon
AATTTAAGTTGTTATTGCACTACTTCACTCACCTGAAAGCTTCAGCGAGTAAGAAGGTGGCATTCCCCCCAAAGTAAATAAGAATCAGCCTGCGCAGTCATGCAGCCTTCATTTTGCCATCTGCCTTCCTCAGAAGCGCCGTCAGGATGGGCGGAGTCAGCAGGGTCGTCAAGATCACCATCACCACAATCACCGAGAACAGGTCAGGTGTGATGACGCCCAATCCTACGCCGATTGCCGCAAAAATCAGGCCGACTTCGCCTCTTGGGACCATGCCCCAGCCAACGAGCCACTTATTGGCGCCCTTTCCTGCTGCAATGCCTGCTACTATCTTTCCTATGAAAGCGACGGCAGTGATGCCAAGGGCAACAAGGATCACTTTGAGATTTCCAAGCGTAGCAAGCTGCACGCCCATGCCAGTAACCACAAAGAAAATTGGCACAAATAAATAGGAGACAGGCTCAATCAAATCCTCGATGTGCCTGTCTGCATGCCTGCCCAAAGCCTTAGTGATCCTGCTCTTGATTTCTGTAGGCTCATCCTTGACAATCTCCCTGATATCCTCAACAACCGTGGGATCCCGAAAGTACCTGAAGTGCACCGAATCAAGGATTAATCCTGCAGCAAAGGCTCCGACAATAGGCTCAAGGCCAAAGACCTTGGCTGCATACGCAAAGATAAGGCCGATGGCGATTGCGAGGGTGAACTTCATGCCTACGCCGGTGTGCACCATGGAGAAGAATTTGCTGACAGGATGTGCAAGCAGCTGGCCGAAAACAATCGCCACTATAAGGAACAGCATAGCCTTGGCAAAAATCCAGCCGATGATGCCTATACTCACTGCTCCAACGGTAACGATTGCAGAGACAACGGCAAGGATGATAAGGCCAAGGATGTCATCAATCACCGCTGCTCCAAGCACAATCTGTGCTTCCTTGGTCTGGAGCTTGCCCAGATCCCGAAAGACGCGGGCAGTGATGCCTACTGAAGTTGCGGTAAGCGCAGCCCCTAAAAAGAGATAGGAATTGAAAGAAAGGCCAGGCATCAGCCATGGGCCTACAATCCATGTTCCCGTGCCAAAGGGCACAACCACCCCTATGCAGGCGACAAGGAAAGCCCTGATGCCAACCTTTTTCATCTCATGGATGTTAGACTCAAGGCCTATCTGGAATAGCAGGATGACCACCCCTAACTCAGCAAGGAAAGCAATGATGGTGTCCTGTTTGACCACCTCAAAAGCATGGATGCCGGCTAAGGTAAGGTTGCCAAGGATGATGCCGATGGTAAGCTCGCCAAGGACGGCAGGCTGGCCCCATCGCTCAATAAGGCTTGAGAGCTTTGCAGCAATCAGGATGATGGTTATCCACAAAAAGGTAAGCGGGAAGTTGTGCTCTTCATTGCTGCCCTCTCCTGCATCCTCAGCAACCTCTTCGCCTGGCACTGGCCCCTCAGCCTCTCCAGGAAGAACAATCTTGGCATTGTTGCCGTTTTGTGTTGCTACCTGCTGTATCAGCCCGTCTTCAGCAAGCACGAAAGAAAGCCCGGAAAAGGCAAGGGTGACAAGCACGGTGGTAAGCGCAATGCGCACAAGCCTTTGATTTTTGGCATTCATTTCCAAACCCTCAGGGTTATAAATAACTGAAGGCTTCGCAAGTGTTATATAAATATGATTGGCAACTATTGGCCATGGGAATAGCAACCATTCTCATCTGCTGCCCTACGCATGATGGGCAATCATACTGCCTTGAGCGGTTTCTGAAAGGATTGGCTGGCATCTCCTATCCCTCATGTGATGTGCTCTTTGCCGATAACTCTGGAGAGGAGAGCTACAGCAAGAGGCTCAGGGAAAAGGCAGCAACAGCGCTCTCCTCCATGAATGTTCTTGTTGTCAGGGATTCCATCTGCGATTCACGCATAGCGCGGATAATCTCCAGCAGGAACCTTGTCAGGGGGCATTTCCTGCGGAATCGGCAGTATACTTCTCTTTTCTTTCTTGACACCGACATCATCCCGCCAAAAGAGGTGATAGTGCAGCTCCTTTCGGCTGACGCTGACATCGCTTCAGGAATCTATCTTTCCAACCAGAAGATAGGCGATGCCTTCAAGGTACTCCCCGCCATCTACAAAAAGCACAATGATGACAGCGCAGCAACGGTCACTCTGAAAGAGGTTGAGATAAACAGTATCATGGACATCCTCATCTGTGGGCTTGGCTGCTGTTTAATCAAGAGGAATGTTCTTGAGCAAATTCCCTTTAGGCCATATTCGGACTCAAAAACTGGCGGAGAGGACGTGGCATTTTGCCTTGATGCGCATAAAAAGGGATTTGCCATCAGAGCGCATTGTGGGGTGAAATGTGCGCACATGGGGAAGAAGGCTATGCTGGTGGTCGGGCCTTCTTCTGCTTAAGCTCCCCACAAAAAATTAAGGCAAAGGAAGGGGGATTAGTGTATCAGGAGTAAGTGGTCAGTTTCGTGGTGAGTTGGCATTCCCAGAAAATCATAAGATAGAAATCAATGGCTATAGCCTTTTTGCTTCCACAGCCAACGGGTAACTTTCTTCTTTTCGTTGCAGGCCATCATCTCATTGTAAATTCCGAGGGGAAAAAGAAAAATGAAGAAAGAAAAGAAGGCAAAAAAGTGAAGGAAAAGAAGTGA
>DUKR01000014.1:0-1200 GCA_013329175.1 Candidatus Woesearchaeota archaeon
CTACTGTTCTCTCTCCTTTTGCCAGCGGCGAAATTGAGGATGAAAATTCCGTCGTGCACTGCATTGTCGCCCATCCTTCACACCCGATGGCGCAGCGCTCAACACTGAGGTGAAGGCTGCAACAAATGCCATGCTGCCAGCGCAGCCAGAGCCTTTTTTGTTATCACTTTTTTTCTTCTTTTCTTCCTTCATTTTTCTTTTTTCCCGTCGGAATGTGCAATGGGAAGATTGCCTGAATCCAAAAGAAGAAAGTTACGCATTGCCTGTGGAAGCGATGGGAGGAGTGCTAATGCCATTTTTTCTAATGAGCTTTTTGGGAATGCCAACCCCACGAGCCTGCCTCCTTCTTCCCCACAGGGCATTTCGGGAGAGTGAAGCGTTACTCTTGTGCGCTCTGGATGCTATCTCCTTTTTAGGTTCGGCGTTGCATACCAATCTAGTAAATGTTGTGCAAAATCAGGGGTAATCAGATTGAAATTACTTGCAGCAGATATGACATTTGCAGCCTGATAGCGGCGGTCGCCATTCATGCCCATCACATATCCCTCTACATAACGGGGTATTGCCCAGTTAAGATGCTCTCCGGCAAAACCCTCAATCGTTGGATACCCCAAGGTTGCAGAGCGTACCTCTGCAAAAGCGTTCGATGCGCTATTTACATCCCCATTCGCAGCGCTCATCAGACCTGCTTCAAGATAACCCAAAGCATTCTTGACAATTCCCTGCTCCAGGCTTATCTCCTGTTGACTAAGCTGCCTGATATATGGTGAGTGGGTTGAATTCTGAGAAGCTAGGTACCATAAAAAAAATCCTGCACCAGATATAAGGCAAGCACAAGTTCTGAGTTTTTTTTTCATAGTGCTGGCGAACCGCCAATCCCTTAATAGTCTTGCGATTTCACGTACTACTTCATCCTGTTGAAGCCTTCCTGCCTCTTTGCAGCGTTGCAGGGCATCATTCCTGAAAAATGCATTCCCTAAAGGCTCATTGCTGACGGCTGTTTTGCCAAAAGCGGTGCTACTGTTCTCTCTTTTCTTGCCTGCGGTGAGATTGCTCTTGAAAATTCCGTTGTGCTCTGCATCAGGCACCCATCCTTCAATCCCGCTAGCGCAGCGCTCAACACTGAGGTGAAGGCTGCAACAAATGCCCTTGCCAGCAAGCGTAACCCTGGCCTTTTTTGTTTTCACTTCTTTTCCTTCA
>DUKR01000014.1:1400-12589 GCA_013329175.1 Candidatus Woesearchaeota archaeon
AGTGCACTATGCTCTGCAATACACCAGATGAAGTTACGCATTAGCTGTGGAAGCAAAAAGGCTATAGCTATTGATTTCTATCTTATGATTTTGAGGGGAATGCCAACTCACCATGAGCCTGCCTAATCTCTCTAAGCTTCAACTCATGGCTATCCAGCGAGCCTGCCTCACTTTTCCCTGCTTATGCTTACAGGTGGGTGAGGTAGTACGATTTCACCCGCCTAATCCATGCGATAGTTGGGCAAGATGTTCCCCTGTTTCTCATTGGCCATTCTTCTCCTCCCCTAGGACACCATCGGGAACCGACTGCTTCCAGATGAAATCAACAATCCTAATGGTGTCGGTATCATCAAGGATGGCATCAAACTGCTCTCTTAGCTGCAAAACAAGCTTCCTGAATTCCAGGCGGGACCATGTCTCGACAGACAACACCGCATCCCACTGGCCAAAGGTCTTGATGAAACTGACAATGTTCGGGTGCGACTTGCAGGCATAGGTGAACTGCTCCTCCTGCTCGTAGGTGATGTTCCTGAACCTGGCAAGCAGCAGATTTGTCGAGATTCCTGCTTTCCTTGGATGCAACGCAAGGCGATAACCCTTGACAACGCCCTGTTCCTCAAGCTTCTTTAAGCGCACGACGCAGGTCTTGGCAGAAATTCCTGCGGCTTTACTCAATTCTATGGTCTTCCTGTTGCCTTCAGCCAATGCCGTGATGATGGCCTTGTCTGCTGCTTCAAGCGCAAGCTGAGGCCTGTCACCGCCGACAACCACGTCAAGGGGGCGCTGCTTCTTCACAAGATAGTCGCGCAGAAACTGGTGCTCGACAACTACCGTCAGAATCATGCGCACCCGAAGCTTTGGAAACTCAGAGAGCATGCGCTTGAACTGCTTATTGAATGAGGAGGGATTGCTTGCTGCAAAGCGCACGGCAAGGTCATAGGAGCCGTCGCAGATCATAAGGGAAAGGACTGATTGCTCTTTTTTTACGCTTGCGATAAGCTCATTGAACGCGTCCTCGCTCTGGTAGGAGACCCTGAAGAAGGCGATGAAGGAATACAGGCCAAATCTGGAGTAGTCTATCAGCGGCCGAAAGCCTGAGATGATGCCCTCAGCAGAAAAGCGCTTAATCTTGTGGTTGATGAGCTGCTCGCTCATGCGGATGTCCTTTCCGATAGCAGCATACGACCTTCGGTAGTTGGCGTCAAGCTGATACATGAGGGACAAGTCCTTCTTTTCCAGTTTCATTTGAAAAATGATACCATTCTAATTATATAAATCTTTTTTCCAAAAAATTACTCTGGCAACGCTTTAATTCTGGCTATCCTGGATATTTGGCATGACATCTCGGTATCGTAGTTTCATTGCAGCTGTGCTTGTGGCGCCTCATTTGCTTTCACTGCCAGCAGCAGGCGAGGAATCTCTTTATTCCAGAGGAGGCCATCTTCCATTAGCGATGATGATTCAGGGAGAAACGCAGCCAGGGCATACTCCTATCCCCCACAGCGTGAGGGTCATGTTTGATTTGGAGGGCATAACAAGTGAAGCGGCAATGGGCATGGAGTGGAGCATCGAGCGGCACATAGCGCGCTACCGCACTCCCGAAGGGGAAGCAGATTTTGCTGTTCGCTATGCCAATGCCTGCAGATATGATGCAATCATCAGTCAGGTAAGCCAGGCTGAGGGGGTGCCTGAGCAGCTTATCAGGGCCATAGGCATGGTCGAGAGCAATTTCAATCCCAATGCAATATCTTCAAAAGGCGCACGCGGCATCATGCAACTCATGCCTATTACCTATGAGGAAGTAGGGGTAGCCTATGACGGGGGAAGGAAAGTCCTAACCAATCTTACCGCAGGAGCAAGATACATGAAAGGGCTTATTGATGATACAGGAAGCGTTGGTTTTGCGCTTGCTTCTTATTTTATTGGCCCTACGAGGCTCAGGAAGATAGGGAAGCAGCATGGCTTTGCAGGTGGGGAAGGGATGAAAGGGTCGTTCTTTGAGCATGCCTTTGAAAGGGAGACCATTCCTGCTCCTGCAAGTGAATACGTCTCAAAGGTGATGGCCATGATGGTGCTGCTCAATAATCCGCGCTAGCATCCTGTGCGGCAGTATGGGGAGGGGTAAAAGGGCATGAAGGCTTTCTCTCAACTGGCCAAGGCGAGTTCTGCCGTACTACTTCAGTTTGTTGAAGCCTGCAATTCTGTTGCCTACGAGAGCACAGCTCGAGAGTGAGCTATTGAACGCAAGCATCTGCGCTAGTCTCGCTGCCTGCCTCTTTGTAGCGTGTGATGGGCATCGCTCCCGAAAAAATGGCATTCCCCCCAAATCATTGCCTACGGCTTCTTTCTTATCCGAGCACTTTGTCTTTATTTCCTCCTTTATTTTTGCTGCAGATGGTGATGTTGTAAATTCCGTCGTGCGCTGTGCGTGTGCTCATCCTTCAAATCCGCCTGCGCAGCGCGCAACCCTGTGGCGAAGGCTGCTTGCTGTGCTACCCTGCTGTGCTGCCCTGCTTCTTCTCTTTCCTTAAGCTTCCCGCTGCTTGCGCTGCTTGAAACAAGAGTGCTGAAACATCGCTTTCTGGAGCGTGAAGTGCTACATTCCGCCCAAACTTTTATATAGCTGCCATCTACCGCCGATAGGAGGTGGTTCACGCACATGGAAAACATTGTCATCATAGGGACAGGCTCAGCAGGACTTACCGCAGCAATCTATACCGCGCGGGCTAACCTCTCTCCGTTAGTCCTCACAGGCAACGAGGATGGCGGCCAGCTCATGCTGACGTCAGACGTGGAGAATTTCCCTGGCTTTCCTGAAGGAATACAGGGGCCGCTTCTCATGGAGAGCATGAAGCAGCAGGCAAAGCGCTTCGGTGCACGGTTTGTTACCTCGCTTGCCAAATCATTTGCAGTTAATCCTGACGGAACCATAACCGTCACAACCTCCGATGCCAAGCCTATCCAGGCAATCTCAGCCATCATCGCAACAGGAGCAAGCGCACGATGGCTGAATATCGAAAGCGAGAAGCAGTACAAGTCTAGGGGCATCCATACCTGCGCAACGTGCGACGGGGCATTCTACAAGGGCAAGGACATCATGGTCGTCGGCGGCGGAGACTCAGCCTGTGAAGAAGCAACGTTTCTCACAAGGTTCGCTACCAAAGTATATATTGTCCACAGGAGAGATGCCCTTCGCGCAAGCAAGGTCATGGCAGAGCGAACCCTTCGGCACCAGAAGATTGAGCCGATATGGGATTCAGCAATAGTCAGCTTTGCCGGAGATGGCAAGAGGCTTACCGGGGTCGTCCTCAAGAACCTCAAGACCATGAAGACAAAATTGATGAAGATTGACGGAGTATTCATAGCCATAGGGCATGTTCCTAACACAGGCATCTTCAAGGGACTAATTGAGCTTGATGAGCATGGCTTCATCGTGCCTAAGGGATCATGCGTAGGAACAAACGTGCCAGGTGTCTTTGCAGCAGGCGACGTTGCAGACAAAAAATACAAGCAGGCAATCACCGCAGCAGGGACAGGGTGCATGGCTGCGCTTGAGGCTGAGAAGTATGTTGAAGGATGGAAAGAAAAGGGGGATTTTCAATGAAAAAGGCTCTTGACCTTACCGGAAAGAAGGCAGTTATCTTCGGCGTTGCGACCGATAAAAGCATAGCGTGGAGCATCGCAAAAACCCTTAATGACAACGGGGCAGAAATAGCGTTAGGCTACCAGGAGCGCGTCAAGCAGTACGTTGAGGAGCTCGCTAAAGAGCTCCATGATCCGTTCCTGATGGAATGTGACATGATGGATGACTTCAAGATTGAGCGCTTCTTTGAGGCAATTGAAGAGAAGTTCGGAACATTCGACATCCTCGTCCATGCCGTTGCGTTTGCCAAGAAAGACTTTTTGCAGGGCAGGTTCTATGAGGTTGACAGGAAAGGCTACAATACCGCCCAGGAGGTTTCTGCATTTTCTCTGCCTAACATAGTCAAAGCAAGCCAAAAACTCATGAACGATGGAGCATCCATCTTTGCGATGACCTATCTTGGCTCAGTCATGGCTATCAGGAATTATAACGTCATGGGAGCGTGCAAGGCTGCCCTTGAGTCATCCATCAGGTATCTGGCTATGGACCTTGGCGAAAGAGGCATCAGGGTTAATGGCATCTCCGCAGGACCTATCTCGACGCTGGCTGCATCAGGCATTGCAGGGTTTGACTCCATGCTTGAGCTTGCCAGGGAGAAGGCATTGCTGAAGCGAAACATATCAGCAGAGGACGTCGCAAACCTTGCGCTGTTTCTGGCAAGCGACCTCTCAAAGAACATCACAGGGCAGATAGTGTATGTTGATGCAGGGTACAACGTGAACGGGATGTAAGCCCTGCTCTTTTTTCCCTGAGGTCAGGCATGAGCCCAGAAATGAATTCGGATTTCGCAAAAGCAGGGCAGATAGCAGGCATTGCGCTGCAGTATGGGAAGACACTTATCAGGAGAGATGCTGTGATAGCTGAGGTGCTTGACAAGATTGAGGCAAGTATCAGGGAACTGGGGGGTGAGATAGCATTTCCAGCTCAGGTTGCGCTTAATGAAACTGCTGCACATTTCTGCCCTGAGGATTATGATGCTACGTTTGGTGACGACCTTGTGTCGCTTGACATCGGTGCGCACGTCAATGGGTACGTGGGTGATACTGCGCTGACGGTTGACCTTTCAGGACGGTATGGTGACCTCATGAAGGCATCAAGAAACGCCCTTGCTGCTGCAGTGAAAGCTGTAGGTCTTGGCGCAAAGATAGGTGACATTGGTGCAGCCATAGAGTCAGAGATTGAAGGATTTGGCTATAAGCCCGTGCAGAATCTGTCAGGGCATGGACTGGGGAAGTACCAGATCCATACCTCACCATCTATCCCAAATGTTGATAATGGCGATAGGGCTGAACTTACCGAAGGAATGACCATAGCAGTTGAGCCTTTCGCCACAGACGGCATCGGCATGGTTGGTGAAAAAGGTGACCCCTCTATTTTCATGCTCACTGGCAACAAGCCGGTAAGGGTAGGGTTTGTCAGGGACATCAGGAAGGAGGTTGATAGCCTGCATGGCCTGCCGTTCACAACCAGATGGCTCACCAGAAGGTTTGGAGAAGCCAAGGTCCAGTATGCTTTCAACCAGTTCAGGCAATTGGGCATCCTGCACGACTTTCCGCCTTTAGTTGAAAAGCAGGGTGGCATGGTCTCGCAGGCTGAACACTCATTCTACATCGGCGAGAAAACACTCATCACGACAAAGGTGGATAAGGGGTAGCAGAAAAACAGGCGTAACTCCCTTCTTTTTGTTTCATGTCATCCTCTCATTGCACATTCCGAGGTTAAACAAAAAATGCTCCGCCTGCGTAAGGTCATTGCCACGAGGTTGAGCGCTGCTACCTGCGTGTATGGAAGATGGGCGACTTTGCAGTGCACGACGGAATTTTCAAGAGCAATTTCACGGCAGGCGAGAAGAGGAACAAAGCCAAAGTGTCAGGAAGCAAAATAAGCCATCAGTAATGCCTTTTTTTGGAATGATGCCCGTCAAAGCTGCAAAGAGGCAGAACAGATTCAGGATGGCAAAGTGTTATGCGAAACCACATGTTTTATATAGCAGCGCTCCTTTCATAACCTATTCAGCACCCGTTGCTTCTTGTTCGTCATTTGCGAAAGATGCAGTGCAGTTCTGAGTTGATATGCATGCGGTGTCCTTCTCACTAGGGCAGAGCGATTGGCTCCTGCGTGTGTTTCAGAGGAGGATATCATGGAATGCAAGGATTGTGGAAGTTCAACAATACGGACAAGGAAATCATATACACATGGCAAAAAGTCAAAGCCAATCATCATTAGGAGCTGCAAGGTATGCGGCTCATCACGGATAGAAGAAAGCTTATGGAACAATTCCATGAGAAGGAGGAGCCGACGGTGAACCATGGTTGAGTACAAGATTGTCAAGCAATGCGGTCTCTGTAGGAAGAGGATGGTATTGCAGAAAAGCGAGGCAAAGAAGCATTACTGCGATAGTTGCAGGAATCGTATCCAGCAGGCGCAGAAGGAAGAGGAGTAGGAGTTTACCATGAGAGGTACAGTCAAGTTTTACAACAAGCAAAAAGGTTTTGGATTCATTGCAGGTGAAGATGGCAAGGAGTACTTTGTCCATCAGAGCGGGATTCAGGAGGGCGTTCTCCTCAGGGATAATGACGCTGTTGAGTTTGAGGCAACCAAGGGAGACAGAGGGCCAAAGGCAGTCAACGTAACAAAGGAAGCGTAAACTTCCTTTCTTTTTTTTCTCTTTTTTTTCTGCAAATTTTTCATGCACGTATGGCTCATTGTTTTTTTCGAGCAGCAATGAATAGCAGAAAACATTTCCACAACTCACAAAAAAGCAGATTTTATTAATGGCAGCTCATCTAATAGCTGTGATGGACCTTAAGTTTTCGATAGAAACTCTGCAAGGGGAAACAGCATTCAGGGAGTGGGCTGCAGTGCACCTGAAGGCATACCTTTCCTTTGGCTTTGCGTCTTTGGATTCTGGCGCTGAATCAGTATGGCAGATAGGGTACTATGATCCTGAAACGGACAAGGCGACCAGCTTCACTTTGGCTAATGGGAAGTGGGTAGTGAACCCTGCTGAGGAGGTGCTCAAGAAGCCAGGGGTAAAGGTAGCGAAGCTCGATATGTCAAGGGTCAGTGCCACGCTTGCTGAGGCAATGGGTATTGCCACTGCATTGCAGAAAGAAAAGTATCCTGGCAATGACGCCATCAAGTACATCGTTATTTGCCAGAGCATTGAGGGGATGGGAGAAGTCTGGAACATCACTATGATCACAAGGACGTTTCATACCCTGAATATCAAGGTCGCTGCAGGAGATGGAAAAGTGCTTGAGCATACCCTTGTATCTGTTGTTGATATTCAGAGGAAAAGTCCGGAAGAGAGGCCATAACAATCCACCAGAAGAGGCTAGGGCACTTCCCGGGAGAACTTGCAGAGACCTAAAGAGGGATAGCACACTGCCATGTTACTGTTCGGAGATTGTATTCCTAACCTCATTCTTCACCCTCATATCTACTTCCAGAATCTCATCAATGTCGGGCCTTCTGATGAGCGTATGTGAATCAAGCGCTTCTTTCACCATCCGCGAAATGTCAGGAAAAGATATCTCATCGTTAAGGAAGGCATGCACCGCAACCTCGTTTGCAGCATTCAGCACAGCAGGCATAGTGCCGCCAGCCTTCCCTGCTAGAAGGGCATACCCTAAGCACGGGAACCGCTTCGCATCAATCTCTCCGAAGGTCAGCTGCTTCACATCAATTAGCGAGAACGGCCTGGCAGAGGAAGGGATTCTGTCAGGATAGCTCAGGGCATACTGGATGGGGATTCTCATGTCAGGCCAGCCGAGCTGGGCGAGAACAGCATTGTCGTTCAGCTCAATCAGGGAATGAATGATGGACTGTGGATGCTTCACCACCTCAATAGCATCATACGCCATACCGAAGAGATGATGCGCCTCAATCACCTCAAAGCCCTTGTTCATCAGGGTAGCAGAGTCAATCGTAATCTTGCTTCCCATCTTCCATGTCGGATGCATCAATGCGTCTTTTGCAGTAAGAGACCTCATCTCCCCGATAGATTTATCGCGAAATGCCCCACCTGAGCAGGTGAGGATAAGCTTCCTGACCTCGCCATCATCCACCCCCCGCATGCACTGGAAAATCGCGGAGTGCTCAGAGTCTATTGGCAACAGCTCTGCCTCCCTCTGCTGCGCCTTCTGCATGACGATGTCGCCAGCAGCAACCAGTGTCTCCTTGTTTGCAAGGCACACCCTTTTTCCTGCGTCCAGCGCTTTGAGCGTCGGCGTGACACCTACTGAACCTACAAGGGAATTGATGACGGCATCTGTCTCCTGCATAGTGGCAATAGAGTGGATGCCAGCAAGGCCAGCAAGCACAGGAACCGCATAATCTATCTCTTCAGCAAGAACTTCTGCCTTTTCCCTCTCCATCACCGCAACGGCTTTTGGCTTGAAGGCATCAATCTGCTCCTTTAATTTTCCTATATTAGAATGAGCAGTCAGCCCAGCTACAGAAAATTCATCAGGGTTCGCGCTGATAATGTCAAGAGCCTGTGTCCCTATGCTTCCTGTTGATCCAAGTATTGCAATAGTTCGCATCGCCTATTTCATCATCTCCCGTGCCTTGTCAACGATGGAGCCCACACTGAACCCTACTGCATGGTAGAGGGACCTCATGTCGCCATGCTCAACAAACGCGTCAGGAAGCGCCAGAGCCTGGCAGGGCACTAGCATCTTGTGCTCAGCAAGAAGCTCCAGCACTGCTGAATGGAATCCAGCCCTGCAGGTGTTCTCCTCCAGCGTGATTATGCCCTTCACTTTGTCAGCAAACGAAAGAATGGTTGCGGAATCAAGGGGCTTGACAAAGCGGGCATTGATGACTGCTGCGCTGATTCCCTCCTTTTTAAGCTCATGAGCCGCAGCCTCAGCCAGCGCAATAAGCGGTCCGACTCCAACAAATGCCAGATCCATACCCCTTCGGATGACCTCAGCCTTCCCTATAGCCAGTGCCATTGGCTTTCGCCTTGCTACCCCTAACCCACTTCCTCGCGGATAGCGAAGGGCAATGGGCCCGTTGTGGGCTACGGCTGTCGCAAGCATGTCAGCCAATTCCTGCTCGTCCTTTGGCACCATTACCGTCATGTTAGGGATTAGGCGCAGGTACGAGAGGTCAAAAGCTCCGTGATGCGTTGGTCCGTCCTCGCCGACAAGCCCTGCCCTGTCCAAAGCAAAGATTACACCAAGATTCTGGATGCAGACGTCATGGATTATCTGGTCAAATGCCCGCTGCAGAAATGTGGAGTAGATAGCACAAACAGGCTTTAGCCCTTCTGCGGCAAGCCCTGCTGCAAACGTTACTGCGTGCTGCTCGGCAATCCCTACGTCAAACGTCCGCTGCGAGAATGCCTGCTGGAACTTGTCTATGCCTGTTCCTGAGGGCATGGCTGCGGTGATGCCGACGATGCGAGGGTCATCTTTAGCAAGTGCTATGAGGGTGTCGGCAAAGACATCCTGATATTTTGGAGGCTCAGCGTTTCCTGGCTTGGCGCCTTTTGGTTTTGCCGCATGATATGCCTCAGCAACCTTGTCAGGGTCATCCAGGCCCTGGCCCTTCTGGGTCTTGATATGAAGGAGCACCGGCCCGTCAATCTGCCGGACATTGCGCAGGGCAGCGACAAGGTCGTCAAGATTGTGGCCGTCTATCGGCCCATAATAATTGAAGCCAAGCTCCTTGAATAGCATCCCTGTACTGACCATGGCCCTGAGATTCTCTTCCAGAGTATGGGCGGCTCCTGCTGCCATCTCTCCTACCATAGGCATGACCTTCAGCAGATGCTCAAGCTTCTGTTTCTTCTCGTGGTAGCGTGGGTCAGCAACAAGACCTGCCAGGTAGTTTGATAGCGCTCCCACGTTTGGCGAGATGGACATCTTGTTGTCGTTCAGAATGACGATGATGCGGGTCTTTGATGCTCCTGCATTGTTGAGCGCTTCAAACGCCATGCCGCCGGTGAGAGAGCCATCGCCTATTACTGCAATGACGTGGTGGTTCTTTCCCATGATGTCACGAGCCTTTGCCATGCCAAGCGCTGCTGAGATAGAGGTTGAGGCATGGCCAGCGCCAAAGTGGTCATGCTCTGATTCTGCCCTCTTAAGAAAGGGGCCGATGCCCCTGAATTTTCGCAGGGTATGGAAGTCTTTGTTGCGCCCGGTAAGGAGCTTATGAGGATATGCCTGATGGCCTGTATCCCATACTATCTTATCAAGGGGGCTGTCAAAGATGTAGTGCAGCGCAATCGTCAGTTCAACAGTACCTAAGCCTGCTCCAAGGTGGCCTCCGTTCTGCGCTGTGACGTCAACAATCCTTTTTCGTATCTCATCGCTTAGATGCAGGAGTTGGCGTTTATTCAGGTGCTTTACGTCACGAGGTCCCCTTATCATGTCCAGAAAATGCGTTGCTGCGCCATTCTCAGCCATAGTGGCCAGGTTATCCGAAAATCCTATAAAAAGATTGTTGCGATGGAGGGATAATTCATCTCTAAGGGGGTGAAAGCTGCCATAACCTTTTTCTTTTAATTATCCTTTTGAAAACAGCTTATTCAGGATGTCAACCGTGTAGAGGATTGTTGCATGCGCCTGCTCCTTGCTCGGGTAAAAAGCTTCCTGCTTCTTATGCACGGCAAAGACGCGAAGCTGGTTGATGAGGTGGACCTGCTGGGTTAATGCAGGGTCAAGCTTGATGTTCTTTTCCTTCATTTTTGCAATAAGGTTGCCCAATCCGATGCCAGGGCTTTTCTCAAGAAGGTCATTGCCTGCTACTTCATAGTATTTGCGGTGGAGGACCGTTTCAAGCATACGGCCGCAGAGGATGACAGCGCATCGGTAACAGCCTGCAGCAAAGCATTGCTCTATTTCTTTCTTGTCAGCGAGGATATCTTCTTCTATTTCTGAAGGAAGCCTTGAAAGCTTCAGGGAAAGCAGGGATGCTTTCTCATTTGATGCCTGCTTCTTTGCAATGTCGTCAATTGCAAGCAGAGCATTGCTGACTGCCTCAAGGTCTTTACGCGCGTATCCCTCTTCAAGAGCCTTCAGGGTTGCAGTGAGTGTTGCTGATTCCTCCTGTGATGACTGCACTATTGCCCTCTGCAGGGCAGCGTGGAGGCACACATATGACCGCTCAAACATGCGCAGATGATGCTCTGCCCGTGCCTTTTTGAAATCCGCGATGTGAGGGGCTTTCTGCTGTTCAAGGCTTATTTCCTCCTGTTGCAGCGACTTGATTGCTCCTTTCAGGGAAGTAAGTGCGCTGTGCAATGGCATGTATGCCCCAGGTGAATGCCCCTATAAAAATATGCACAAAAATGGTACTGCTTCACTTCTATTCTGAAAAGCAGTCAGGATAGCCATTAGTGTGAAGTTAGGAGATATCTATTGGGCAGATTCGTGTTGAAGGAGCAATAGCAAAAAATCAATAGCAAAAAGGCAATAGCTACCATCCCGTCGCTTCCACAGCCAATGCGTAACTTCCTTCTTTTCTACTCTGGCAATTCTCTCATTGCACGTTCCGACGGGGGAAAATAAAAATGAAGAAAGAAAAGAAG
>DUKR01000010.1:0-6483 GCA_013329175.1 Candidatus Woesearchaeota archaeon
TATAGATAGTTGGTTCTCCATGATTTATGCCAGAAGCAGAGATGAAGTACTCAGGTTACAACAGAATAATGCAAAAAGTGAAGGACACTTTTTCTGAAAATGACCAATCTTGAGCTTGTCCTCAATATGCTTGCAGAGGTCACCACCACTGAATTCTCCAAAAAAGAAGGTCCAGAGACATTTCCTCAAAGCAAAAGATTAGCAAGAAAAGGGGGAACTGTCGCTGGAAATGCAAGAAAAGACATCGAGAAGCAATTGGGGGAAAGCATTGTCACCTCAAAAAATGCCAAAGACAATATGCTTGACTTATCTTCAAACAGCCTACCCAAATTAGAAAAAAAAACCAAAGAGGGGATAAGGGATAACAACAATCCATAAACCTTTCATACCTGTTTTTTTCCATACAATCCTAGTGTGTGCATGGTTTTCTTTTTTTACTTCCGATTAGGAATGAAAAATGAACCTCATACGTCCTTACGTTCCTTGTCCGTAGATTCCTGTTTTGCCAACCTTTTCTTCTCTGATGCCTTCGGCATGGGGGGCAAGCCCCCTAGTAGGAGGCAATCATCTGGTCAAGCTTCTCTAGTTTCTCCCGCCATTTGCCTGTCCAGATGGATTGCTGATACTTCATCCCTTTTTTGAGTAGATGAATTTAATTCTGGTCTTGAGCATGGTGCGCTGCCTGATGAGGATACTCCTGAACCGGATAAGATCCCGTTCCTCCCGCACCTCTTTTGGTGGTGCCCATGCTTGTGGGATGAGGTCGCAACGCAGAAGCTGTGCAAGTGTTTCAGAATCAATCTTGTCGGTCTTTCAGTTTCGCTGAGGCTATTGCCTTTACCCGCATGGGATTAGCAAGGCAGACGTCATACCCTTTGCTTTGCAAAAGGTCGTAAAAGTCTTCCCAGATGCCGCAGCTTTCCATCACTATCCTGACTTTCTTAGGGAGAAGATTGCCCATGAATTGGCCAAAGGCTGCTTCTGTTGTGAGGAATCTGCCCTGCTGATGAACCTGGCCTTTGTTGTCCAATACGGTAGCATAGATGAAATCCTTATGGATGTCCAGTCCTGCATAGTACATGGTGTTTCACCTCAGGTATTGATTATTGAGTTTGGGAGAAAGGAGTTTCCTCCTCTCTTCCCGCACTCGTATTGCCGTCCAGCCATGCTGAAATCATAGCTTCTACTTGCTTTTTTCTGCAAATTACTGAGTAGTGGCATGGCGTTGCGACGGCAGCGTAGCCAAAGAATTCTCATACCATCGGACGAAATTTTCCCACACTATGTATGGGAAACGAACTTAACAGGGCTCCAGATGAAAACAAAAAAGGCTCTGGCTGCCGCTTGCTGGCAAGGGCATTTGTTGCAGCCATCGCCTCAGTATTAGAGCGCTGTGCGGGCCATTGCCTTAGGGCTTGAGCGCTGCACCATTGAGAGTTAAGGGGGAGTGCGGGCAGCAGTGCACGGCGAGATTTTCATCTTCAATGTGTCGGCGAGCATTTTGACAGGCATTATGCCCGCTTACCTGCTCTCCCACATCTCAATTACGTTATCAACGACACTATCAAGAAAACTCTTTTTGTAGGTGATGAGAAGATTGATGACCTCCTGCGAATTGATGAGCAGAGAAAAGCGGGTCTTCCTGCCGTCCTTCTCTGATGCTATCGCCCCTGCATCCTCAAGCTTGCGCAGGTGCCATGAGACTGTTGACGGCGCAAGCTTCACTGATTTTGTTATCTCCTCATGGCTGCATCCGTGATGGGCAAGAAGGAACAGAAGAATGCTGCGCATGCTCCTCTGGCGCAGGATTGCCATAAGCTGCTTACTCTCAGCAGTGAACTCCATGGGAAAATACCGAAGTGAATGGCTATCCTTCTCAGACTTCAGAAGCCCTTGCCTGCACAGGTAGCCAAGATGGTACTGCACTGTTCCTGTAGGAAGCAGGCTTTTTCGTTCAATCTCCCTGAAATGAAGGCCAGCATGCTCCCTTACAAGGCGGTAGAGCCTTCGCCGTGCCTCAACCGAAAGCACCTGCTTTTCCTTATCAGTGAGGAACACGCCGCTCATCGTCGCCTCACTTCTTCATCACGCCATAGAAGAAGGCAGCAAGCATGGCAAAATCAAGGAGCGTGGTGATGAGGTCAATGTGGGGAAGCTCATCCATGAACAGCTCTGTCGCTATGAGAAAGCCCTTCACCGCAAAGAGGGCAAACGCCAGCACTATTGACAAGAGGCGCGTGCGCTGGGTGCGCCTGTAGGCAAGAAAGGTGATAGCACAAAGAGCTGCTGCCATGATGCCGCCACAGAGGTACATCAACTTCTCAAGCTCCATGCCAAACACCGCAAGGTCATCCCCCCTGCCGTCATCTGCCGCATGCGCAGGCAGCGGGAACTGCCCCATGAGCAGCAGGACAACGGTCGAGAGCAGCAATGCTTTTGTTTTCATCTCACTTTCCTCCGTCAATCAGTAGAACAAACGACTATAGCTTGGTAATGGATAAAAAAACAAAAAAGAGTTACCATTAGCAGGCATAGGCGCTCAGTCGTCGTCATCCTCTTCGTACTCGATGTCAAGGAGATATCCTGTTTCAATACCGACAATGACCTCAGCCTCCTTGCTGCCATCCCGGAATTCAATCTCGTACACCTGCTCTCCCCTAAAGCTTCCATTATCTATCTCCACAAAGGCATAATCTGAGCCTAGCCTTGCCTGTGCCTTCTGTATTGCATCTTGCTCAGAAATCGGACCGCCAGCCGAGCTTGTTGGTGATGAGCCAGCAACCGATGGGCTTGACCCTGAGGGTAGTGCGCCATCATCCTCAACTATTGTGCCAGATGTAATGGCAATCACCTGCTCCTTTGCAAGCGCTGGATTTGCCGATGCCGCCTGCGCTTCGCCGTCAAGTGAAGCTATGTATCCTATACCTGCAGCTGCCACAATGACTGAAAAGGCAAGGACTGCAACAAGCGACAGTATCAATACGGCCTTCTGTGCCTTCTTGTCCATGCTCCCACCTCCGGGATACCCTGCCTGAGTGCTGCTCTGCTTATAAATATCCCATCGGTCAGGCATCGAAGGGTGATTTCCAAAAGGCGATGCGTATAGATTGCGCGTTGCTGCATGCGTGCAGGAAGGGTTAAGACGCAATCTTAAGAAGCGGGGCTTTATACCCCGCGACTTTGAAGTAAGAAAAACATTGCTTTGCGAGAAGCAAAGATGGTTTTGCAAAGCTTGCTGAAAGCGATGGGTAAACTCACCTATAAAAAACATCAAGGGGGACCCAAAAACAGTGGTCACTGTAATGGATTTTTACATGAAAGGAGTTAGCTACCGTTCGATTGCAGAGCATTTGAGGCAGATTTATGGGCATGAAGGTAACCCTTCACCATCATGAAGCCTGCGACCCTGTCGCATGGCCAGAGACGCTAGTCTCGCTGCCTGCGGCCCTGCCTCTTTGCAGCTTTGACGGGCATCATTCCTTAGAAAAGGCATTCCCTAAAAGCTCATTGCCGATGGCTTCTTTCTCATCCGAGCCCTTTGTTTTTCTTTCATTCTTGTTTTGCAGCAATTGTTGATGATGAACATTCCGTTGTGCGCTGCAAAGCCGTCCATCCTTCAATCACGCAAGTAGCAGCGCACAACACTGCGGCAATGGCTGCAACACATGCCCTGCTGGCCAACTGAGGCTTTTTTGTTTACCTCGGAATGTGCAATGAGAGGATTGCCTGAAACAAAAGGGATGAAGTTATTCGTTGGCTGTGGGAGTGATGTGAGCTATGGCTAATGCATTTTTTTCTAATGAGCTTTTGGGGGAATGCCAACCCCCACACGAGCCTGCCCCGTTCTTCTCAGATGAAGCCCAGGGTTGCACAATCTTTATATATCATCTTATGATTTACACCAGCAATGGCAAAAAAGCAGGTAAAGGCAAAAGCGCCTTCTAAAGAATCCGCTCCCAATCGGGACAGTGCACCATCTCCTGAAGACCCCCTCTCAAAGCTCCCTATAGATGTTCAGGAGAAGCTCAAGAGCATAAAGGAGAAGCTTGACAGGTTTCAGAAACAGGTTACCGGGAAGTTCGACAAGTACATCGTGGGGATAACCCTGCTTCCCCCGCCAAAGCCCACTGAGCAGAAGCCTGAAGACCAGGACAAAGTCCACCTTCTCATTCTTATTGATGATACCGACTCCCAGAAGATGACAAAGCAGGAGCTTAAAGACAAGCTCACCACCATCATTATCGGTATTGCTCTGGAGATAGACAAGAACCTTGCCCCGCAGATAGTAATCCTTTCGGAGTTGTGGCAAGGCTGCTATGACGGTAAATATGACTTTCTCAGGCTTATCTCAATCTCAGCTCCATTCTATGATACCGGCATGCTTGCCGCAATAAAGATAGCTGAAGTCCACAAGGAGATGGTCATCAAGAAATTTGAGCGCTACATCGTTTCCTATGTCCTTGCAGGATCCCTGACACAGGGCAGGGCGACGCCTGAGTCCGACATTGACGTCTGGATTGTGATAGACGATACCGATGTCAAGAAGATGACGCGGGCTGAACTGAAAGACAAGCTTCGCGCCATCATCATCGGGATGGGCATAGAGGCGGGAGAGTTCACCAAGATACGAAACAAAATCAACATCCAGGTCTACATTTTAACCGACTTCTGGGATTCCCTCAAGGAAGCAAACCCCATAATCTTCACCCTTCTCAGAGACGGTGTGCCCTTCTATGACAGGGGCATGTTCATGCCATGGAAGCAGCTTCTCAAGCTTGGCAAGATTAAGCCCTCATCTGAAGCCATTGACATGTTCATGCAGTCAGGCGACCAGATGCTTAGAAGAGTCTCAGGAAAGCTTAAGGAGATTGGGATGGAGGATACCTACTATGCCCTTCTCACGCCAAGCCAGGCAGCCCTTATGATGTATGGCGTATCTCCCCCCGCTCCAAAGGAGACAGCAGAACTCATGCGGGAGCTCTTTGTCAGGAAGGAGAAGCTTCTTGAAGACAAGTATGTGGACATCCTTGAAAGCAACATCAAATTGCGAAAGGACATTGAGCATGGCACAAAGAAGGACCTTACAGGAAAAGAGGTGGACAGCCTGCTTGAGGATTCCAAGATATTTCTGAAGAGGATTAAGCGCCTTTTCGCACAGATTGAGAAAATAAAGGAAGAGCAGGACATGATCAACATCTACGATACCATAGTCACTATCATCAGGGACGTCCTTCGAATGGAGGGCATTGAGAAAGTCCTTGACGTTGAGCTTGAAAAGAAGTTTGATGACGAGTTGATTTCAACAGGCAAGGTTCCAGCAAAGTTCCTTCGGACGTTTAATGACATCCTGAAGGCAAAGAAGGATTATGACGGGAAGAAGCTTTCAAAGGTTGAGGTTGAGAAGCTCAAGAAGGAAGCCAACGTGCTCATCAAGTACCTCATTGAATACATGCAGCGCAAGCGGGGGAGGGAGATAGAGCGCGCCAAGATAAGGGTGAAGTACGGCGAGAAATACGGCGAGGTTATCCTGCTCACTGACAAGGCATTTGTCATCTTTGACATTGACGCAAAGGAGAAGGAGATACAGAAGGCAAAGCTCAATGCTGATGGCTCATTAGGCAAGCTTGAGGCAAGCAGCCTTGAGGAATTTGAGCAAGCTCTAGCAAAGGGGAAGTTCCCGCCCAAAGTATTCATCAGAGAGCCGGTGTTTGAGGATTTGAAAAAAGTCTTTAGCAAAGATGTCGAAGTGAGCGTGAATTATTTCTGAATCCAGTTTAATTTTGCACAAAAACGAGTGCTTTCACAAGGGCTCTTCTCGCTGTAGCGAGAGAAAAATGGCTATCACTCTGCTATTTGTACGTCACGGAATTAGATGAAGGGAAGTGCTATGGCGAAGGCAAACCGCTACAGCAAGGCAATCTTCCTGATTATCCTTGGCATCCTTTTCTACCTCTCATTTCTTATCATCAGGCCATTTGTCACCTACCTCATCCTTGCGGCAGTGCTCGCAGTCATTGTCAATCCCCTCTACCTCTGGCTGGAAAAAGGCTTTGGTCACGCAACGTCGCAGCAGTGCTCATCCTTGTCCTGCTTATTATAATCCTCCCTGCTTCATCTATCATCACCTCACTGACACAGCAGGCAGCAAGAGCCCATGAGTCTCTTGACATCAGGACTGTGGAGCAGCTGATTGAGAGAGTAAACATTGCGCTCGGCACAAATCTGGAGATAGAGCAGACGACAGAGCGCGTATTTACTGGCGTGCGTGACATAGTAATAGGCTCGCTTCCAAACCTGGTTGGGTCAATCACTTAGATACGCTGCTTGGCATCGGCCTTGCCATCTAAGTCCCTGTCCAGCTGGTCTGGGTTGCTTTTCATCCTACAATTGTCACAGGAATCACCAACGCCATCCCTATCATTGTCCCGCCGGAAGAGTTCGAAATGGTGTAAAAAACGAAAAGGGAGTAGCTTATCTTGCTGT
>DUKR01000010.1:6659-6886 GCA_013329175.1 Candidatus Woesearchaeota archaeon
TCGAAAACAGGGGGTCAGTCCATGCCCTAAACATTTATATACCCCTGATGGGAATAAACAGCGATGGTAAAAAAGAGGTTGCTCTTACTTCTGGCTCTTGTTGCCATTCCCCTTGCCTATGCTGTTGAGCAGGGCTGCACCATTGTTGATGCCTCATGGAACGAGCATGCATCAGCCATTGGCAGCATTGCCACTGCCAACCTGAAGGCCGCTGGCTCCTGCGCAGG
>DUKR01000066.1:0-209 GCA_013329175.1 Candidatus Woesearchaeota archaeon
CAAAAACGGCTCGGGCTGCGCTTTCTGCAGGCTATTTGTTGCAGCCATCGCATCAGTATTAAGAGCTGAGCAAGCCATTGCCTTAGGCTTGAGCGCTGCTACCTGCGGGTATGAAGGATGGGCGGCTATGCAGTGCATGACGGAATTTCCATAATCAATCTCACCACAGGCAGGAGGAGAGAGAACAATAGCGTCGCTTTTGGTAAAGT
>DUKR01000066.1:365-9534 GCA_013329175.1 Candidatus Woesearchaeota archaeon
GCTTTTGGTAAAGTTGCTGTCGGCAATGAGCTTTTAGGGAATGCATTTTTTCGGGAATGATGCCGAGCGCACGCTGCAATCAAGGCAGGCTGGCTTCATAATGGTGAAGGATTACCTTGCTGACGAAAGCCTTATAAATCATCCAGAAGTTCTTCACCCCATGGGACGAATCAAGACGCAGATGATTAAGCGTGTCACCAAAGAGCTTATGGCTGAGCACAAGGGTGCCTTCAAAGAAGACTTCTCCGAGAACAAGCTGCTTGTTGACAAGGCTGCCCTGATAAAGAGCAAGAAATTGCGAAACACCATCGCTGGATACGTAACAAGGCTTTCGAAAGCAGCTGGCAGGCAATAACCTGCATTTCTGTTCCTTCACCGCAATGGGCGAGAGAGGCATTTCTCGAATGAAGAAATGAAATATTTATAAACCGACCAAAAATCCCGCAATACCATGGCTGAACAGAGTGTCAAAGTGCTGGTTGAGGGAGGTAAAGCGACAGCTGCTCCTCCGTTAGGCCCTGCTCTAGGCCCTCTGGGAGTCAACATAGGTGCTGTCGTTGCCGACATCAACAAGAAAACTGCATCGTTTCAGAAGATGCAGGTCCCTGTCGAGGTCAAGGTCAACTCTGAAACCAAGCAGTATACTATCACGGTAGGGACACCCCCTGCAGCTGCCCTCATCAAGAAGGAAGCAGGCGTTGAGAAAGGGGCAGGAAACCCAAAAGTAGACAAGGTCGCTGACATTCTCATTGAGCAGGTCATTAAGGTAGCCAAGATGAAGGAAGACTCCCTCCTTGGCAAAGACACCAAAGGGCGCGTCAAGGAGATCATGGGAACCTGCCAGTCCATGGGGATTCTTGTGGAAGGAAAGCCTGCTCATGAAGCTATCGCTGAGGTCAATGCCGGGAAATATGACCAGAAGATTGCGTCAGGAAAGACCGAACTTTCAGCCGAGGAGATGAAGAAGCTTGAGGAAGAGCGAAAGCACCTTGCTGAAGAAATGGAGAAGAAGCGTGCCCTCTACGAGAAGACAGCAAAAGACATCCTAGAAATGTTCAAAGGAAAGGAAAGGGCAATAGTCAAGGCAAAGCTCAAGGAAGCAAACATCCCTGACCAAATAATAAAAGAACTGCTCCCAGTTGAGGAGGAAAAGGCGCCGGCAGCCGAGGCAAAGAAGGAAGAGCCGAAGAAGAAATGATCTCGTGGGAATTGCAGGGCAACTTCTCTTCGAGAAAGTGCGTGAAATTCTGATGCATTGGCTCACGGAAATATTTATATACGTTCTTAGGCACCTTTATTGTTGTCATGGGGGAAGAGCTTCACGAGGAATGCGGGATAGCAGCTGTCTATCTCAGGGATGATGGCAGTGCCTCGAACAAAGCATTATTCTATGTCTACAAACTGCTTCTCAACATGCAAAACCGCGGCCAGCTCTCAGCAGGCTTCACCACGTTTGATGTTAAGCGCCTTGACCTGCTCAAGACCTACCGCAACCTTGGCTCCGTCAACGAGGTCTTCAAGACCAACAATGAACTCAAGTCGGCAAGGCTCTTTCACCGCTATGCAGGAACCAAGGCAATAGGGCATGTCCGCTACGCTACCTGCGGCAAGGAAGAGCGAAGCTACGCCCAGCCCTTTGAGCGCTTTCACGGAAGGATGTGGAAATGGTTTGCCTTCTGCTTCAATGGCAACCTGACAAACTATGCCGACCTTCGTGACCAATTGCTGAAGAAAACAGATTACCATATCACAAGGGACACTGACACAGAAATCATCATGCACTACATCTCACGCGAACTTGCTGGCTCAAAAAAGCCTGACATGGTGCAGGTGTTCCACAACCTCAGCAAAGTGTTTGACGGCGCCTATAACATAGCGATGATCAACGCAAACGGCGACCTCATCGCAACAAGGGGCCCTAACGGCATCAGGCCGCTCTGCTATGCTATCGAAGACGGCAACCTGCTGGTCGCATCAGAAAGCAACGCCCTCATGAGCTGCGGCATGACCTGCATAAAATCCCTCGCACCAGGTGAGATAATCATGGTGGCCGACGGCAAGGTTGAGATTAAGCGCTATGCAGAAAGCAAGCGCAAAGCACGATGCCAGTTCGAGTGGGTCTATTTCTCCAATGTCAGTTCCGTCATTGATGACAGGTCAGTCTACATCGTAAGGAAACGGCTTGGCGAGGAGCTTGCAGCCCTTGAGGTAGAGAAGATCACAAAAGAGCATGTTGTCGTTCCAGTGCCAGATACAGCAAAAGCTGCAGGCGACGCCTACGCTTTCAGCCTTGGCATCCCTTCAGTTGAAGGCCTCATCAGGAACCGCTATGTGGGAAGGACGTTCATCGAAGGCTCAAGCAGCCATGATAAAGTCCAGAACAAATACACCGTCATCAGGGAGGTGCTTGAAGGAAAGAAGGTCCTCCTTGTTGATGACAGTGTCGTACGCGGAACGACCCTTCGCAACCTCGTTCGATACATCAAGGATCGCGGCGGAGCAAAAGAGGTGCATTTGAGAATCACCTGCCCTCCCATCAGGTCACCCTGCTTTTATGGCATTGACATGTCAACAATAGGCGAGCTCATCTATCCTTCTTATGACCCCCACACAGAGAGGGAAGAGCTGGATGAGAATGCCCTCAAAAAGATGGCAAATGACCTTGGCGCAGACTCCATTATCTACCAGACCATCCCTAATCTCATCAAGGCTATCGGTCTTCCAAAGAGTGAGTTGTGCCTTGGCTGCCTCAACGCTGATTACCCTACACCCTGCGGCAGGAAGATGTTTGGCTTGGCAAAGAAGGCATATGACCATGGAGAGGTCCAGACCGCAAGGACCTACGAGGCTGCGCGGCAATGTTAGTCCGCGATTTCATATCTATTGCCAATGCCTAATTCTATGCATTACTAATGCAAACTTTTATATATCACTAATGCATATTTCTCTGCATGATACTCAAAGAAGACCTTAAAAGGATAGTCCAGTCGCAAAAGGAAGCGATATTCCATGCTGACAGGGGTATCCAGCGCGAGAGATTATCAGAAATCTCAGGAGGCAGCTCCCATGCGCTCATCATAGCAGGCATCCGGCGCTGCGGGAAAAGCACGCTCCTTTTACAATTGATAAGGCGACATAAGGCATATCACTACTTTAATTTTGAGGACCCCAGAGCTGGAGCATTCACCATAGCCGATGCTGAAAAGCTTGAAGAGGCGTTTGAAGAGGCAGCAGGCAAGGCTGAGCATTATTTTTTTGATGAAATCCAGAGCATCAGGGAATGGGAGCGCCTTGTGCGCTTTCTTCTCGACAGAAAGAAGCAGGTCATCCTCACAGGCTCAAATGCATCGCTTCTGAGCAGGGAACTGGGAACAAAACTTACTGGCAGGCACCTGAGCTATGAATTGTTTCCGTTCTCCTATGGCGAGATGCTTTCGTTCACCAAAAAAAAGGCAGGTATCGAATCATTTCAGGAATATATGGAACAGGGAGGATTTCCTGATTTTCTGAAATCCAGGAACCCTCTGATGCTCCAGCAGCTTTTTACCGACATTCTGGCAAGGGACATCATTGTACGTTACCAGATAAGAAATAGCGAGGAGGTAAGGAACCTGGCATTGTATCTTCTGACAAACAGCGCAAGGCAGTTCTCTTATAACGGCCTTGCAAAGGCATCTGGCATAAAGTCAGTGAACAGCGTGCTTGACTATGTGTCGTATTTTGCCGATAGCTATTTTCTGTTTACTATTCCAAGATTTTCTTTTTCCCTCAAAAGACAGCGGGCCAACCCGAGAAAAAACTACACGATTGATACCGGATTTGCCAGGAACAACTCAGTAGGGTTTTCAGAAGATAAGGGAAGGATGCTTGAGAATCTTGTGTTTTTGCAGTTGCGAAGGCACTATAAGGAGATATTCTATTTTCAGGAAAGGGGAGAATGTGACTTTCTCGTGAAGGAAAGGGAAAGCATCACTCAGGCTTATCAGGCCTGCTATCAACTTACTGAGGAGAATAAGGAGCGGGAGGTTAATGGGCTTATTGAGGCGATGGATGCCTGCTCGCTCAAAAAAGGGATGATTCTCACCCTAAATCAGGACGACAAAATAAAGGCCAAGGGAAAAGAGATTGTTGTCAGGCCCACATGGGAGTGGATAATTGAGAAGTAATGCCTCACAGGCCTGAAAAGCCCTGGGAGAGGAGGAGGTCTCAATGGTGAGTTGGCATTCCCAACAAGCTCATCAGAAAAAAAGGCATTAGCCATGCCTCCCATCGCTTCCACACTCAATTCGTAACTTCATCCTTTGTATTGCAGAGCATAGCGCACTTTGAAATTCCGAGGGAGAAAAGAAAAGTGAAGAAAGATAAGAAGAAAAACAGTGAAGAAAGAAAAGTGAAAACAAAAACGGCTCGGGCTGCGCAGGCAGCAGGGCAGTGTTGCTGGCATCGCCACGAGATTGAGCGCTGCGCCATCGGGTGTGAAGGATGGGCAGCTATGCAGTGCACGACGGAATGTTCATAATCAATCTCACCGCAGGCAAAAGGAGAGAGAACAGCAGCGCTGATTTTGGCAAGGAAGCTGTTGGTAATGAGCTTTCAGGGAATGCCCTTTTTCGGGAATGATGCCGAGCGCACGCTACAATAGGGGCAGGACAGCTTCATAACGCTGAAGTATTACGCAGGAGGTTCCTCAGCATCCCCTTTACTTCCTCAGGAGCTGCGGTTCCCCTTGATTTTTGCATCACATGGCCGACAATGAAGTTCAGGGATTTCTCAGAGCCATTCTTATAATCCTCAACAGCCTTTGTGCTTTCGGCAATAGCCTCCCTGCACCACTGCTCAAGCTGGTCTGAATCAGACACCGCCAAAAGACCTTCCTTTTCCACATACTCTTGCATGTCAAATGAGGCATCCATCAATTTCTCGATAAGCCGCTGCCCTGTCTTTTCAGTAATTTTTTTCCCTGAGACAAGCCTGAAGAGGGTGAACAATTGCCTCTCGTCTACCTTTGCGTCTGTGATGGATTTTTTGTTGTAGTTGAGCACTCTCAAAAGCTCCCTGCGAATCCACCGTGCCGCAAAGACTGGCTTTATGCCCTCCTCCAATGCCCTTTCAAAAAGCTCTGCAAGCTCAAGCTCTGAGGCTACAATCTCTGCATCTGTCCTGTCCACTCCTAAGCCTGCATACCGCTGTATCTTCTGAGGGGCAAGCTCAGGCATCCTCATTCTGACCTCTTCAATCATCTCTTTTGTGATAGTTATGGGGACAAGGTCAGGGTCAATGATGTAGCCGTAATCAGCCTCCGTCTCCTTGGTGCGCATGGAAAAGGTGATTCCCTTGTCAGCATCCCAGCCTCTGGTTTCCTGCACTCTATTTTTTCCGTCATTGATTTCCTGCTTCTGCCTGGCAACCTCGTAGATGAGGGCGCGCTCTATCTCTTTGAACCCTGTAATGTTCTTTATCTCAACCCTGGTGTAGCCTGATTCCCTTATCGAGAGGTTTGCGTCAGCCTTTATGATGCCATCATTGGCGTCAAATATGTTGAGGTAGCCTAAGGTTGTGATGAGCTGCTTCATGAAGTCCCTTGCTTCTTCAGGAGATGCCATACAAGGCTTAGTCACTATCTCCAATAAGGGGGAGCCTGAGCGGTTGTAGTCAACAAGGACAAAGGGGCTCTCCTGCATTGACCCCTGGTGGACAAGTGAAGCAGGGTCTTCTTCCAGGTGAATGCGGATAAATCCTACCTCCTTGCCATCCTTTAATGCGAGCTTTCCACCTGAGCAGATAGGCAGCTCGTACTGGGTTATCTGATAGTTCTTGGCAAGATCCGGATAAAAATAGGATTTTCGGGAGAAGATGAGCTCACTCGCCAGCTTGGACTGGGTTGCAATGCCCATGCGAAGGGCATACTCTATGACTTTCCTGTTGACGACAGGCTTGCTTCCAGGATGTCCAAGGCACACAGGGCATATCAAGGTGTTGGGCTGCTCCGCTTTTCTGTTGGGGCAGCCGCAGAAAAGCTTGGTTTTAGTGTTAAGGCCAGCATGGACCTCAAGCCCGATGACTATGTCGGTTGTGAATTGCATTTGGTTATCCTTCAAGGATCTCCCCCAGGCGAAAAAGAATGTGTTCGTTGAAGTGATCAGCAGTAAGAAGGGTGCCAACAGGCAATCCCTGAGCATTCCCCGAGGGCAGATTCATATGAGGGAGGCCCGCAAGGTTAGGCCCTACAGTCAAGGCATCAAGCATGTATTGGGCTAAGGGCGTGAGGTTACCTATCTCTTCAAACGTCGGGGGGAGGATGGGGACTGTCGGGCTGAGGAGAGCATCATAGCTCTTGAAGAGTTCTCTGTATTCCTCAATGATTTTTGTACGTACCTTTGCTGCCTTGAGGTAGTAGGCATCTCTGTAGCCAGCCATCCTTGCAAACGTGCCAAGGATGACCCTTCGCTTGGCTTCTTTGCCAAAGTTCCTGCTCCGGACATCAGAAAAGTAATCGTTGAAGTTCCCTTTAAGTTGCTCTGCTTTGCCATAGCGCATGCCGCAGTATTTTGCAAGGTTGGTTGACGCTTCTGCTGTTGCAAGGAGATAGTAGGTTGCTATGGCAAATTCCTTTACTGTTGGCAGCGCCACCTCTTTGCAGGCGATGCCTTTCTGCCTGAGCCTCTCAATGACTTTTTTGGTGTGCTCCTGTATGGGCTCTGCGATGCCATCGCCCATGACGTAACTGATGATGCCTATTCTCATCTCTTCAGGATTTTTTTCCTTGTGCTTCTGCCGCTGGCCATGGGGTACGCTTGTGGCGTCTTTCTCATCATGCTGTGCGATGATATCAAACATAAGCCTTGCCTCAGCTATGCTCTTCGCCATTGGTCCAATCTTATCCAGGCTGTTGGCATAGTCAAGGAGCCCATAGCGGGAGACGGCGCCGTAGGTAGGGCACAATCCGACTACCCCGCAGAATGAAGCTGGATTGACAATTGAGCCTCCCGTGCTTTCAGCAAGGGAAATATGGGGGAAGTCTGCTTTTTGCGTGATGCCTGCTGAGCCGCCAGATGATCCTCCGCAGGAGCGCTGCCTGTCAAAGGGGTTGAGGGGCTTTTGATGCCCTATCCCCACATTAGCTGAGAATCCTCCAAAGCCAAATTCGTCCTGGCTTGTTTTTCCAATGATGATTGCACCTTCCTCCCTGAGAAGCTCTACGGCTGTAGCATCAAAGACTGGCTTGTAGCCTTCAAGAATCCGTGAGCCGGCGGCGCTTTCCACTCCTTTGACGCAGATACAGTCCTTGACTGAAACAGGGACGCCTGCCAGCTTTCCTTTGGGGTTGCGCTTTACCTGCTCTGCCTGCTCCAGGGCATTTTCTTCGCAGATGGTGGTGAAGTAGTGGTATTCAGCATTTATCCTCTTTATTTTCTGGAGGACTTCCTTTATGCTCTGCACGGGGTCTATCTTTCTGGCCCTTACTTTTTCTGCGAGTTCTCTGGCGTCCATGTTGAAGTGGTTCAGTCAAAAGATAAAAGTTAGGCGCGCGCTGTTTGCCTATTCCTCTATCGTTATCGTGCTGATGACAACGGGCTCCCTTGGCCGGTCCCCAGGCAGGGTCTCAACTTGTGCAATCCTGTCAATGACTTCCATGTTTTCTATGACTCTCCCAAATACAGGATGTTTTGAGCTTGTAGGTGGCTTGTCATAATCAAGGAAAGTGTTGTCAACAAGGTTGATGAAGAACTGGCTGCCGCCGGTGTCCTGGCCGCGGTTTGCCATGGAAATCGTGCCTCTTACGTTTGATGAGCCTTCATAGAACTCATCCTCTATAGTATAGCCTGGGTCCCCTGTGCCATCGCCACTGGGGTCGCCTCCCTGTATCATGAAATTCTTGATGACGCGGTGGAACGTAAGGCCGTCGTAGAAGCCTTCTTTAGCCAGCTTCCTGAAATTGCCTGCCGTAATCGGCGCATTGTCCTCAAAAAGTTCAATTTTAAATGTTCCATAGTTGGTGTTGAATGCTGCTACAGGGTTTTTTTGGTTTGATTTTTCCATGGTGAATGGTTCCTTCGTTATGCTTTCCGTTGCTTCAGCCTTGCCTGCTGCTATCTGGCTGGCTGGCGCCTTGGTGTCCTGTGCTTGCTGCTGTGCTGCGCATCCCGCAAGGATGAGCGAGAAAATGGCAATTGCTATGAGTGCTGCCTTCATCTTTTGTTCACCCCTTATACCGCCTTTGGCCCCTTGAAGAAGCCGTCCTTGGTGTGCTGTGAGAGGGAGAGCGCTTCAGCCTGGGAGATGCATCCTTCTTCAGCATCTTCCCTCCACCTATCCCGTAGCGGGAGCGGGTGGAAGCTTGGCTTTATCCCTTCGGTGTCGGCTTTTGCAAGGATACGGAAGTAGTCAAGGACTCCCCTGAGCTGGGGCAGAAACTCATCCGCCTCTTCGTCTGTCAGGCTGAGGCGTGCCGTGCTTGCGACGTGGGTGATAAGCTCTTTATTTATTTCCATTGGAGGGTGAAAAGCGGGGGTGGTTATTTATAGTTTGCTGTCTCTCCAGAATATGCGTTTTGAGCTTTTCTGCTGCAATTCTTCTGAAGATCTTTGTGGATTCTACGTTACCCATCTCGGCATAGGTTACATTGCTGCCGTCAGGGATGAACACCACATCGTGGGCAAAGCCTTTTGTCCCTCTTGGATTCTCTGCAATGGTGCCATCTTCTTTGCCTATGAAGCTTATGGGATGCTTTCCTGGCTCACAATAGCCTAGCGAGACCTGATAGCAGGCTGATCGGTCGGCTTTTCCTTCAAGGAGCTTGATGAGGCCTTTTGGGCCAAGCGTTTTCCATGAGTAAGAGGTATAGGGGCCTGGGAAGCCATGCAATGCATTGATGAATATCCCTGAGTCGTCAACAACAACTGGCTTTTTGAAATGCTCGGCGCAGTGTTTTGCTCCAGTCTCTGCAATTTTTCTTTGATCATCAGCCTGTATCTCATCATATTCGTAGTCGAGATGCTCTATGCTTATTTCCGGCTCAAAGATTGCCTTGTATTCACGAAGCTTGTCATGGTTGTGGGTGACGAGGAAGAGCCTCATACAGCAAGAAAAAAGATGCTCCTTTAAAATGTTAGCGGAAGAGTTTGTTGGGAAAAGCAATTATGGAAAATTGCGCTAGTTATAGCAAAGT
>DUKR01000027.1 GCA_013329175.1 Candidatus Woesearchaeota archaeon
GAGCGATAGCGACCTTTCTTGTTGACTACACCTTCAAAAGATTCTTATCCACTGCCTTTAAAATATCTTCCTGCTTTTTGGTAAGCTTCACCAGCTTTGTCACTTCAAATCCTTTGACCGTATCTTTCATATAAACTTTGTATAACGTTTCCATTTCTTTCAGTGCATCTATTGCGCTGACATTTATCTTTTTAAGCCTATATTGTAGCAACGACAACAACAGATATGCGAGATAACAAATGAAAATGTGACCTTCAACCCGATCATAAAGCCAGTGGCGAATTGGTCTCAGTGCGACAACACCCTTCATACTTCTGAATGCTTTTTCCACTAAATCTTTTTCAAAATAAATTCTAACGACTTCATCATTCGGAATTTGCTGTGTTGAAAAAATGCAGGAGTACCCATCAAATTCTTCAGCAAGCGTAATCTCTTTTTGCATGGGATTCATGGCAGCATCAAAATACTTCTCCAGTCCTGACTTGATATTTTTTTTCTTTTGTAGCCTTGCCTGTGCGCTCTGAATCTCATCATATCTTGATTCCTGTATTGCAGTTTTCATCTTGTTGTTGAAACAAACGATTAATTTTCCATGGATGTTTCCAATCTGATGTTTTCTGGAAATTGCATACATAGCTGTTTTGGATAAAGGTATCCTGTTGTTGATAGAGATTACGTTCTTTTGCCTGATATTCTGGCGAACAACCGACTTGAGATGGTCGTGTATGGGGATGCCACAAATGGTCTCCCAGCCAAGTGCCTTTACGTCGGTAAGATTCTCTTTTGAGGGGATTCCCCTATCATACACAAAGAACCCTTTTTTGATGCCATATCCCTTAAAGAGTGGAAGAACTCCCTGTAGCGTACGGGCATCATGAATATTACCATCAAAAGTCTTGTGGAATAAGGGAATACCATCTTTTCTTGTTACTCCTAAACAGATTTGCACAAGCGGCCTGTCGTTTTTCTTCTCTCTACTTTTTCCACACTTTCCCCACTGGCATTTTTCTCCATAGAAGTAGGTGTTAGTCACGTCATACAATATCCCGCTGGTATCCAATTCATATTTTTTCTTCACTGATTCAAAAATATCTTTCTGGATTTTTTCAGAGCCATACTTATTGATGGAGTCAAGCGCATCCAGCAGTCGTGATTCAGTGACGCGATGAAGGTCAAGCATGAAGTTCAAGTCAGTCTTTTCAAACCATCGTTCCATCTGGTTGATGCTTTTTGGCTCAACACAATGGGCATAGACCATACTAAGGAGTTCTTCACCGTATTCTCCAAGAATAGTTGGAAGACTAATCTCCTGAGCAAGGTGATGCAAAACAAGCAAAGGCCCATAGACTTTCACGCCTTCAATGTCAATGTTGGAGATGGAACTGGATAAAATTGTTTTTCCATCAGCTTCTTTTCCAACATAGCGAATATACTTATGCCTGGTTTTACCGTTCTCCCTGACACTTTCTACTTCAGCAAGATAGGTGTGCTTGCCTTTCCTGATGCGCTTGATAAAAGTCATTGTAGTCAATAATATATTGACCACTACTATAAATATTTTGTTGTGAAACAACAGATAGATTGGAGAATCTAAAGACGGAAAAGGGAAGGAGAGAGGGTGATTCAGAAAGTGTAGTGGAATAAAAAATCAGAAAAATTCAGGTAGTTTAATCCTCAGGGTGCCCGTGCCTCACTCACATAGGAAACTATGTGATCGTCAATGTATTGCTTGTTTCTGGTGAGCATATACCAGATGTACCCAAGCATCCTCCTTGCTGTAGCAGTCAACGCAACGTTTCTGTGCTTCTTTGCTGCCAGCCAGTGAAGGTCATAGCGGTGTCACCCGATTAACGCAATTCTCCATACATGGCCATTCACTTTCTCTCCACCCTCGCAATCGTATAATTCCCAGTAAAATACCTTTTAGCAACCCGGGCAACATCAGAAGCGCTAACCTTCCTAATCTTGGCCAAATAGGTATGCGCATCCTTAGCAGAGCCCCAAAGCTCCCACTCGCACAATTCATCGGCAAGCGAATGCGTATCCTCATGCTCTAAAATGTGCCTGCCCATAAGAAATCCTTTTGCATCAGTCAATTCCTTAGCAGAAACCGAGCGTAGCGAAGCAAGGCTTTGCATGATTAATCTCAAAGAAGGCGGTATGTTCTTCTTCTCAGTATTAAGATAAGCAGCAAACACCCCGTAGTCGGAATGCGGGTCATGCAAAACCCCAACTTCATAGGCCAAACCTCGCTTGCCGCGGATTTCCTCAACTACCGTTCCCGACTGCCCTCTTGCGAGCAGGGATTTTATCACGTCAAGAACATAAGAGTCAGGATGCATCCTTGCTACAGTCTTATAGCCCATCACCAGGTAGGCATTCAGTATCTTTTTCTGCTTCACAACGGTCTTTTTCTTCGTTCTATTTGGCTCCCTGAACACCTGCAAAGTGCAGGAAGATTTCTTCATCGAAGAGAACAAGGAAGCGATAGCTGCAATGGGCTCATGCACGTCTCCAACGACAGCTACAGTCATATTGCCTGCAACATACCACCTGCGGTAAAAATCAAGCATCATCTCCCGTGTTATGCTTTTCATCGTCTTAACTGAGCCATAGATAGGATATTGTGCAGGGTGCTTCTCAAAAAGGGCATGATGAAATAATATCCATTGGTAGAACCTAGGATCATCAATGACCATGTTGATTTCTTTCAAAATCACTGCCCGCTCTTTCTCAAGCATCTGCTTGTCAAGCACGGAATTCTGGATCATATCAGAAAGAAGATTAAGTGCTGTCCTGAAATGCTTCTTGGGAACCCTGATATAATACACCGTCCGTTCATTCGCCGTATAGGCGTTGAAATCCCCCCCAAGGCTCTCTATCTCATTTGCAATGACTGCATTTGTCGGCCGCGTTGTTGTCCCTTCAAAGAGCATGTGCTCAATAAAATGCGAGATGCCCCTTTCGGGAGCAGATTCAAAATTTGAGCCCACGTGCACAGCGACAAGGATGGTCACGGAATCGGTCTCTTTCTTTTCAAAGAGTATCCGCAGGCCGTTAGGCAGGATTTTTTTGATGAGCATGGTGCCTGATTTGCATGGCTTTTATATAAGCGTTTAGGGTAAGGAAAGCGATGTACATGACAGCTTAACGATACGTACGTATTAAGCTTAGAGAA
>DUKR01000034.1:0-220 GCA_013329175.1 Candidatus Woesearchaeota archaeon
GGCAAGCTTTGAGGGATATAAAGCAGGCAGTCTAGTTCTCTGAAAAGGCATGAGCACTCCTCCCATCGCTTCCACAGCCAACGCGTATCTTCCTCCCTTTTCGTTTCAGGCCATCATGTCATTGCTAATTCCGAGGGAGAAAAGAAAAATGAAAAAAGTAAAGAAAGAAAAGAAGAAAAAAGAGTGAAGAAAGAAAAGCGAAACCAAAAACGGCTCGGGC
>DUKR01000034.1:406-9116 GCA_013329175.1 Candidatus Woesearchaeota archaeon
TGCACCTGCGGGCATGAAGGATGGGCGAGGGCAGCAGTGCACGACGGAATTTTCAAGAGCAATTTCACCCCAGGCAGGAGGAGAGAGAACAGTAGTGTCGCTTTTGGCAAATAAGCTGTCGGCAATGAGCTTTCAGGGAATGCATTTTTCAGGAATGATGCCCATCGCACAGTAAATCAAGGCAGGTGGGCAGCGAGACTAGCGTCTCTGGCCATGCGACAGGGTCGCAGGCTTCATGATGGTGAAGTATTACCTGCAACCGCAATATTTATAGTACAGTTCAACAAGAAAAAAGCACATGAAGACCAAGACAGTATTTATCTCAGACCTCCACATGTTCTCACGGCGTTCAAAGCCGGAGCAATATCTCCTTGACATCAAGGAAGCAGCAAAGTCGGCAAACACCTTCGTCTTTGGTGGAGACATATTCGACTTCGAATGGACGGTCTTTGACTCTGTTGAAGAGACGGTTGATACAGCAGCCTACTGGCTTGATTCCCTTGTAGCAGGGCATCCATCCTGCTCGTTTCATTTCGTCCTTGGCAACCATGACTTCAACCTTGAGCTTATGGAGCAGCTTGACAGGCTTTCCCAGAAGCACAACCATTTCCAGTGGCACCGCTACTTTGTGCGTATTGGCAATGCATTGTTCCTGCATGGCGATATCTCTGGGAGCATGGAGCACAATGACCTTATTGCGGCAAGAGTGAGATGCCTGGCTCATCAGAAGAAGAGCAAGGCGCTTCATGTGCTGTATGATGCCGTTGTGCATACCAACATGCATAATGTCATAGCAAAAACAGCCAACCCGGCGCAGAAAGTCATCCGCAACATCCATTCTTATGTTATGTCTCTTGGCGAAGGCTATCACACCGGCCTTCGCAGCGTGTATTTTGGCCATACCCATGTTCCGGTAGAAGGGCATGAGTACGGCGGCATCTCCTTCCATAATGGCGGCGCACCCATGAAAGGCATCAGGTTTAAAGTAATTGAGGCAGAAATAGGGCAAAGCAATGGCGCATCTTATGGAAGGGAGGAATAGGGGAGAAAGAAGAAGGGGATTAAAGTTGGGCAGATCTACAATAGTTAGCCATGGGCTTTGGAGTGCACCCCCCTATATGCACACTGAATTAAGTTTCGATACTGCGATTATAAGTCACTTAATTTTTAGATTGTGCCGAAGAACAACAATTATTTTATAGTGGCAGAAATACAGGATTGAATAATAAGTTCCACTACTATGCCAGAAAGACATAACTCTTTTGCATGAAGCCTTCTGTCTTCTGCTATACCCTCGGGGGCAAAATACGAGATATGCACGAAACCATCATCGCAAGGAGACTGATTGGCGAAGCAGAGAAGCAGGGCGATGTAGCTGGTATCACGCTTGAAATAGGGGAGCTTGCTCACGTGCCTTCGCCAGAGCTTGTTGCCTGCATCAGGCAGCTTGTGCCTGGATGGAAGCTTTCATGGAAGGAGATGCCCTCAATGGTCAAATGCTCTGGCTGCGGTTTTACAGGGCACCCGACTGTGCTTGAAAGAGGGCATGACTCTTTTCTCATTGCATGCCCCAAGTGCAGGATGCTGATGCCTGACGTTGTGGCAGGAACAGAGGTGAAGCTGGTGAGCGTGGAGGTGAGGGACTAGATGTGCCTGATGGTTCCTGGAAAAATCATGGAGTTAAAGGGAAACATGGCAACTGTTGACTATGGTTCAGAGCAGCGATCAGCTCAAATTATCACGGGGGAGTATGCTGTGGGAGATTATGTTCTTGTGATGGGTGGCATGGTAATACAGAAGGTGCCTTCACATGAAGCAATTGCGGCACTTGAGAATTACCGAAAAGCTGTTTCTAAGGATGGAGGGGGAAGTGAACCCCCTGTTGATGTGGTTAAGTGATGGAAAAATCATAAAGGATATCCCCTTCTTTTCCTATCCAATAACCCCATACCATTCCAGAAGCATCCTATCAACTCCCTTCACAAAGTCATCTCCCTGGCCGGAAACCACCATGCAGTTTCCCATAAGGGCAACGGATGGGGAGGAGCTGAGCTCAAAAGACACCACAGCCTTATCAGCATCCTCACACGTCACAACAGGCACCCCCTCGCAGGCAGAAGTCTCATTCCTGTCACAGGCACCCTTAGTCTGTTTTCCAAAAGCTACAGCAAAATTCTGCTTGAGCTCGCCGATTGCAAGAGCTATCTGGGTGAAATTGCCTGCTGTAGGGTCAAACGTCATGTAGACGAGCGCAGCATCATCAAACGTGGCATTCAGCACACCCGACACGGGGATCTTGTCAACATCCCTTGGCCCGTACCTGAACGGGATGGTAATCTCAGTCGTCGTATTGGGTATAGCAACCTGAGCAAACCATGATCCGTCAGCAAACACAATGCTATGGCCGTTATAGAGGTAGCCCTCATCAGGCTCAAGTTCTCCTGCATAATTCTGCTCGTTAAGCTCAGAGAGCGTTACGGGGCCAGTTGAGAACAAGAAGCGCATGCCCACAAACGCAACTATAATGATAGCAATGATAGCAATGGCCCACAGCAGGGTCTTGTCTGACCCCCCCGATGGCTCATCCTTACCCTGGCTATTTGGCTCATCCTCTTTCTCTTCCTGCGAAACGGGCCTGGCTATTGCGCTCTCCCTTTGCTCAAGCTTCCTCACCTGCTCATCAAATTCTTTCTGCGTGATGATGCCTTGCACAAGGCTCTCCTCCAGCTCTTTTCGTGTCTGCATCGTCATTTCACTCAATCACGCCAAGCATGAGATACAAAATGGCATCTTTCACCCTGAGCGCATCAACGTCACTTGCCACGCCAACCCTCAGGCAATTGCCCTCAATCGCCTGCTCGCTGGCATTGTCAGGGTAAAAATAGATGACAGGGACCGTTGCAGTCGCATTCCCGCAGGTTATCACCTGCCTTCCATAGGGATTCTCAGCGTCAAACCCCTTTCTCAGGTATTTGCCAAAGGCTCCTGACAGCGCCACCTCCAGCTCAAACTCAGCTTCAGCAATCCCCTGCGAATAATTTCCCTGCCATGGTGAGGTGAAATCTATCTGAGCAGTAGTCGCAAGAATCTGAACAAATCCTGGCTCAAGCCTGATGTCATCAACCACGTCAGGCAGGAAATCAAACATGACAGTCCCCTGCTCTGTCTTCAGTTTCCATTCAGGGATGCCCAAGGAGCCTGGCGCTGCCTGCATAAACTTGAATCCATTGTAGGATACCGTCCCGCCAGGTGCGGAAAAACCATAGAAGATGACGCCAAACACGCTCAGGATCATGGTTGCTGCAATAAACCAGACAACGACCTGCTTGTAGAATTCCTGCTTCCTTCTCCTGCTCTTTATGTTCATGACTGTGCGCAAACCTTCTCCATTTTTAAATGTTTATGGAACGAAAGTATGTAGTAAGCTTAGAGGGGAGGAATCGCAAGGGCATTCAGAAAATCATTCACAAATGTTGCAGCCATCGCTTTGGTATTGAGCGCTGCTGCATGCGGGCATGCAAACTCCAATACCATGATGAAAAAACAAAAATCGCTGAGATTCTGCTCTGCGCATCATGCCCTATACATCAAAATACAGGTAGTACTCATAGGGGTGCGGCCGCAGCCTGACAAGAGCCTCCTCTTTCTCGCGCTTGTAATCAACCCAAGTCTCAATGAGGTCATCGGTGAAGACACCGCCCTCAAGCAAGAAGCCATGGTCTGCCTCAAGCGCAGCAAGCGCGCTCGGAAGCGACGTAGGCAGCGACTTGATATTTGCGGTCTCTTTAGCGGGAAGCTCATACAGGTTCGTATCAGTTGGAGCGCCAGGCTCAATCTTTCTCTTGATGCCATCAAGCCCTGCCATCAGCAATGCTGAGAGCGCTAAGTATGGGTTGCAGGAAGGGTCAGGCGACCTGTATTCGATCCTTTTTGACTTTGGGCTGTCAGCATACATTGGTATCCTGATTGCAGCTGAGCGGTTGCGCTTTGAGTAGACAAGATTCACCGGAGCCTCAAATCCAGGAACAAGCCTCTTGTAGGAGTTAGTCGTTGGCGAGCAGATGGCTGCAAGCGCAGGCGCATGGGCAAGGATTCCTCCGATATAATACAAGGCAAGCTTTGACAATCCTGCATATTCGTTTCCTGAAAACAGGTTCTTGCCCCCTTTCCAGATGCTCTGGTGCACATGCATCCCGCTCCCATTGTCCCCAAAGAGGGGCTTAGGCATGAATGTAACGGTCTTGCCGTGCTTTCGTGCGACGTTCCTTACGATGTACTTGTACATCATCACGTTGTCTGCGGTCCTTACGAGAGTGTTGTAGCGCATATCTATCTCGCACTGCCCGGCTGTCGAGACCTCGTGATGGTGGCACTCAACATCAATGCCTGACTTCATCAGCGTCTCAACCATCTCGTTGCGCAGCTCCTGGAGTGAGTCTGTCGGCGCAACGGGAAAATAGCCTTCCTTGTGGCGCGGCTTATAGCCAAGATTCCCTCCCTCTTCAACCCTTCCGGTGTTCCATGCGCCTTCGGCAGAATCAACGAAGTAGAAGCTCTCGTGTGAGCCTACCCTATAACGGACATCATCAAACACGAAGAATTCAGCTTCCGGCCCAAAATAAGCCGCATCGCCTATGCCGCTCTCCTTGAGGTATTTCTCTGCCTTCTCAGCTACGTAGCGGGGGTCGCGGGAATATCGCTGCTTGGATATGGGGTCATTGATGTCGCAGATGATGCTCACGGTATCCTTTGAGAATGGGTCCTTGACCGCAGTAGAAAGGTCAGGAATCAGCACCATATCAGACTCGTTGATGGCCTGAAATCCCCGGATTGAGCTTCCGTCAAACCCGATGCCATATTCTATTGCGTGCTCGTCAAGCTGTGCCATGGGCTGGGTGAAGTGCTGCCACATCGAAACAAGGTCAGTGAACTTCAGGTCAAACAGCCTGATGCCTTCTTTTGCCGCGTATTCATGCAATGCTTTTAGCTCCATTTTTTCCTCAACTCCTCCCTATATTTCGATAATAGCCATTTGCTTTAGTTTCCTGAGCTCATCAGAGCTTCCGCCGATAGCGCCAACACCTGTTTCGCCTGAGCTGATTCTGATGCAATCCTCAAGCGGAAGCACGAATATCTTGCCATCGCCAATCTTTCCCGTCCTTGCGCTCCGGACTATGGTTTTGATGGCCTTCTCAACAAAGCTCTTATTCACTGCTATCAGAAGCATCACCTTGCGATGCAGCTTCACCTCCTCAATGACGCCCCTGTACTCCTTGGTGTAGCCCTTCTGCTGGCCGCATCCTCTCACATCAAGGACGGTCATCATGTGGACGCCCTCATTATGCAGGCCATCTTTGACGTCCCTGAACTTTTCAGGCCGAATTACTGCAAGGATTGCTTTCATTTGGTAGCACCTCAGTCGTTTGTTGCGGTGATGGCAAAGTCCGCATAGGCTTCAGCATTGTGCTCCGAGAGATCCAGCCCTTTTAACTCATCCTCACGCTTCACCCTCAGGCCAAATGCCATGTCTACAGCCTTGAAGAACAGGATCATGGATCCAAACACAAAAACAAAGACCGTGACAACGCCTAGCATCTGGCTTACCAGCTGCCCTGCTCCGCCGCCAAAGAACAGGCCAGAGACACCGCCGAACCCTGATTCAGCAAACAATCCTACGGCAATAGTTCCCCATGCTCCGCAGACGCCATGCGCTGACACCGCTCCAACAGGATCATCTACCTTGAGCCTGTCAAGCAGCGAGACTGAAAACACATACAGGATGCCCGCGATGCTTCCGATGATGACTGCTGAACTCGGGCTGACATTGGCGCAGCCGGCAGTTATTGCAACAAGCCCTGCAACTGCCCCGCCAAGAGTGAGTGCAACATCAGGCTTCTTATAGCGTATCCATGAGGTGAGCATGGTAGCAACGGTTGCCGCAGCTCCAGCCAGCGTCGTTGTGACGGCAATCACCGCAATGCCTGCATTTGTCCCGGAAACCGTTGAGCCAGGGTTGAAGCCATACCAGCCGAACCATAGGATGAACACCCCGAGTGCAGCAAGTGGCAGGTTATGGCCATTGATGGGCTTTATGCTCTTCCCTACATACTTCCCTATCCTTGGGCCAAGGATGATGGCGCCAGCCAGAGCTGACCATCCACCTACGCTATGCACCACAGTTGAGCCAGCAAAGTCTATGAGCGGGATGCCAAGCGACGCAAGCCAGCCGCCGCCCCAGATCCAATGGCCGACTATAGGATAGACAAGGGCCGTGATGAAAATAGTATAGAACAGGTAGCCGCTGAACTTGATGCGCTCAGCGACAGCTCCTGAGACGATGGTTGCTGCGGTTGCCGCAAACATGACATGGAACATCCAGAACACGTACTGCCATGCATCGCTCCCGACAGTGCTGAAGAAGAATCCTTCTGCTCCGAACAGCATGTTGCCTGCGCCGAACATGACCCCAAAGCCTATGGCCCAGAACATCAATGCGCCAATGGAGAAGTCAATAAGATTCTTCATGATGATGTTGCATGCCGATTTTGCCCGCGTAAGCCCAACCTCAAGCATGGCAAATCCTGCCTGCATGAAGAAGACAAGAAACGCTGCAACCAGTGTCCAGATAAAGTCTATGGCAATCGCATTTGACTCGGCTGTGGGGCCATCAGCGGAAACAAGAAGCGGCAGTGCCAGCAGAAGCAGCATGGGCAACAATACAAGTCGTTTCATCGGTTCACCTCATGGATTCAGTCCATTCACGGACAGCAAAGAGGCCATTCTAAACAATATATATGCTTATTTCCATCTTTTCTTAATATTGTTAAAAAAATAGAGGGAAAAATATACAAAAATGCAAGCACAAAGCATTTAAACTGCAGAAACTGAACATATTTCACCATGGATCTCGACGATACCGATACCAGCATCATCAATGAGCTCATCAGGGACGCTAAAGCTCCCCTCAGAAAGCTTGCCGTAGCCCTTGGTGTCTCCTTTGTGACGGTTATGAACCGCATCAGAAAGCTGGAGAAGGCAGGCATCATCACAAAATACTCGGCGAACATTGACTTTGAGAAGCTTGGCTATGGTGTCCACGTCATCATTGATGTCAAGATATCAAAAGGCAAGCTCTTTGAGCTTGAGAAGAAGCTGGCAAAGCAGCCCGACGTCTATGCAGTCTATGATACCACCGGTGAGTTTGACGCAACGCTTCTTGCTTTATTTAAGTCAACACGGGCGCTTGATGCCTTTGTCAAGAAGATCCAGACATGGGATTTTGTCGAGCGCACAAGCACCAAGCTCATCCTGAATACCATAAAGGAAGACCAGATCAGGGTGTAAATGGGAACTCTCCTGCCAAATGGGAATCGTGTCTGCTTTCAAAAAGGCAATTTCGGTTGCAAGACCAAAAGAGGATGTAGCGCTTAGCCTTTCCGATGCCCCTTCCTTCCTGAAAAGTCTTGAGGAAGAGCGGCTTGCGCGTGCCAAAGCGCACATCATCCCGCTTGCAGCAAGGCTGGAGGATGCAAAGCAGAGGCTTTCATTGCAGATAGGAGCGCTGGACAGAGCGCAACTGAAGAATGAGGGCATCCCCCCAAAAGTAAAGCAGGTGATGCAGGGAAACAGAAATATCTATGTTCAGCGGCTGCAGGGGCTTGTCGAACGCCTCAGTCCGCTTGGCGATATGGCGAGCCTTTCTTCATTTTGCTCAGAATTTGATGCCTTTCTTGATGGATTTGTGAAAAGTACGGCGAGGAGCCATTATATCATGCAGGAGTGCTTCGTGAATGAGGCTGGAGCGATTGGCGTCACCATCCATGAAATAGATAAGATGGTGAAGCATATTGAAACAGAGGTGAGGGATGCGGGCATTGAGAGGATTCGGCATGCCAAAGTAATGCATAGGGAGATAACTGATAACATAAAAGAGAGGGAGCTAATGAGGGAATCTGTTGACGCGTTGAGCAGGGAGATTTCACTGGCTGATGCTGATATCAGAAAAACTCAGGAAGAGTTCGCCTCACTCAGAAAAAGCGAAGGTTTCAGGGCATCCGAGAGCATACGCAAGAGCATAGAATCATTGCTTGAAGAGAAGAAGCAGGCGCGGCAGGCCATTATCAACATGTTTTCAGGCATCACTCCGGCACTGAGGAAATATGGAAGGCAGTCTTTTGATGGAATTCTTGCCTCATCGTATGCTGATGACCCTGTGGAGGCATTGCTGTCTGATGAAGGGCTGCAAATTGCGGCAATCCTCGAGAAGATGAGGGAGGCAGTGGAAAAGGATTCTCTTTCCTTCAGGGACAGGAAAAAGGGAAGGATCCTTCGTGACCTTGCTTCGCTTGGCAGGGAGGCTCTTGCTCGGGCAAAAATGGCGCACGGGGATGCAGAGGAGAAAGCTGATGAGATGAGCAAAGAGCTTTCAGGGATTCCTGAGCCTGCCAGGTTGAAGGAATTGCAGGAGATTGTCGAGAGGCTGACTCAGAAAAAAGAGCAAAAAGAAAAAAGATGCGCTGAAGCACGCGAAGCAGTTGCTAAAGCATCCATTGCAGCCAAGATTGAGGGGCTCTCGCGAGAGCTTTCGGAGTTGTCAGGAAAGACGGTCATCCTTTCCTGGAGGGGGCTTGTGCCTGAGATTCATGGTAATACTTCAGCTTGCTGAATCTGCCTGCCTCTTTGCAGTTTTGATGGGCATCGCTCCCGAAAA
>DUKR01000077.1 GCA_013329175.1 Candidatus Woesearchaeota archaeon
AAGAATTCTAAGGGGATCTGGAGGCACCCTCTATAAGTTGTGCTTTGATATCTTCAATTTGTTTCTTTATATCCTGCTCATCACTTTCACATAACTTATCAATTCTGGCTTCCATTTTCGTCTCGCCGTCAATGGCTCCATGCTCCCGAGAAAACAATTCATTTAACTCTTTAAGCTTTTGCTTCTCTTGCTCAACAGCCTTTATTTCATCCTTGAGGAGAGGCAGGAGTTGCTCTTTAATTCCTTTCCGCAAATTATTTATGTTTGTGAGAATGCTGGATAATGACTCAATGCTGGCAGATATTTGCTTTTTCCACTGGCTTCCCCTAAACCATCTGCCGAATTTATCGCCGTATTTTTTTATGCCAAGGCCATGCAATGCTCTAAGCTCAACAAGCAACTCATCGTGAGCAATTCGTACAAGAGTAGTAATCTCTTCCATTTGCTGCTTGGCAAGTGCATCAAACCTAGCCATTCGCTCCCTTCTCAATGCAACAAGCTTAGCAAGATCCTCCATGAGTTTTCCCTCATTACTGCTAAACTGGAACTCACGCTGTGCGTTATTAATCTCTTTCTCGGTTAAGATCCTCAACTTGCTGAAATTGCTCAAACCTTTTTGTATATCATACGCCCTACCATTTACCCTTTGTTCAACATCCCTTCTTGCATACACAAGCCTCCCCGCCTTAGTGGGATAATAGTTGCGAAGATGCTTACTCCACCATGCCATTATCTCTTCGCCTCTTGCTCAGCATGGGCTGCCATAGCCTTCAATTTAGAAAGAGCGCCAATAAAATTCGTTATATGCTTGCACAACTCCTTTTGCTTCTTCGCAGAATGGTGCCTCGACAACGCCAGGGCCCGGTCAACAAAAGGCTCAGCCTTGTCGTGAAGGGAGTCTATTTTTTTGATAAGATGCCTCTTTTTTGCAGAAGAAGTCTTTTTGCTCTTCGTAGGCATTCACTTTTTTTCACTGTGCAGATTAATATATTTTTCGGTGGCCAAGAAAATAAAAAAAAGTATCTGTTAATAAATAAACATATTAAGTATTAAATTTAATGCCGCATTGATAAAAAAATAAATATAAAAAATAAGATTTCCATTTATAAATACTAAACCTTATTAGTTATAGCGCTTATCTAGATAACATGGAACACTTATTTAAAATAAAACTAGATATATTATTATTTAATAAAAATAATTATTAATTAACCAAAAAAGCTAGCGTATTTATTAATGAACGTTTTTTATTAATATTATTTAGTATAACTAAAAAATCAAAAACCTTAAATAGTAATTATAATAATAGATAGATAAATTTACTAACAAATGAGTAAAAAAATATCCACTTACACCATTGCAGGGCTCTTTACCCATGATTTCTCCAGAAGATATTATCTTAAAGAGATGGCTGATGCCCTTGGAAAACCTCATCAGACCCTCAAGCCCTATATCGCTGAGCTTGTGAAGCAAAGCATACTTATGGAGGAGAAGCGTGGGAATCTTCTCGAATACACACTCAACACAGGAAGTCCGTTGGTGGTAGCGTACTTGGCCATCGCAGAGCAAGAGCAAGCGTTAGAGCAAGCGAAAAAGGAGGGCTTCCTTGTTGAGCTGTTCTCTCTTGGAAGGGAGATGAAGGGGGCGATCATCGCCGCACCCATAGACAAAGAGCGATGGCACGTGGTGCATGTCGGGGGTGGGGTAATCAATAGGGAACACCCCCGATTTTCTTTTTCTCACTATGGGCAATTTGAGGAGATTCCCTTGGAGGAACTGAAAGGGCTCTATCGCGTTCACGTGATATTCAGGGGAGTTGAAGAGGTTGTCAGCGAGTTTGTAAGGAGGTATGCACTGCATGGAATCGCCTAAGGATGAACGCAGAAAGGCAATGCCTGCTGTAACCTTCCTGCTGCTCATGGCGCTGGCCTTCATCGCAACGGTGCCAGAGCTATCTCTTGCTGCCACTGATGACGGATTGCTTGGAGTGATTGAGCCCATCAGCAACCTTTTTGGGCCTATCATTGAACAGCTGAATTCAGTATGGGGGGGAAGTCCGGACGACTCAGCAATCTTTGTTGCCAAATTCGTGCTCTGGATACTTTTGTTTGCTTTACTCTACTACCCCTCAAACATGATTTTCAAGGATGCTGGCAAGGGAGTCAAGGTAGCCATTCCTTTTGTGCTTGCGCTGCTGGGCACTGCGCTGATGCCTGCAGAGATCCTCATCAACGTCATGCAGACCTATGCGCTTGCCGGAGCTTTAATCCTGTGGATAATACCGATAGCCGGGACATGGTTCCTCATGCACAGGGTGCCGCAGGAGGGTGCATGGAAATTTTTACGCCTCATCCTTTACATCATCATCATTTACCTGTTGATGAACATTAGTGAATCAATTACTTTCATGCTTGGCGATCTGCCTGAGTGGCTAAGCTATCTTAATCTTGTCATCGGCATCGTCACCATTATGTTCCTCAAGGAGTTGCTTACTATTTTCAGAGGTTCTGAAGCAGGGGGGGATGGAGGAAGTGGGGGTGGCGGCCTCTTTAACTGGTGGAAGAAAAAAATACCTTCCAGCCCTCAGGCCTTACCAGATGAAGTTGCAACGGCCCTCCAGGGAGCACAGAAGGCAGAGAAGCTGAGCAAAAAAGAGCAATATCTGCTCCAAGAAATCGAAAATCTTGAAAAACGGGAGATTACCAAAACCGAAATGATAATTAATGATATCAACAAAATTGAGTCGGCTTTGCGAACTGGAAAACTAGATGAGCCTGTCAAGACAACCCTTGACAGTATGGCACGCTACTACAATGAAACAAGAACCATTGAGGATTATATTGAGCGTGAATTTAATCAGGTTCTAAACGATCTTGAACAGGAATATCAAGCGTTACGTCCACAGAAAGATCTTGCTAAGAGATTAATCAAAGTTGCCAACATAAAATTCCCCTTGAAGGCAGAAAAAGTCAAAAGGTACATTTCCACTATCAATAAGGATATCACTAATTATATTCGCCAAATAAGAGAAAAAATAGAACTATATCAAGGAAAGCTAAAACGCCAGTTATCCCTCTTTAGGCAATTCATGCAGCTGGCATATCAGCAACTTAATGGATTTGGCAATAGGGGTGCGGCACTAAGCTATCTCAATGATGCAAAAACTACAATGAATCTCATTCATGCTGACTTAGAAGGCAAGTTAAAGCCACTTACTGAGAAAATAAAAAATGACGTAGGAGGGGTTATCAGAAAGATTAAAGCGATGGAAAATGGAGACAAGAAGCTATTGCTAGGTAAAATAAACAGGTTTTGAGGTGCAGATAGATGGTCATGGGAAAAAGCAAATCGAAAAAAAGAGGAGCAGCCAAATGGATAAGAATTGTAGCTGGAACAACTATCTTATTCACTCTGTCAATTCCTTCAGCACTTGCCGCAACAGGCGACGTATCCTATGACTTAGGCTCAGTGCTCTACCGCATCATGGGCTGGCTCTTTGTTGATTTCTCTGACTCTGCCGGAAGCCTGCTCTATGAATTCTATCTCAAGTTTGCCTTGTTTGTGCTGGTCTTCGCCCTCTATTTCTTTGCAGCTACCAAAGCATTCAAGGGCGATGAGCACAAGAGCATCAGGATAACCATTGCCTTTGTTTTTGCCCTGCTCAGCGTTGCGCTCATTCCTCATCCCATCCTTGCTTCCATTGCAGAGGGCTACAAGCTTGTCGGAACCGTTGTTTTCTTCCTGATTCCCGCTATTGGCTTTATCCTGCTCAACCATTATGCCTTTTCAGTCAAGGCGCGGGCGTACTATGGGGTGAAGGCCATCGTCTACTATGTCATTGCCATGCTCTTCCATAACATGTCAGCAGCAGGAGCTTCCTTTGCCTTTAATTTTCAGCAGCTTTCAAGCTTTGCTGAAGTCATTTTCATCTTTCTTGCAATTGCCAATCTCTTCATGGCGCTTACCTCAGGCGACGGAGTGGAGGGAGAGGAGGAAGGTGCTGGAAAATATGATGGCAGCAGCCCCATCTGGAAAGCGCTTGGAGGGCATGAGGATGGCCATGATGATAAAAAGGTGAAGCATGCGGAAAAGGAGGATGTTGACCATGAAGATGAGGCAAAGAAAAGAAAGCGGGAAGAGGCAGCTGAAGACTTAAAGACGCTGGAAGGCATCAGGGAAAGGATACGCTCGGAATTTAACCATCTGGTGACTGCTCTGGATGAAACTGAAAATGACGCAAGAGAAAGGCTCAAGAGGCTTGCAGAGCGCATACGTGAGCTTGATGCAATACAGCGGAGGATTAATGCATTGTCCCAGCAGCAAGCATGACCATGGCTCAGGCAACCCTTTCTCAGGTGCGCAAGGCGTATGAGCAGCTTGTACTATCCATACTCAACGAGCTAAGAAAGACTATCGAGGATCTCCAGAGGGAAAGAAAAGAGCTTGAGTACAGCCTAAAAGCAGTACTTGAAAAAATCCACGATGAAAAGTTGCAGGAGATTTTTAATAACCTCAGTGAGGAAAAAAAAAACGAACATCGAGCAAAAGTTGAGAATTTCAAAAAGCTTCGAAGCACAGGCATAGCAGTAAGCAGGCAGGATGAGAAAACTGCTCACACCATCCTTCGTGAAATAAGCCAAAATATAGTTGTCCTTGAGAGCATGGTAACCACGTTGACGGGCATCATGAGGGAATCAAAAAACCTGTACCATCTTGATACCAATGCATTGTATCAGGGCATTTTAGGTGTCCATGAATCCCTCAAGAAAAGAGAAAAAGTTATCCTCCAAGAGATTGAGCCGCATGTAACAAGCTTTTTTAATTACTTGGAGCAGGCAAAGATAGAGTTGCTTGCTCAGGTTAATTCCTAAAGGAAACACTATCATGGCAGACCAGCAACTGGCACAGCTCAAGAAAAAGTATGAGGAGCTTGCTCTCTTTATCTTTAATCAGATTGAGCAAACGATAACGGAATTACTGGATGAGCGAAAGCTTTTGCAGCAGAAGGGAAAGGCTGGCATAACCATGCTGCATGTAAACAAAAAGGCAGAAGCGATTGCTTTGAAGGCAAAAATAGCTCTTTCTGCTGATATTCAACAGCGTTATGATGCTGCTTTGCAGCAATTTGATGCACTTTTGAATAAGGCAACCATTCTTGAGCATCAGGAAGAGCACGCAGTTAAAACCATTCTGCAAAGGCTTGATACTGAGATTGCTGAACTTCAGGCGTTGGCTAGTCAGGTCACTGCAGCCCATCAAACGAGACCTGCGTTGTATAACCTTAACACAAACGAGCTCTATAGTAAAATTATGCTTGTCCATGATGCAATAACCAAGCAGCAGGAGCACGAGCAGAAGTTTAGAGCAGCAAGACAAGAATTTGAACAAGAGCTTGGCCAAAAAATTCATGAAATTGAAGCTATCCTGAGTGAGAAAGCTATTGCTACTATTGCAACTCCAGTAGTACAAGGTAATACTATTACTACGTCTCAGGGAAGTGTTCAACCATTAGCCATAGCTCCTGGAGGGCAAAGTGGAGTTATTGGACATGATGAAAAAGATTCAGTCGTGCAGACTGTAAAAATCGACCTGAACAATCTTGAGCATGCTGATAACATCATTCAATTCCAGCGCAGTGACAGGGAAGTTAGGAAAGCTTTTCAAGTGCTGGAAAAGAAAAGAATGGAAGGTCAGTTGCTGAAGGCAAAGAAAGCTATAAAGGCAGTCACCACTAAAATTAATATGTATGGACCAAAATACAACAGTGGAGAGTATAAACTGGCATTTATGACAAATGTTGTCGACCAGTATATGGAGTATATGTATGGGGTACTGTATAGCTATCTTCTTCATGTGGATGAAGCATCGGAATTTATTGCAACCTTATATAGCAGGCTGGAGACTATTGAAAGCACTAAGCTCACTAAATTTCAAAAAGAGAAAGTTGCAATTATTGCTCACCTCGTGAAGATTGCAGGAGAAACAGACGACAAAAGACCAGGAAACCTAGGAAAAAAAGGTAAAATTCCTCGGGAATTGCCTGCAAAGATTGATAGCTATGTTACTAATGAACTAAAGATTCTTGAACAAGATACACCACCAGGCAGAATCCAAGTAGATATTGACAGGTTACAACTCTTAATTCTTCAGCTTGAAAAAAAACTAAAGAAAGCTATGCATTTAGCTGAACAAAGGATAAAAGCCTCTTACTTTGCATGGACAAAACGTGGCTATCAAGGGGCTGTAGGGCATCTGAATACCCTCAACATCCTTGTTGATGAGAAAATAAGGTTAGTGAAACAAATGATGGATATTGAGCAGCAGATTAGCACAAAGCTTGAAAACCATATCTTCAATTATCTTAATGACAATAAAAAGCTAAAGGACCTTCAAAAGCTGCTAAGAAAGATACATCTTGGCGAAATTTAGGTAACCTTATCGGGAAAGTTTTTTTTGAGTAATAGTAGCAGTGTATACAGGACCAGCTGACCGTGCTCCCGCTGCGCCAGTAACATAGCTTGGAATCAGTAAAGAGGAGGATGGATTATTAATGATCTCAGCAATCACTGCATTTAACTGGCTTACATTCTCTGGAAAGGGCTTGCTGGGGTCAACTTTTATAACTGCTGTGTTGCCTGCTGCATCTTGAAACATCTCTACGTTATCACCTAGTGGGACTATTGCATTAAGATACGTTTGATCATTTGGACCTTTAATTAATTCTAGTTTAGGTCCAAGATTCTGAGCTGGACCAATTACTTGAACATAGTCAGCTGTTACCCTAAGAAAATCCGCTAAATTATCCCTTCCTTCAACTGTGACATATTTACCTACCGTATTCCTTACTTTAAGAGCAGTGTTGTAGCCATCAGTTATAACATTCTCACCTAGCTTAGTAACAGAGTTAGCAGCATCCCACTTATCCTCCCCATATTTAATAACACTACTTACTCCACTTACTATGTAAGGTAGGGAATAAAGGGCAAGGGCACCGGCAGCCATAAATTTAATAATCTTGCCTGCCTTTCTTTTTGACTTTTGTGGTGCTATTAAATCTTGTAGAGTTTTGGACATTTCCATAGCAAATCCAGAAAGCATGACTAGTATATAAATCTTCCGATTTGTAACTATCAGTAAGTAGTTAATTTTACAGGTTTGTGGTTGTATTTTCTGCAGAATATATAGACTTTGTGGGTCTTATAACACCCTTATTTGGACTCAGGTACGCCCCCAATTGGTTTGCAAGAGCATCAAGAACATTTCCCCCAAAATTTGTCATTTGCAAGTTTAATTTCTGCTCCTGGATCATACTGATAAGGGCTGCATACCGCCCGCCATCCTTTGCTATTTCAACACTAATCTTTTGTATTGTCTCTGCCTGTGCTTCTGCTAACTTTTTCATTGCATTAGCATCTGCTTCCCCTTTTGTCATGATTGCATAAGCAGTGGCATCGGCATCTTTTTTTTGTGCTTCATATGTTGCTTGTGCAGCATATTTTAGCGCAGCGGCTTTAGTGACTTCTTCATCTGGAGTAATACGTTGAAAGCTCACTGAAAGAATTTCCAGTCCTAAATTGTTATATGTTTGGTTAAGCCCACTGATCATCTGATTACCAACGTTATGCTCAGCATTAATCTCATCAAACGTATGGCTCCCAATGTATTTTCTTACAAGTGCGCTTGCTTCAGCCCAGACCTGCCCTATAGGGTCGTTTGCTCCGTACAGCGCCTGCCTGACTGATTTGTAATCATCACCGATCTTTATGCTAATAACAGCATCAATGGTAGTTGAAAGCCCATCCTTAGTTACAATGCCTTCCTCTTGCTGAAGGTCAATCTGGGTGATGCTGGTGTCAACCACATCCCACTGGGTAAAAATTGGAACCCTTAAGTGCAGCCCAGCTCCATGCATTTTTTGCTCACGCTCATTCCAAAGCATGGCAAGCCCTTTAGGAATATTCCACACAGACCATGCGTTTTCGCTGTTGTCTTGAGGAGTTGGGCTATATCCAGACAGATATTTTCCTACCTTTTGGTAGCCTCCAACTGATTGCACCACACTGTGCGCTCCATAGCCAAGAATAGCAAACGGAGCTATTGCAGAAACTGTGGAACCAATAAAGGGAAGATAGGAAGCAGGAGCAGTGGCCAACGGAGAAACTTTCCATACTGCCCATGTAGCAAGCGCCCTTAGCACAGGATTCTGTTTCTGGGGCCTGCCAAGGGTTTTTGGTATTGCCCGCTGGTCAGGCTCAAGCATTGCTGCTGGTGAATATATGCTTTGCCAACCGGGCATTAGGCTGTTAAAATAATTTTTATGAATAAGAAGCTTTTCTGCAATAGAATCGACTACGGCTTCTAAATCACCCGCTTCAGAAGTAGTCGCCTCACCTATTCCAACTGGTATGTACTCATCGTCTGCCATGCCGCATCACATTTGTGTATAGCCTTCCCAGGCATCATTATGTTTACTGCAAGATGGAATAGGCAGCACTATTTAAATATTATTATTTTTACTACTTTAGGAGGGTTAAAAAGTCTACGCAAACGCTGTCGCAGGAGTCCTGGCGTAAGGCTGCGCAGGAAGATAGTCTCCTGCTATGCGTTTTACCCTGTCAAGAACACGCCTGGACATAGGCTTTTTTGCTTTGTACAATCCCTGCTCCTTGAGGAACTCGGTAACTCCTTCCGAAATAGCCTTTTTGCTGGTAATTCTGGTCATGACATTGTAGTCAAGACTTAGGCAGATAACAGGAATCAACCATGCTATTGCTTTTGAGCCAAGCCAGTCTGCAGCTCCATACACATCCCATGTCTCACTCAGATAGCTGTAGAGGGATGGCAATTCCAGCGCCGCTTTTCCTCCTACAAGCGCTGCCTGAAACAGCCCAAAGTCACCAAACGGAGTGCCTTTAAGAAAATGGTAGGCATCATTGACAATCGCTCCAATACCTGTGCCCTTCGTAGCAGCGCTGGTAAGCATACCAAGATGCTTTTGATGATGATCAACCCTGCCCTGTATTTTCTGCTCAAGAGAGGAATATAATTGCTGCTTCTCTTCATCAGTCTTGCCTGCAAACAATTGCTTACTAATGTCAGTTGAAAGATAGTTCCTGATGCCATCCGCTACAGGCTCAAGAGGCGTGTAAGGTCGGGAGCAATACGGCAATTCACCCTTCTTCCTAATCTTACACTTCTGGGCTACCATTGGGAGACCATGTGCATTTCCCTCAAAACGTTTGACATCAGCCACGAGATGAGGTTTAAGGAGTATATCTCTGACAGGCCGGCAGTCATCAGGGCAGTCAAGGTTCTTGGCAACTGTGACCTCATGCTGCACATCGCAACAAAGGATGCTTCAGAGCTTCACAAGACTATCAAAGGCATCTATAAGGCATTTGTTGATATCATCACAGGCTACCAGGCATGGGGAGCCTACAAAGAGCACTTTTTCACAATCTTTCCTGCTGTTGTTTCTGACAAAGAAAATGCAGAGCAGAAGTGAAACAAAAACCACATAAAGGGAAGCGATTTTCAGCACCAGTGAACAGCAATGCCGCATAAACAAGTCATCCTGATACGGGCGGACCTGAAATTGCCCAAAGGAAAAGCCGCAGCACAGGCAGCTCACGCATCAGTAGAGGCTGCACTCAAATCAAAAAAGGAAACAGTGCAGGAATGGCGCAGCGAAGGGATGAAGAAAATCGTTCTCAAGGTAACTGGCGAAAAAGAGCTGCTTCTTTACCAGCAGAAGGCAAAGGAAGCTAAGCTTGTTGCTGCCCTTATCACAGACGCAGGCAAAACCGTTGTTGAGCCTGGCACCATGACTGCATTGGGAATAGGCCCTGATGATGAGCAGAAGATTGACAAGGTGACAGGCAGCCTGAAGATGCTCTGACTACTGCCCCACCCTGGGCAATAAATATAAAAACAACGTCCTAAAGGCCTTAAAGCAGCGAGGTGCTAACTGATGACATACACGGTAGTCTTTCTCCGCCACGGCCAAAGCGAATGGAACCTGGCAAACAGGTTCACCGGATGGACTGATGTCTCACTCACCCCAAGAGGAGAGCAGGAGGCCCACGAGGCAGGAAAAGACCTCAAGAAGGCAGGCTTTGCCTTTGACCTTGCCTTCACCAACATGCACAAGCGGGCAATCAGAACCCTCTGGATTGTGCTTGAGGAGCTTGACCTGATGTGGATCCCCCAGACCGTTGACTGGCGCCTTAACGAGCGCCATTATGGAGCCCTCACCGGAAAGAACAAGGCTGAAACCTTAAAGCAGTATGGCGAGGAGCAGTTCACCATATGGCGCAGGGGCTATGCTACCCCTCCACCAGAGCAGGACAAGGATGATGCGCTTTACCCTGGCAATAATCCAACGTATGCGTGGCTCAAAGACAATGTCCCGACAACAGAGTGCCTGAAAGATACGGTAAATCGGGCAGTTCCGTGCTGGAATGGCGTGATAGCTCCAGGGATTAAGGAAGGAAAAAGGGTAATCATTGCGGCATCAGGCAATTCCCTTCGGGCAATAGTCAAGCATCTTGACAAGGTATCTGATGACGACATCGTCCATCTCAACATCCCCACAGGCATCCCGCTTGTGTATGAGCTTAACAACAGCCTTAAGCCGATGAGGCACTATTATGTGGGTGATAATGAAAAGATTAAGCGAGTGACTGAAGAGGTCGCAAGCCAGGGAAAGAAGTAGGGATATTCATGCCGCCCATTGGCATCGTAATCGTTCACTATCATGAAGCTTTTTCTTCATTCTCCTCCGCCTCAATCCATGCGTTCCATGGCGGCTCATTCCAGAAAAACGGGCCATTACCTGGGGCTTCCTGCCACAAGCGTCGCTTCTGTTCTCTCTGTTTTTGCCAGACGTAACATTGCTATTTACAATTCCGTCATGCACTGTATAGTCCCTCATCCTTCATACACGCTCGTGCAGCGCACTGACTTTTGCCAATGGCTGCGTGCATTTCTGTCTTCAGCGTTTTTCACCCGTTACAGCAGAAAACCTGTGTGCCGTCAATTACGCGAGCATTGGCAGTGTTGTGGTGGCGAAGGTCGTGGGGGGTTGTCCCTTACGGGGGTGCGACCTCATCGTCCCGCTTCATCTCCATGCGAGCCGACGGCACACCAATGGTTTTCTGCTCGAGTGAAAAACGCTAAGGAAAACGCCAAGGCCTTCATCACCTCCAAAGAGAAATGCAGCAACAATCGCTTCAGGAAAGTGAACAATTATGGAGAAATGCATTGATATTGTGACACCGCGATGGATTGCGTCTGCTGACACCTCTCCACGCATTTCGCCTATTGAATAATTGCGGCTACTGTCACATAAATACCGCAATTATCCATACTTGGCATCCCGACAAACCCTAAGCTCCGCCTCTTCGCCTGCATCAACGACAGGAGACAGGAAGAGGCAACAATGGCATCCTGCGCTCCCCCGCATCACGAGGGCTGATGTGAAGGAACTCAAGCGCTGGGTGCTAAGGCAGGGGCATGCCCGCAACATCTTCGCCACCGCAACCAGATGCATGGGCTTCTGTAACGATGAATCAAGAAGTATAGGCAGCAGGCCATCGCCTATTGCGTACTCCTTCACTTTCTTGAAAAGCCCTGCCCGGGAGGAAGGATACAGGCTCGCTGGATAGCCATGAGTTAAGGCTTTGAGGGATATTGGCAGGCAGGCTCGTGGAAAGCTGGCATTCCCAAAAAACTCAGTAGAAAAAAAGGCATTAGCCATGCCTCCCGTCGCATCCACACTCAATTCGTAACTCCCTTCTTTTCGTTTCAGGCAATCCACTCAATGCACAATCCGAGGTAAACAAAAAAGCCTCAGCTGGCCAGCAGGGCATGTGTTGCAGCCATTGCCGCAGTGTAGCGCGCTGCACCGTCAGGCATGGAGGATGGGCGCTGGCAGCAGTGCACGACGGAATTTCCATCATCAGGATTTGCAGCACAAACAGGGGAGGGAGGAAAAATAAAGGGATGGGATGAGAAAGAAGCCACAGGCAATGAGCTTTTAGGGAATGCCTTTTCGGGAGCGATGCCCATCACAGTTACAAAGAGGCAGGCAACTTCATAAAGGTGAAGTACTACCCTATTGCCCTCATCTTACCTCAACACAATCCTCACTGATCATCTCGACGGCATACGCTAGCTTATGCTTAGCCTGCGCATAGAGCGTAAAGAGCTTATCCCCTTCCTTCACTCTGCAGCCAACATGATGATAGAGGTACATCCCCGCTCCCTTGTCGGCAGGGGCACCTGCAATGCGTGCAATCCTGGAAATCTCTTCATTGGATATTGCTGCAACCTTGCCGCTCTTTTTGGCATGATAGGTATGGGTATACCTCCCGACTGCTATGTTGTCAGGCGTGATGGTAGGCTTTCCCCCCTGTGCCTTTATAATCTCCCTGAACTTGACGTAGGCCTTGCCTGAATCAAGGATTCGCTTTGCCCGCTTTCTTCCCCCTGCTACCCCTGCAAGCGCAAAGAGCCTGTCTGCCATGTCAAGGCACTTCTCCTCCAAGTCCATCGGCCTGTCAGCATCTCGGCGGAAAATCTTGAGCACGTCCCGCGCTTCAAGGCAGGGACCGATGCCGTTGCCTATGGGCTGCGATCCATCAGAGATATAGACGTCAACTTTTTTCCCCAAAGCCTTCCCAATCAGCAGGAACTTCTTTTTCAGCTTTTCTGCTGCTGCACGTGAGCGTATCTTGCCTCCTGCAGAGATGGGGATGTCAAGCAGGATGTGCGTTGAGCCTGCAGAATACTTCTTTGCCATGATGGAGGCTATCAATTGCGACTCAGCGTCTATAGCAAGAGGCTTTTCCACTTGGATTATCTTATCGTCAGCAGGAGCAAGATTGAGCGCTCCTCCCCACACCATGCAGGCACCAACCTTTCTGACGACCGAGCGAAGCTTTGGGATGGGAAATGAGACTGGGCACAGCACTTCCATGGTGTCAGCGGTCCCTGCTGGAGAGGTTATCGAGCGTGACGAGGTCTTTGGGAACAGGAAGCCTGCAGCAGCCAAAATGGGCACAAGCACAAGCGTCGTTCTGTTGCCTGGCACACCCCCAATGCAATGCTTGTCAAGCACTTTTCTCTTCCCAAAAGAAAGGATGTCTCCCTGCTCAGCTATGGCTTTGGCAAGCATCACGGTCTCCTGCGTGCTCATGGCATTGGTATAGCACGCAGCGACAAAATAGGTCAGCTCAATGTTGGAGAGCTTGTTGTGGACAATGTCCCAGACTATCTGCTCAATCTCCTTTCTCGTCAGGGTAAGGCCATCAAGCTTCTTCCTGATGAACTGCAGCGAAAGCGGCTTTCGTGCAGGAATTAATTGGACAGTCTCACCATTCCTTAACCGAAGAGAAGAAATCACCTCCTCAAATGCTCCGATATGGCCATCTGGCACGGTCTTTCTTCCGTAGGCGATGTCAACGACAGCTGTCTCTTCCCTGCTCCCTCTGCGTATCTTGACCCTATCCAGGTGATGAAGATCAATCTTCCTTGCGTCATGCTCATTGACCGCTACCACAAGGACGCCGCCTGTCGAGATGTCAATGTCCCTGACCTTCAGCTTCATGGTGTTGCTGCTCCTGCTTTTTCTTCCTCATATATCTGCACCAAGGTAGTGAAGATAGCAAGGGCAATAGGCCCTAAGAATATGCCAACAAAGCCAAAGAGATGTAATCCTCCAAGGACTCCTATAAGGACAAGGATGGGATGCACCTTCCCCCTCTCGCCGATAAGCTTTGGCCGCAGGATATTGTCTATAGTTGAGACAATCAGCCAGCAGTAGAGAAGAAAAAATACCCCCTTGGTGAGAAGCACAGCATTTCCTGTCGTCGCTGCCGTGAATATCATGAGCAGCGCTACAGGAAGCCAGACTATTGCGGTCCCCAGAAAGGGGATTAGGGCAAAGAATGCCATCACGATGCCCCACAGAATCGGCGAAGGGACTCCAAAGAGGAAGAAGCCTAATGCTCCCAGTGCACCCTGGATAGCTGCAATAAGCAGATGGCCAAAAAACACGGCATAGGTGATGCTCTTGAAGTTGTCAATAATCCGCTTGCGATGGCTTTTCTTGAACGGGAGGAGTTCCTCCAGCTGTGCCATGATGCGCTTGCCGTCACGCAGGAGATAGAACATGGTGAAGAAGGCTATGAATGCCCTCAAAACAACGGCAGGAATTGAGAAGATGATGTCTGAGACTTTGTTTGCGATAGTAGTGCTTATCCTCTGCGATGCTGTGTCAATATAGTAGAGCACCTCAGGCTCGGTGAGAATATCCCGCAGCCTGTTATAGAGTGAGCAGATAAAGCCTGTTGTTGTGCATTCAGATTCAAAAAGGCCACCGATGACAAGCTTCTGCCTGACAAAGACATAGCTTGCATATGCCTCAGTCCTGATGGCATTAAGCGAGAGGATGATAGGAATTGCAACAAGCAGCAGGATGAGAAAGACAATGAGCAGCGCCGATACTGTTTCGAACCTCACCTTAGGGGTGAGCCACGCGTGGAGCGGATAGGATATGAATGCTATCAATGCTCCTGTAAGCATAGCCACGATGTAGGGCTTTGCAATGAAGAAAGCAAGGACGCAGACAGCAAGGCTTATTGCTATGAGGATGTATTCTCCCAACTTGTCAAGATTGATAGCCCCAATCATTCTACCCCAAATTGCCGTGGAGGAAACGTATATAAATGTTTGTGACCAGAGTGACATCCAAATACTTGAGT